>NZ_JAIUHK010000053.1:0-32122 GCF_020165075.1 Mesorhizobium sp. CA4
CCATCCGAGCAACCCTCGTCTTTTAATCGCACGAAAGGGCGGGCCACCGATCTCCGCCTCGGAACATGACGTCTAGCAGCTTCGAAGGTGGGCGGTCGTCACAAGACCCAACGGAACGCGCGCCTGAGTTCGTCGGCGCCGTCTCTGTCATACCACCGCCCATGGGCAATTATGACGCGTTCCCGGATGCCAGGCGAGCATCTGGTGAACGGCCGCCCGCAGAGCCCGGCGACGGCGAAAGAAGCTCAGCCGCATGTCGATGGGCGCCTTGCCGTCCGGATCGGCCGCGCCGGCGAGCCTGACGAGAAGCCTCAGAAACCAACTGTGAATCCGGCCTGGCTCGAAGTTCTCGATCAGGTCGGTGAGGACCAGCGTTCGCGTGGCGCGGTGAAACAGAACGGCTTCGGTGGGGACGCCGCTGCGCACGACCAAAAGGTCGACTTCGGCGGGCCAAGGCGAGCCGCGTCCTACCAGCAACCGGTCCACCGTTATCGGACGCTTCGCCCGCTCCCGCAGGCCGCGCACGGCGAGAACCTCCGCCTTGGGGATGGCTGCTTTCCAGTCGGGAAGCCACCAGCAGTGAAGGGAATTCGGCGCAACCAGGAAGCGGACCGGCCCCAAAAGCTCGACCGCGGACCGGAGCGCGGGCGTCAGCGCCACGGGCGAATGCAGGATCAGGTCGCCATTGCGAAGCCGTATGACCGTCATGCGAGTGGTGAAGGGAAATTCAAACGGTCCGACGCCAAAGCCGATTCGTGGCCCGTCCACGATCCACAGATCGGGAGCGACGGGTTTCAGGATATCGATCGGCTCGTAAAGTTCCAGACTGGACCGGTCAGAGGGATGTTCCTGGGGCATGGCTGCTCGCCGATAACTCGAACCGCGATCCGGTCAGCAGAAACGGTCCGGCGTCACATAGCCATATGGCGCGCCTTCGTGGGGAGGGAAGCGCGCGGCTCCACGCATCGCCAGCCACTCGCGAAGCGCGGTACGGATCGTCTCCATGCGAGCGGGCTTCATGATGGGCCTCAGAATCGGACCGGTTTATTTCCTCTTTTCGTGAAAACGGCCCGGCAACCCCAAGCCGAGATGCCGGGCCGTTGGGAAACGCCCGCGCGCAGCGCTTCCCGGGTCAAGTTCCCAGGTCACCGGCGGAGCCGGTGACCTACGGCGGCGTCTCGTTCGCGCAGGCGATCAGCGGGACGGTCGAAGCCCGCAGCCGCGCTTGCGACAGCCACAATTGACGGTGCTCCCGTGACAAGCCCTTCATCGCGTTCCGAGCCGCCGAGGTGATCTCGAATGCCCCGCAGGCGGCACACTGGAATTCCACCTTGCGCAGGGTGACCTCGGCTTCCAGGGACACGCCGGCGCAAACCGGACAGGTGGACGGATAGTATCTCCTTTCGAAGGACTGGACGTTCATCGTGTGGACCCATCCGACAGCATGCGGCAGGGGCGGGCTTTGAACTCCAACATCGGGCGCATTCTTTTCCCTTCTGCGACCGGCGGCCACGATCAGCCTCTTATCTTCGGCGCAACGCCGCGACGCGTGGCGACCTCGATCTGCTTTGCTTCCACCTCGAGCCGATCCGGTGCGGCCGATCCCATCAGCGCGTAGGCCGTGCCCCCGGACTGCCAATAGACCGTCGGCACGCGGCCGTCGGTGGCGGGCGTCGGCGGAACGGCGCCCTCGCCGTTCATCGGAGCGGCGACAAGCGTGATACGCCCGACGCTCGGCGTATCCGCCGTCACCACCAGGCTCTGCTGCCCGTCCCAAGGCTGCACCTGGACATCCTTGACCACCCATGCGGAGGGCAGCGTCGGCATGCTGACGTTGACGGCGCCAACCAGCCGCTGGATCTTGTCCTGCTTGAGCTCGACGCCCTTTTCGGGACCCGCATTGAGCTGCGCGACGCGCAGCGCATCCCGCGCGGCCAGGATGAAGGTTTCGTCGGCTGTCCTGCCGCCCTGGCGAAGCGGAACGGTCAGCGAGTTGGCCGACCACCCGATCGCGACCAGGGCGACAGCGGCGGCCTGAAGCCTGAGCATCGCGAACATCCGCCTGCGGCGAAGCGCCTGTTCCAGCTGTCTCGCCTTTTCGACGGTCGCGCCGGGCGGGAACAATCGCCGGGGCTGGGAATCGCGCAGCGCTTCCATGCGTTGCGCGTGGGCAAACACCGCCGCCGCCAGCTCGGGCTCGCGGGCAAGCCGGGCCTGCAGCTCGGATCGCTGCGACGGCGACAGCTCGCCATCCAGCAAACGGCCGATATCCTGTTCGGAAACGCGATTATCGGGCCACATCACGCCCTCCAATGATCTTCAAGTGACGGGCGGCTGCGCTGTCCATATCTTCCATGTTGTTCTTCAAGGCCGTGCGAGCCCGGCTGAGGCGGGACATCACGGTTCCCGTCGGCACGCCCAGCAGGTCGGCCGCCTCGGCATAAGTGAAGCCCAGGACGCCGACGAGATGCAGTATTTCGGCTTGGTCGGTCGGCATGCGGGCGAGGGCCCTGGTGACGTTGGACAACTCGGCGCTGTGCTCCTGCGGCGGCGGCAAGGCCGCATCCGACAGGTCGGCGATCGATGCGAGGCGCCGCCTGTCGGCATCGGCACGGCTGGCGCCGGTGAAGAAGGTGTTGCGGACAATCCTGATCAGCCAGGGCAGCAGCGGCCGGGAGGGATCGTAGCTGCCGGCCATCGAGAGCGCACGGGCGAGAGCTTCCTGCACCAGGTCATCGGCGTCGGAATCATTGCCGGTGAGCACCCTGCCGTAACGCCACAGATCCTCCAGATGCGGTATGACGTCGAACTTCGGTTTCATCCCATCTCATGCCGCCCGTCTCATGTCGCCCGCTTCAAGCCGGATTGGCGCAAGCCGGGCCTATCTTGCCTGCGCTGCCCGGCCGGAGCCGGCGTGAAAGACGGCCCAGCGGTCAGGGACAGGGGACAGGCAACCGCTGGGCCGGATGGGAGCGTGCTCCTCCCGACTGCAAGCCCTGAAAGACGCTCGTCCCCAGTGCTTGCCGCCGCTCCCTGTTTCGACGTGGCCGTGCAGATGACGGCCACTTCAAAGAGCGTTCTCCCTCTTTTGCCCCATCTACCGGTCTCGGCCGGAAACTATTCCGTTCGCCACGCAATTTTTTGAACATAGCCGCAGGCGATCGCCGGCGCGCGGAATCGACCAGCGCCGACGCAAGGACAAAGCCGAATGCAAAGGGCCGGACCTGGCGGCCCGGCCTTTGCGTCAAATCCGGATGTCGGCTTGGCCTATTTGCACTTGGCGATGGAGGCCAGCGCGGCCGAGATGCCCTTCAGCGAGAAGACATAGGAGGTGGGGTTGCCGCGGCCGGACTTGGCCTGCACCTTCATGTCGGAGCCGGTCTTCATGGCGGCGATCAGCACCGGCTCCTCGGCGGCGTTCTCGACCCAAGCCGACTTGCCGCGGGTGAACATCGAGAAGGTCTTCTTGTCGATGGTGACGGTGGCCTTCGAGCCTTCCTGGAAATTGTAGCCGGCGATGAACTGCGGCTCGTAGGAAACCTGCTGTCCCGGACGCTGGCTGACGAAGAAGAACATGTCGCCGTGATCGAGCGAGGGGGGCTGCTTGTCGGTGGGCACGGTGAGCACATAGCAGACCTTGCCTGCCTTCGACTGATAGCTGTAGGTGCCCCAGGCATTGTGCTGGCCGATCTTCGTCGCCTGCTGAGCCAGCGCCGGCACTGCGAAGCTGGCCGCCAGGACCAGGCCGGAAATTGTAGCAATCAATCCGCGCATCGTTCTTCCCGTATTCCAAATGGTGCGGAGGCGGGCCGCGTGGCGTCCTGCCGTCGCTTCATTTTGATTTAATCAGGGTTACCAAACGGTGAATTGTCCTCGAAGAAAAGGAGCTCACCCCAGGAAACCGCCACCATCGCGCCGCCGCCTGTGGTTGTCGGCGCGTTGTCCCGGCGCGGAGTTGGAGGCCACGAAAACGGCAAGAGTTTGTCTTTTCGAACGCGCTGATTTGCGGGCGTAAGTCAGCTCTTGTCGGCCAACGCATCCCTGGCGGCCTGCCTGTGGGCAGGCGTGATGTGGGCGCTGACGGCGGTGATTGCGGCAGTCAGCACGGCGAGGTCGTCGGTGTAGCCGAGGCCGACGACGAAATCGGGAATGAAATCGAACGGCAGGACGAAATAGCCGAGCGCGCCGAGCAGGGTGGCCTTGGCGCGCAGCGGCGTGTCCCTGTCCATGGCGCAGTAATAGGCGGCAACAACTTCGTCCATGAACGGAATCTGCCGCGCCGCCTTCTTGGCGGTGCGCCAGAATTTTTCGCGGACCTCGCCTTCGCCGGCGAGCTTGTCGCCGAAGCCGAAGAAATCGAAACCGGTACGTTGCGTCATCAGCCGCTCCTTAGCGGCCATGCGCATCGTTGCACCAGCCCGCCGCGGGAAAATGTGGTGAAAGCGGGAGGCTGCTACAAGAGTTCAGCCGAAATACCGGTTCATCCGCTTTGCCAACTCGATATCCAGCGCCGTCACGCCGCCGGCGTCGTGCGTGTTCAGCGTCACTTCGACGGTCTTGTAGACATTCGACCAATCCGGGTGGTGGTCCATCTTTTCGGCCGCCAGCGCCACGCGGGTCATGAAGGCGAAGGCCTCGGAGAAGTTCTTGAAGACGAAGCTGCGCTTGATCGAAGCGCCGTCGACGGCAAGCGACCAGCCGTCGAGTTCCGCAAGCGCGGCGGCGATCGCTTCCTTGCTGAGTTTTTCCCTGTTCATGTCCGGTCCCTGTGCTAGTCGGAAGTGATCCAACCATAGCGCCGGATCGATGAGCGCAAAGCCCATAAAATCCATTCTGTTCGTTTTGCCTCGGCAACATCTGCAAGGTGCTGCCGGGGGATTTTTCGCGCTTCGACCTGATCCTCGGCATGGGCCGGGCGAATGTGCGCGACCTCAAAGCGCTGGCGCCGCAGGCCGCGCGCGACCGCATCCATCTCTATCTGGATTTTGCCGCGGGAAAGGCCGAGGACGTTCCCGATCCCTATTACGACGGCGCCGAGGCCTTCGCCTCGATCTACCGCATGATCCGCGAGGCGTCGGAAGCGCTGGCGAAGCGGCTCGAGGCCAGCGTTTCGCCGACCAGCGGCCACGCCTCCTCGACGATGTAGGGGCCGCCGCCGACCGAATCACGCGACGACATGAGGACGAAGCGGCCGACACGGAAGGGCAATGCCGCGAAATTGCCGCGCGCCGAAAGATATTGCGCGACATCAAGCGGGCTCCCATTGCGCAGGCGCGCCAGGGTTACATGCGGCGAGAACTTGCGCGGATCGGCCGGCAGGCCGAGCCGCTGGCAGATGCGGTCGATCTCGCCCTGCAGCGCCGTCAGGTCCGGCGAGGCCGACACGCCGGCCCACACCGCATGCGGCTTCTTGCCGCCGAAGGCGCCGACGCCGGAGAGCGTCATCTGGAAAGAGGGGCGGTCGACCCTGTCGAGGGCGTTGGCGATCTCGTCGGCGACATGGCCCTCGACATCGCCGATGAAACGCAGCGTCAGATGGTAGTTTTCGACATCGATCCAGCGCGCTCCGGGCAGCCCGCCGCGGAGCAGGGACAAAGAGAGTGCGGCATCACGCGGAATTTCGAGGGCGGTGAAAAGACGTGGCATGTGAAGCCTCCTGTCCTCGAATCGAAACTCTCGGCCCTAGCGAATCATCGATATAAGCGCGGGGCAAGCGGTTTGTTGTCCACAGGGTTTCCCCAGCGGAAAGCGGTGGCGTTCCGGAATTGGCGGCCCGCCCTCATGACGGTCCACCCCCTCATGACGGGCCACCATTGTCGGCGATCGCCTTCTCGACCACGGGAAGGATGCGCTCGACCATGACATCGACCCCCTTGGGATTGGGGTGCAGGCCGTCATCGAGCTGGCGGTCGGGATGGCCGGCGACGCCGTCGAGAAAGAACGGATAGAGCGGGACACGGTATTTTTCGGCAAGCCGCGGATAGATGGCGTCGAAGGCCTTCTGGTAGTCGGCGCCGAGATTGGGCGCGGCGCGCATGCCGGCCAGAAGCACCGGAATGTTGCGCTGCTTCAGCTTGCCGAGCATGGCGTCGAGATTCTTCTCGGCGATCTCGGGCGAAAGGCCGCGCAGCATGTCGTTGGCGCCGAGCTCGAGGATCACCAGCCTTGTGCCGTCCGGCACCGACCAGTCGAGCCGCGCCAGCCCGCCGCTCGACGTGTCGCCCGACACGCCGGCATTGGCCACGGCGACATTGAGGCCCTTCGCCTTCAATGCCGCTTGCAGCCTGTCGGTGAAACCCTGGCCGGGGCCAAGGTTGAAGCCCGCCATCAGGCTGTCGCCGAAGCCGACGATGGTAAAGGTGACGGCGCGCGCCGGCGAAATGGCGCCGCAAAGCGCGAGGAAAAGGATGAGGACTGCGGCAGAACGGTGTTTGAATGCCATGCGGCGAGCCCCATATGACCGAAACAACCCAAGGAAGGAGACACAGACCGTCTCCTTTTTTTCACATATAGGGCACTTTCATTGTGACAGAAGCCGTCATCGCGCTGAGGGACGTATCGCTGACGCTCGGCGAGGGCGCGTCCTCCGTCCACGTGCTGAAGAACGTCAGCCTCGACGTCGCGGCCGGGCAAGCCACCGGCATTGTCGGCCCGTCCGGTTCCGGCAAGTCCACGCTGCTGATGGTGCTTGCCGGCCTGGAAAGGGTCGATTCGGGCACGGTCCGGATCGCCGGCGAGCTGATCAACGACAAAAGCGAGGACCAGATGGCTTCGTTTCGGGGGCGAAACATCGGCATCGTGTTCCAATCCTTCCATCTCATCCCCAACATGACGGCGCTGGAAAATGTCGCGGTGCCGCTCGAGCTTGCCGGCCATGCCGATCCGTTCGGGGTGGCCGCGCGTGAACTCGCGGCGGTCGGCCTGAGCGACCGCGTGACGCATTATCCGGGCGAGCTTTCCGGCGGTGAGCAGCAGCGCGTGGCGATCGCGCGGGCATTGGCGCCGTCGCCGCGCATCCTCATCGCCGACGAGCCGACCGGCAATCTCGACCAGGCGACGGGAAAGCAGATCGCCGATCTTCTCTTCGCCAAGGCGGCGGAACGCGGCATGACGCTGGTGCTGGTCACGCATGATCCGGCGCTTGCCGGGCGTTGCGCGCGCCAGATTTCGATGCGCTCGGGGCGAGTCGAGGACGCGCCCCAGCTGGCGAAGGTGCCGGCTTGACGCGGACATTGAAGCTCGCCATCCGCTTCTCGCTGCGCGAGATGCGCGGCGGCCTGTCCGGCTTCATGATCTTCCTGGCCTGCATTGCGCTGGGCGTCGCGGCGATCGGCGGCGTCAATTCGGTGGCGCAGGCGATCTCCGCCGGCGTCGCCGATCAAGGCCAGACGCTGCTTGGCGGCGATTTGCGCTTCCAGATCAACCAGCGCAGCGCTTCGGACGCCGAGCTCGGCTTCGTCCGGAGCCTCGGCACGGTTTCGCTCAATTCCGGCATGCGCTCGATGGCGCGGCTGGAGGACGGCTCGGACCAGGCGCTGGTCGAGGCCAAGGCCGTCGACGACGCCTATCCGCTCTACGGCGCGCTGGAAACCGATCCGGCGCTGCCGAAGGAGCAATTGTTCGGTGAAAAGTCCGGCGTGTTCGGCGCCGCCGCGCCCGACCTTTTGTTCGACCGGCTCAATCTTCACATCGGCGACAGGTTGAACCTCGGCAGCGCCATTTTCGAGTTGCGGGCGCGGTTGGTCAGCGAGCCGGATGCGGTCTCGGACGGTTTCGGTTTCGCGCCGCGGCTGATGATTTCGCGCCAGGGCCTCGCCGCATCCGGCCTGGTGCAGCCAGGCAGCTTGGTCGAGAATGCCTATAAGGTGCGGCTGCCCGACGGCACGTCCGAGGCGCGGATCAAGGATATCCAGGCTCAAGCCGCGAAGGATTTCCCGCAGGCCGGCTGGTCGATCCGCACGCGCAGCAACGCCGCCCCCGCGCTCTCCGCCAATATCGAGCGATTCTCGCAATTCCTGACGCTCGTCGGGTTGACGGCGCTGGTGGTCGGCGGCGTCGGCGTGGCGAACGCCGTGCGCGCCTATCTCGACGGCAAGCGCGGCGTCATTGCCACCTTCAAGAGCCTCGGTGCTTCGGGCGGCTTCGTCTTCACCGTCTATCTGGTGCAGATCCTGTTGATCGCAGGCTTAGGCATCGTGCTCGGGCTCATCCTTGGGGCCGTGATGCCGTTCGTGGCGAGCGCGCTTCTGCAATCCGTCATCCCCGTGCCGGCGCAAGGCGGCTTCTACCCAGGCGCGCTCGCTCTTGCCGCATTCTTCGGCCTGCTGGTGACGCTGGCCTTCGCGCTTTTGCCGCTCGGCCGTGCCCGCGACGTGCCGGCGACGGCGCTGTTCCGCGAAATGGGATTCGAGAGCCGCGGTTTGCCTCGCCTGCCATATGCGGGTGCGGCGCTGGCAATCGTCATCGCGCTGGCGGCGCTGGCGATCCTCTCGGCCAACGACCACCGCATCGCCTCGATCTTCGTCGGCGCCACGGTCTTTGCCTTCCTGGTGCTGCGGCTGGTGGCGGTGCTGGTGCAATGGGCGGCGAAAAAGAGCCGGCGCGCGCGTTCCGTGTCGCTGCGGCTGGCGCTCGGCAACATCCATCGTCCGGGCGCGCTGACGCCCTCGGTGGTGCTGTCGCTCGGCCTTGGGCTGACGCTCTTGGTGACGCTAGCGCTGATCGACGGGAATCTGCGGCGGCAGATCTCCGGCAGCCTGCCGGAGCGGGCGCCGAACTTCTTCTTCGTCGACATCCAGAGCAGCGACGTCGATGCCTTCGCCAGCCTTGTCGGCAGGGAGTCGCCGCGAGGCACGCTGGTCAAGGTGCCGATGCTGCGCGGCCGCATCATGGCGCTCAACGGCGTCGATGTCGACAAGCTGAAGATCCCAGCCGACGGCGCCTGGGTGCTGCGAGGCGACCGCGGCCTGACCTATGACGCCAAGCAGCCGGACAACGCGACGCTGACCGAAGGCGCGTGGTGGCCGCAGGATTATTCCGGCGAGCCGCTGGTGTCGTTTTCGGCCGAGGAGGGCAAGGCGATCGGGCTGAAGCTTGGCGACACCGTGACCGTCAACGTGCTCGGCCGCAACGTCACGGCCAAGATCGCCAATTTCCGCCAGGTCGAGTGGGAGACGATGGGCATCAATTTCGTCATGGTGTTCTCGCCCAACACCTTTGCCGGGGCGCCGCATGGCTGGCTGGCGACATTGACCGACAAACAAGCCACCACGGCCGACGATGCAAGGCTGCTCAATGCCGTTACCCGCGCCTTTCCCGCGGTGACGACGGTTCGCGTCAAGGACGCGCTCGACATCATCAACCGACTGGTCGCGCAGCTGGGCACGGCGATCCGCGCCGCCGCCGGCGTGGCGCTGATCGCCTCGGTGCTGGTGCTCTCCGGCGCTTTGGCCGCCGGCAACCGGGCGCGCATCCACGACGCTGTGGTGCTGAAGACGCTCGGCGCAACGCGCCGGACGCTGATTACCGCTTTCTCGCTGGAATATGCGTTGATCGGCCTTGCGACCGCACTGTTCGCGCTTGCCGCCGGCGGCATCGCCGCCTGGTTCGTGGTCGCGCATATCATGACGCTGCCGTCGCATTTCATGCCGGAAGTGGCGGTGGCGACTATCCTGGTTTCGCTGACAGTCACCGTCGGTATCGGCCTTGCCGGCACCTGGCGGGTGCTCGGCCACAAGGCGGCGCCGGTGCTGCGCAACCTCTGACCGGGAGGTTTCCGGGCGTTCACCCGGTTAAATCTTTGTGAGCCCGGTTAAATTTTTGTAAGAAAGGCGGCCGGAAGCGGCGAAAACCGGCCTTTTGCTTTCTTACAAAGCGTTACCGCTCGTTACCGTCTTGTTCTTGACGTCGAGAACGCTCATATTTTGCGCAGGCATGCTGGAGCTCCGCCAGCGGCGCCTGGTCCCAACGGGTCATCCAGAAAGGACCTGTCACCGGACGGGGCAGAAGCAACAGAGGATTTCCAATGGCTGATCCCATTCGCAACTACCAGACGTCCGCCGCCCCCGGCGCGCGCGTCGATATCGATCAGGGCCTGCGCGCCTATATGATCAAAGTCTATAACCTCATGGGGCTTGGCCTTCTGATCACCGGCCTTGCCGCCTGGGGCGCCTTCCAGCTCGCCGTCACGGGCGACGGCCAGCTGACCGCCTTCGGCCAGCTCATCTATGCAAGCGCGTTCCGCTGGGTCGTCATCCTGGCGCCGCTCGCGGCGGTGATGTTCCTGTCGTTCCGCATCCAGTCGATGAGCGTGGCGGCGGCGCAGGCCACGTTCTGGGTCTATGCCGGCCTTGTCGGCCTGTCGCTGTCGACGATCTTCCTCGTCTACACCGGCACCAGCATCACCCAGACCTTCTTCGCCACGGCCGCGGCCTTCGGCGGTCTGTCGCTCTACGGCTACACGACAAGGCGCGACCTGTCGGCGTTCGGCTCGTTCCTAATCATGGGCGTGATCGGCCTGCTGATCGCGATGCTGATCAACATCTTCCTGCAGTCGTCGGCGCTCGCCTTCGCCATCTCGGCGATCGGCGTGCTGGTCTTCGCGGGCCTGACCGCCTACGACACGCAGAAGATCAAGGAGATGTATTTCGAGGGCGACGTCGCCGACGTTGCCGGCCGCAAGGCGATCATGGGCGCGCTGCGCCTCTATCTCGACTTCATCAACCTGTTCATGTTCCTGCTGCAGTTCATGGGCGACCGCCGCTAAGGGCAGTTGCCGGTCCCGCTGGACCATAGACTTTGCGAAGGGCGGCCCAACGGCCGCCCTTTCTTTTTGCGCAGTCCTTTGCTGTTATCGAGGCAGGAAAGAGAACTGCACAAATTATGAGCACTGTTGCCATCAGACCCGCCACCGCGGCCAACCTGGACCGAATCACGGAGATCTATGCCGATGCGGTCACGCATGGCACAGCGAGCTACGAGTTGGAGCCGCCCAGCCGCGCCGAAATGGGCAACCGATTCGACGCTCTGGCGGCCGGCGGCTTTCCGTATCTCGTGGCCGAGAAGAACGGCGCCGTGCTCGGCTATGCCTATGCCGGGCCGTTCCGGCCGCGCCCGGCCTACCGATTCGTCATTGAGGATTCGGTCTATGTCGCGCCGGAAGCCAAGGGACAGGGCGTGGGCTCGCTGCTGATGCAGGCGCTGATCGAGGCGGCGCGCGCGGCGGGCTTCCGCCAGATCATTGCGGTGATCGGCGACGGCCATGCGGACAGCGCTTCGGTGCGGCTGCACGAGAAGCTCGGCTTCCGCCATTCCGGGCGGCTGGAAGGCTCTGGCTACAAGCATGGACGCTGGCTGGACACGGTGTTCATGCAGCTGTCGCTGAACGGCGGCGCGGCGCTGCCGCCGGATCCGGATTCGCTGCCGGAACGGAGGTTCCGGGCTCAAGAGGAAATGAAGAATTGAGGAACTGAAGAACTGAAGAACTGAGGAACTGAGGAAGAGGCGCTCACGGCCTGCTGGAGCCCCGGCTTTTTTCCTCAGTTCCTCAGTTCTTCAATCCCTCAGGCCTCGACGAGCTTCAGCTTGGCATCGAACACGCCGAGCACGCGGCCGAGTTCCTGGCCGCGCTTGAGGATGCGGCCACCTGCCGCGATCACGGCGAAAGCGCCTTGCCGGCGCGCCAGCTTCGGGTCCTTGACGATCTGGAACAGCGGCACTTCGCTGGCCCGGCGGAAGACGGAAAAGACAGCGCGATCCGTGAGATGGTCGATCGCATAGTCGCGCCATTCATTGGCCGCCACCATGCGTCCGTAAAGCCTCAGGATCTGATCGAGCTCTCGCCGGTCGAATCGCACCGGCTGATCGAGGCGGGCATTGCGCGCCTCATGCAACGGGATCAATATTCCGGATGCTTCCCCATCCTCCGTCCCGCTGCGGTGATCGGTCATGCCTCGATCCTTCGATTGAATCATGCGCCGGCCAAGGTTCGCGCTTTCATAAGGGAATTGCAAGGGCACGATGGAATTGCAGGGCCGGCCGAACACACGTGGGTCGCGCGGTTTCCAAAACGTCCAGTCACGTTTGCGAAACACATGTTGGAATTGGTGATGCTCCGCCACATTGCCGCCACAAATAATCCGCGCTCATGCCCCAATGTCCGACGAATTTACGGTTGTTGCCTGAGACGGTTCGGTCCGGCACCGGCTCGTAAACCCCAAGCCCCCCGCCCACGGGTCAGCGTCGGATCGAACCAACCTCGGTTTTCCTTGGAAAATCAGGTGCGACGATCCCAAAACCTAAATGACCGGCGTCAGAAGCAAGCTGACGCCGGTTTTTTATTTTCCTTCTCCTCTTGCGGGAGAAGGTGGATCGGCGCGCAGCGCCGGGACGGATGAGGGGTGTTCCAGCGGAGTGAGACGCTGGCCTTGCCTGCCGTCGCGCCCCTCCCTGTACAGCCGTTTTTGCCGAGCTGGAGCACCCTCATCCGTCGCCTTCGGCGACACCCCCGGCCGGGTCCCCGCTGCTTCGCAGCGTCCCGGCGTTCGCCGGCCTTTCATCGTGCCACCGGCACGATGAATTCGCTTCGCGAACCGGCTGCTCACCCCACAAGGGGAGAAGGGACGTGGGGGAGCTAAAGCCGGTCGGGCTTGCGGATAAAGGCGGCGCCGAGGATCGGGCCGGGCATGCCGTCCTTGCCGACCGACTGCAGCAGCACCGCGCAGCCGCCCTTCTTGGCGATCTCGGTCATCGGCAATTCGTAACGCTGCGCCTTGCCGTGCCACATGCCGGCGGTCTGGATGTCGGAAACGGCGTTCCAGTAGGTCAGGCTGCGGCCGCTGTTCTCGCCCTGGCCGATCTTCACCATCTGCGGCGGATCGAAATAGACGATCACCACATGGGCGTCGGTCGGGCCGTTGCCAGCGTCGCCCGCGTCGATCATGACGCGGTCGCTGGTGCGGCTCACCTTGATGCCTACCCGCATGCCCTCGCCGGTCCTGTCCATGCGGGCCAAGGCGCCATCGACTTCCTTGCGGTTGGCGCCGTTGACATGGCTGCGGCCATTGATGACGGCTTGCGGCGTGTAGACCGAGCGGCTGCCGAAGGCGCGCATATAGTCATATTGGCGCTCGGTGTTTTCCTTGTTGCTCAGCGTGTCCTGCCAGCCGAGATAGTCCCAGTAATTGACGTGGTAAGCGAGGGCGATGATGTCGTCCTTCCCGGCGAGCTCGGCGAAGAACTCGTCGGCCGGCGGACAGGAACTGCAGCCCTGGCTGGTGAACAGTTCGACCACGCCCAAAGGCTTGTCGGTCTGAAGCTTGCCGGTCACGGCCTTCTCAGGCTCGGCTGCCAGGGCCACGCCGCCCAACGCCGTAAGGGCCAGCGCTACTGCCGCAAGCCGCAATCGTCCTCGAAATGCCATGACTTTTCCAATTCCCACCGGTGACGCCGGCCTTGTTCTGATTGCTAAAACATGTGGCAGAAGCGCCAGTCAACGGGAAGTCACGTTGCGGTGAAATTTTTGCTGTTGCAGCCGCAGGTAAGCGCGCAATAGGAGGGGCGATTGCATTTCAAGGCGCGGTTCGATTCGGGGGCAGCATCCTCACCATGTGGCAAACTCTCCTGACCCCATTCGATCTCTATTGCGAACGGACGGGGCCTGAACTTAGGGCGGAGCCGGCCAATGCTTTGACCAACGTGGCTTTCATTGCCGCGGGACTATGGGGCGTGTGGCAGGTGCGGCGCTACAAGACCGGTACCTTCGCCGAAATGCTGGCCTGGTGGGTAGTGGCGATCGGCATCGGCTCGACCTTGTTCCACACCTTCGCCAGCAAAGGCACGATCTGGGCCGACATCTTTCCGATCGCCGGCTTCACCCTGGCCTATACACTGTTCAACCTGCGGCGTTTCCTGGGCATGGACTGGGGCAAGGCGATCCTCGTCTTCGCCGCCTTCTATATCGTTGCCGGCCTGATCACCTATGCCGTGCCGGACTGGCTGCGCCAGGCCTCGAACGGCACGACGGGCTACCTGCCGCCCTTCCTGGCGCTCGCCTTCTTCGGGGCGTGGGTGTCAGCCACCGGCAACCGGGCCGGCTGGTACAATCTGACCGGATCAGCGATCTTCGTCGTCTCCGTCATCTGCCGCATGATCGACCCGCTGGTCTGCGCCAGCTTCCCGCTCGGCACGCACTTCCTCTGGCACGTCTTCAACGGCCTGATGCTGGCAGTGCTGCTGGCCGCGACGGCGAGGTTTGGGAAAGCGAGGGCAGTAGGGCAGTAGGGCAGTAGGGCAGTAGGGCAGTAGGAATATCCTTCCCTACTCCCTTGCTGCCCTACTGCCTTATTCCCTTCTTAAGCAGCCAAGTCGCGCAGCACGTATTGCAAGATGCCGCCGTTCTTGAAGTAGTCGAGCTCATCCAGCGTATCGATGCGACAGATGATCGGCACGTTCTTCACCGTGCCGTCGCCGAAGGTTATTTTGGCGACCATCTTCTGGCGCGGCTTGATCGTGTCCAGGCCGTCGATCTCGACCAGCTCGTCGCCCTTCAAATTGAGCGAGGCCCATGAGGTGCCGTCCTCGAAGACAAAGGGGATGACGCCCATGCCGACCAGATTGGAGCGGTGGATGCGCTCGAAGGACTGGGCGATGACGGCGCGGACACCAAGGAGATTCGTTCCCTTGGCCGCCCAGTCGCGCGAGGAGCCGTTGCCGTATTCGACGCCGGCGAAGATCACCAGCGGCACGCCTTCCTGCTTGTATTTCATGGCGGCGTCGTAGATCGACATCTCCTCCTTCGAAGGATAGTGGATCGTGTAGCCGCCTTCGCGGCCGTTCTCGCCTAGCATGTGGTTGCGGATGCGGATGTTGGCGAAGGTGCCGCGCATCATCACCTCATGATTGCCGCGCCGCGTGCCGTACTGGTTGAAGTCGGCGACGCCGACGCCATGCTCGGTGAGATACTTGCCGGCCGGCGAAGCGGCCTTGATCGAACCGGCCGGCGAGATGTGGTCGGTGGTGATCTTGTCACCGAAGAGACCGAGCACCCGCGCGCCCTTGATGTCGCCGATCTTGCCGAAGGCGCGGCCCATGCCGGCGAAATAGGGCGGGTTCTGCACATAGGTCGAGTGGTCGTCCCAGGCGTAAGTCTGGCCTTCCGGTACCTTGACCTTCTGCCAATAGGCGTCGCCCTTGAAGACGTCGGCATATTTGCGGGCGAACAGCTCGCGGGTGACGTTCTTCTCGATGAACTCCTGGATCTCGGCCGAGGTCGGCCAGATGTCCTTGAGATAGACCGGCTTGCCGTCGCTGCCTTCGAGCGGCTCGGTCGTCAAATCCCTGGTCACCGTGCCGGCCAGCGCATGTGCCACGACCAGCGGCGGCGAGGCGAGGTAGTTCGCCTGCACGTCCGGCGAGACGCGGCCTTCGAAGTTGCGGTTGCCGGACAAGACCGCGGCGGCGATCAGGCCCTTGTCGTTGATGGTCTTCGAGATCGGCGCCGGCAGCGGGCCGGAATTGCCGATGCAGGTGGTGCAGCCGAAGCCGACCAGATTGAAGCCGATCTGATCGAGTTCCTTCTGCAGGCCGGACTTTTCGAGATATTCGGCCACCACCTGGCTGCCTGGCGCCAGCGAGGTCTTCACCCAGGGCTTCTGCTTCAGGCCGCGCCGGTTGGCGTTGCGGGCCAAGAGGCCGGCGCCGATCAGCACGCTCGGGTTAGAGGTGTTGGTGCAGGAGGTGATGGCGGCGATGACGACGTCGCCATGGCCGAGATCGTGATCGGTGCCCTCGACGGCGTAGCGCTTCGAGATCTCGGCGGCCTTCTTGTATTCGGTCTCCATCGCCTTGGCGAAGCCGGCGGGGATGTCCTGCAGGGCGACGCGGCCCTCGGGACGCTTCGGGCCGGCCATCGACGGCACCACGTCGCCGAGGTCGAGCTCAAGCAGATCGGTGAAGACCGGGTCGGCCGAGCTGGCGTCACGCCACATGCCTTGCGCCTTGGAGTAGGCCTCGACCAGGGCGATGCGGTTTTCCTCACGGCCGGACATGGTCAGATAGCGGATGGTTTCGGAGTCGACCGGGAAGAAGCCGCAGGTGGCGCCATATTCGGGCGCCATGTTGCCGATGGTGGCGCGGTCGGCCAGCGTCATGTTGGAGAGGCCGGGGCCGAAGAATTCGACGAATTTGCCGACGACACCCTTCTTGCGCAGCATCTGGGTGACGGTGAGCACGAGGTCGGTGGCGGTGACGCCTTCCTTGAGCCTGCCGGTGAGGCGGAAGCCGATGACCTCGGGCAAAAGCATGGAGACCGGCTGGCCGAGCATCGCGGCCTCGGCCTCGATGCCGCCGACGCCCCAGCCCAACACGCCGAGGCCGTTGATCATGGTGGTGTGCGAATCGGTGCCGACGCAGGTGTCGGGATAGGCGACCGTTTCGCCGTCCTCCGAATTGGTCCACACGACCTGGCCGAGATATTCGAGGTTGACCTGGTGGCAGATGCCGGTGCCGGGCGGCACGACCCGGAAATTGCGGAAGGCCTGCTGGCCCCATTTGAGGAATTTGTATCGCTCTTCGTTGCGCTCATATTCCAGCTCGACATTGCGCGCGAAGGCCATCGGCGTGCCGAACTCGTCGACGATGACGGAGTGGTCGATGACGAGATCGACCGGCACCAGTGGATTGATCTTTTCCGGGTCGCCGCCGAGCGCCTTGATGCCGTCGCGCATGGCGGCGAGGTCGACGACCGCCGGAACGCCGGTGAAATCCTGCATCAGCACGCGGGCCGGGCGATAGGCGATCTCGACGCCGGCGGTGCCCTTGTCGGTCAGCCAGGCGGCGACCGCCTGGATTGATTCCCTGGTAACCGAGCGGCCATCCTCGTTGCGCAGCAGGTTCTCCAGCAGCACCTTCATCGAATAAGGCAGCCGGGCGATGCCGGTGAGGCCGTTCTTCTCGGCCTCAACGAGGTCGAAATAAAGATAGTCCGCGCCACCTGCGGTCAGGGTGCGGCGGCAATTGAAACTGTCGAGGGATTTCGTCACGGCGATCCGTCCTTGTCTGTTCAGCCTGAAAGGGAACGGACGCCGTTGGCATGCAATCACGCGCAAAGGTGCGGGTACGGCCATTTCCGCTGTCCGCTCCCAAGCAACCCGAGCCGTTCAAGGCGGCGCGTGCGCTGGTTCGGCGCTAATTCTGATCCCGCGCCGACCGCTGGCACGGATGAACCGCATATAGAGAATTTCCCGGAATAGTTCTAGACAGTCGAAAGACGAATTTGCGTGAGGCGGCGAGCGCCGCGAAACGGTGCTTTCGGGACGGGCAAGAATGCGGCTGATCGCCGAAAATCTGGGCGGCGAGCGCGGCGGCGAGACGGTTTTCTCCAACATCAGCTTCGCGCGGGAAAAAGGCGAGGCGCTTATCGTCACCGGGCCGAACGGCGCGGGCAAATCGACGCTGCTGAGAATCGTCGCCGGGCTGCTGCCGGCCGCCGGAGGCAAGGTGCTTGTCGAGGGCGGCGGCGAGGCTTTCCCGACGGTCGCCTCGGCCTCGCACTATCTCGGCCACCTCAACGCGATGAAGACGGCGCTCAGCGTCGAGGAGAATCTCGGCTTCTGGCGCGCCTTCCAGGGCGAACCGGGGCTGGACCTCGAAGAGGCGCTGGAGACGGTGGCGCTCGGCGGGCTCGGGCATCTGCCCTTCGGCTATCTGTCGACGGGGCAGAGGCGACGCGCGTCGATCGCAAAGCTCCTGGTCAGCCGGCGGCCGGTCTGGCTGCTCGACGAGCCGACGGCGGGGTTGGACAAGGCCTCGGAGGAGCGGTTCGCGGGGCTGATGCGGAGGCATCTGGCGGATGGAGGGATCGTGGTAGCGGCGACGCATCTGCCATTGGGGTTGGAGGGGGCGAAGGAATTGCAAATGAGGGTAGGCCATTGATGCCGGTGCTCTACGGCCCCCCCCTCTGCCCTGCCGGGCATCTCCCCCTCACGGGGGGAGATCAGCAGCTCAGGCGCCCCATTTGCCTTGCTACGCTGGAGATTGGCGAAAGCCGAGGCGACATCCAATCTCCCCCCTTGAGGGGGAGATGGCCGGCAGGCCAGAGAGGGGGGCCTGGGCGCGGGCATCTCAAATCATGCTAGCCCTCTTCCTCCGCGACATGCGCCTTTCCATCCGTGCCGGTGGCGGGGCACTGATCGGCGTGATTTTTTTCCTCGCCGTGATCGTCACCATCCCGTTCGGCGTCGGTCCCGATCTCAACCTCCTGTCGCGCATCGGCCCGGCCATCCTGTGGATCGCTGCGCTGCTTGCCTGCCTGCTCGGGCTCGACCGGCTGTTCCAGGCCGACCGCGAGGACGGCTCGCTGGATCTCCTGGTGCTGAACAACGACCGCCACATGCTGGCGCTGACGGTGCTGACGAAATGCCTGGCGCACTGGACGGGCAGCGTGCTGCCGCTGGTGGTCGCGGCACCTCTGCTCGGCCTGTTCATGAATATGGCGCCGCTGGGCATCGGCGCCACGGCGCTCACGTTGCTCGTCGGCACGCCGGCCATCACCTTCATCGGCGCGGCGGGCGCCGCGGTGGCGGTGGCGCTGCCGCGCGGCGGATTGCTGATTTCGGTGCTGGTGCTGCCGCTCACCATTCCGGTGCTGATCTTCGGCGTTTCGGCAAGCTATGGCGCCGTTGCCGATCCGGCGCCGTTCCTGCAGCCTTTCCTCATTCTTGCCGCGCTGACGCTGTTTCTTGCGGTGCTCGGTCCCCTGGCGGCGGCGCTGGCGCTGCGGCATGGGACGGATTGAGGCGACGAAGACGTTGCCTCACTGCGGCACCGCGGCAAATTGCGGACCGGCTGGTGCAAGGTTATGGAAAGACATGATCGGAACGGTTGACATGGCTATGAGCAGGGAGCGGTCGCTATGAGCGCGCACGCCCTGTTCGTCACTGCCGCCTATGCCATCACCGCCGTTGTGCTGGCCGGACTGATCGGCTGGATCCTGCTCGACCAGCGGGCGCGCAAGCGCGAACTCGCGGCTCTGGAAGCAGCCGGTGTGCGGCGGCGCTCCGACAAGGCCGCCAGACCATGAGCCTCGAAACCGAAGCGCCGCGCCGCCGCCTGTTCGTGCTTCTGCCGCTCTTGGTGTTCCTGGGGTTGGCGGGGCTGTTCCTGTCGCAACTTCTCTCGGGCCGCGACACCTCGGAAATCCCCTCGGCGCTGATCGGCCTGCCGGCGCCACGGACCGACTTGCCGCCGCTCGAAGGGACGAGCCTGCCGGGACTCGCGTCAAAAGACTTTGCCGGCAAGGTGACGCTGGTCAACGTGTTCGCGTCCTGGTGCGCGCCGTGCCGCGAGGAGCATCCGGTGCTGCTCGGCCTGTCGCGGGACAAGCGCTTCACGCTCGCCGCGCTGAACTACAAGGACCAGCCGGAAAACGCCCGCCGCTTCCTTGGCGATCTCGGCAATCCCTACCAAGCGATCGGCGTCGATCCGGCCGGACGCGCGGCGATCGACTGGGGCGTCTACGGCGTGCCGGAAACCTTCGTTATCGGCAAGGACGGCAAGATTGCCTACAAGCATGTCGGGCCACTGACGCCCGACTCCGTGAGAGCGTTGCTGTTGCCGCAGATCGAGAAAGCGCTGGCGGCGCCGGGTTAGCGCGGCGGCGCCAGGTCAAGACGGATACTTGCGTCGTCATTCTAGGGCGAAGCAACGAGCGAAGCGACGCGGCGCAGAGGAATCATTCCGTGACGCCAATCGAGGAGCGCGGCGGCCTGGATTTCGGCGCTTGCGCAGCGCGCGTTCTGCATCGCTGCGACGCTTGGAAATCGCGGAATGGATTCTCGGGTCAAGCCCGAGAATGACGAAGTGGCCGAACGATCGGCCTGCCGCTCAGCCGTAGATCTGCTTGTGGATCTGGTAGAGCATCTCGGAACGGTCGGCGCGCAGATCGGCGAGATCGCGGCTGGACAGGTTCTCGATTTCGGCGACGAGGCGGTTGTAGTGACGGCGCTTGGCCATGGTGGCGCGGGCGCGGGAGACAAGATTGTCGAACATGACAGGGTTCCTTCTTCGTTATTCCTCCCTGACGATTGCCAGCATGACATAGGAATGATGCATTGCAAAAGAAAGATGTTGCAATGCACCATTGCAGCCAGCGCATAGCCGGTTAATTGCGCGCTAACAGGCCCTGCGTTTGGCGCGCGGCCATGCAGGGTCGTGCGGCTTTACGCAGTTCTCATCCGTTTTTGTCATACAAATTGCTGGCGTGCCGTCTTGCCAGAACGGCTGCGGGCTGGCTTGATCCGCGCGTCACCTGATGCCGGGAGGAAATTGATGGCGGCCGCAGACTATTACGAAATTCTCGATCCGCGCTTCGCGCGCCTGTTCAACGGCAGCGCGCAGGTGGAGAAGCTGTTCACCGGATGCCGCTGGGCAGAAGGACCGGCCTGGTTCGCCGCCGGCCGCTATGTCGTCTGGTCGGATATTCCAAACAACCGCATGCTGCGCTATGACGAAACCGACGGCAGCGTCAGCGTGTTCCGCCAGCCGTCCGGCAATTCCAACGGCAACACGGTCGACCGGCAGGGCCGGCTGGTGACCTGCGAGCATTCCGGCCGCCGCGTCAGCCGGACGGAGTTCGACGGCTCGGTCACTACCATCGCCGACAAATGGAAAGGCAAGCGGCTGAACTCGCCCAACGACGTGGTGGTGCGCTCCGACGGCTCGATCTGGTTCACCGATCCGAGCTACGGCATTGACACCGACTATGAGGGCGACAAGGCCGAAAGCGAGATCGGCGCCTGCAATGTCTATCGCGTCGATCCCGAGACCGGCGATGTCGAGGCGGTCATCACCGACATGGTGCGGCCGAACGGGCTCGCCTTCTCGCTCGACGAAAGCCTGCTCTATGTCGTCGACACCGGCCGCACGCATGGCGAGAAGAATCCGGCGCATATGCGCGTCTTCAATGTCGGCAAGCACGGTAAGAAGGTTTCCGGCGGCAAGGTGTTCGCCGACTGCACCGCCGGCCTGTTCGACGGCTTCCGGCTCGATGCGGACGGACGCATCTGGACAAGTGCCGCCGACGGTATCCATTGCTACGACCCGGACGGCACGCTGATCGGCAAGGTGAAGGTGCCGGAAGTGACCGCCAACTGCGTGTTCGGCGGCAACAAACTCAACTGCCTCTACATCGCCGGCACCACCTCGCTCTACATGGTGCGGCTCATGGTGAACGGGGCTAAGACGTACTGACAGCGAGGCATATCAGCGGGAGAGAAAAATGCCGTTCGTCAACATCCGCATCGTCAAGGAAGTGATCGCCGCCGATCCGGCCGGCAAGAAGGCTGACATCGCCAAGAAGGTGACTGCGGCCATCATGGACGCCACCGGGCTCGGCAACGACGACGTCTGGGTGGTGTTCGAGGAGGTCAATGCCCGCGACTGGTATGTCGGCAAGACCGATGTCGAGACGCGGCGGAAGGGGTAGGGCTCTTCCTTCTCCCCTTGTGGGAGAAGGTGGCCTCGCGAAGCGAGGTCGGATGAGGGGTGTTCCAGCCTGGCGACGCCGTTCGTCCAGCGACGAGGCCCCAACGGCTCACTTCGCTGGAACACCCCTCATCCGTCTCGGCGCTGCGCGCCGATCCACCTTCTCCCACAAGGGGAGAAGGGGAAGACGCGCCACTCATCGTCCGCCAATAAACCCTACGAAAGCCTCGATCGCTCCACGCATCGCCCTTCGGTTCGCCGGGTCTGCCAAAATAGCCTCCACCTCGGCCGGCTTCTTGCCCAGCAGCGCGATCTCCAGCGCCGTCTCCTCATACATCGCGAACGACATCGTCCGCATGACCTCGGCAAGCGCTGCCCGCGCATAGAGCGAGCGGGGCGAGGCGTGGACCAGCATCGCCGGCTTGCCGACGGCGGCGTCGCGCGAGACCAGCCAGTCGAGCGCATTCTTCATGCCGCCCGGCACGCCATGCGCATATTCCGGGCAGGAGACGATGAAGCCGTCGGCGCGGGTGATCATCTCGATCAACTTTGCCGCTTCGGGCGGCGTGCGCTCGCCCTCGTCGTCGGGGTTGAAGATCGGCAGCCGGCCTAGGCCATCATAGACCTGGACACGGCAGCCCGCGGGCGCGTTGGCGGCCAGCGCCGTGACCAGGGCCGAGTTGGTCGAGGCGGCGCGCAGGCTGCCCGATATGGCGATGATCTCGATCAAGGGAGAGCCGGACGAAGGGTTGAGTCGTCCGGCAGCCTACCACATGGTCTGGCGGTAATCGTCGTCCAGCTCGCGGTCGATCTCGCCGGCGCTTTCGCTGAGCGCCAACTGGTCGCGGATGATCTGGCCGAGGGTCGGCAGGGTCGCGCGGTCGTACCAGGTCTCCGGCTTCCACAGATCGGAGCGCATGAAGGCCTTGGCGCAGTGCATATAGGCGGCCTTGACCGTCACCAGGATCACGCTCTGCGGCTCCTTGCCGTCGACGGCCAGCCGTTCGCGCAAGGTCGGGTCGACAGTGATGCGGGCGTCGCCATTGACGCGTAGCGTCTCGTTCATGCCGGGAATGAGGAAGAGCAGTCCGACCGATGGGTTGCGGATGATGTTTTCCAGCGTGTCCAGCCGGTTGTTGCCTGGACGGTCGGGAATGGCGATGGTGGCGTTGTCGAGGATGGCGGTGAAGCCGGGCTTGTCGCCTTTCGGCGTCACGTCGGCATTGCCGGCGCCGTCGGAGGAGCCGATCAGCACGAAGGGGCTCTTGCCGATGAAGGATCGGCAATGGCCGTCGAGGGCCTTGAGTTCCTTGCGGATAGAGCCGTCAGTCGGCCGGGGCGTCTTGTAGATCGTCCTCAGCTCGTCATGCGTGGTGAGGAATTCCATGCTGCCCCTCATTCTGGCGCAATTCCGGACGGAAACCGCTGCACTCTTTTCCTGGAATTGCTTTAATTCCCGGCCTTCTCTTCCTTGGCTTTTTCCTCCAGCGAGTGGCGCATGATCAGCGGCATCTGGCTGAAGGTGAACAGCAAAGTGATCGGGATCGTGCCCCAGACCTTAAAATAAAGCCAGGTCGCCTCGGAAAAGTTGCGCCACACGACCTCATTGAGCACGGCGAGGAACAGGAAGAACAGCCCCCAGCGGAAGGTCAGCTTGCGCCAGCCTTCGGCATCGAGCTGGAAGGCGGAATCGAAGACGTAGCCGAGCAGCGAGCGGCCGAACAGCAGCCCGCCGAGCAATGTGACGCCGAACAGCGAATTGATGATCGTCGGCTTCATGAAGGCGAAGGTCTTGTCCTGCAGGTAAAGCGCCAGCGCGCCGAAGACGAACACGACGATCGCCGAGACCAGCGGCATCAGCGGCAGGCTGCGCGTCAGCAGCCAGGAGACGCCGAGCGAAAGCGCCGTCGCGACCATGAAGAAGGCGGTGGCGATCAGGATCGGCTCTCCGAGATGGGCGAGCACCGGGAATTTCTCGGCCAGCCACTCGCCGCGAATGGTGGTGAAGAAGAACACCAGGCCAGGGCCAAGCTCGAGCAGGAACTTCAAGCCGGGATTCATCGGCTTGCAGCGTGGATCGGACGGGTCGCGTTCGAGGATGTTCATAAAAGTCCTTCTTGCGCATGATCTGGCCGAAAAGCAGGCGGCCTTTCAAGATCACGCCTTGGTTCAGGCGACGCCGGCGATCGCTCTCGCAAACTCGCTGGCGGAAAACGGTTCGAGGTCGTCGACCTGCTCGCCGACGCCGATGAAATAGACCGGCAGCCGGTGCTTGGCGGCTATCGCCACCAGAATACCGCCGCGCGCCGTGCCGTCCAGCTTGGTCATCACCAGCCCGTTGACGCCGGCGACGTTGCGGAAGATCTCGACCTGGTTCAGCGCATTCTGGCCGGTGGTGGCGTCGACCGTCTGCAGCACCGTGTGCGGCGCTTCGGGATCGAGCTTGCCCAGCACGCGCACGATCTTTTCCAGCTCGGCCATCAGCTCGGTCTTGTTCTGCAGGCGGCCGGCCGTGTCGATGATCAGCACGTCGGAGCCGGCCTCCTTGGCTTTCTCGAAGGCGTCATAGGCGAGGCCCGCCGCATCGGCGCCGAGCTTGGAGGCGACGACGGGCGATTTCGTGCGCTCGCCCCAGATCTTAAGCTGCTCGATCGCGGCGGCGCGGAACGTGTCGCCGGCTGCCAGCATCACCTTCAGGCCGCCATCGGTGAGCTTGGCGGCAAGCTTGCCGATGGTGGTGGTCTTGCCGGTGCCGTTGACGCCGACGACCAGGATGACATGCGGCTTGTGGCTGAGATCGAGCTCGAGCGGTCTTGCGACCGGCGTCAGCACCTTCTCCACCTCCGCCGCCATCACGGCGCGGACTTCCGCGTCGGAGACGTCACGGCCATAGCGGCTGGAGGCAAGCGAATCGGTGACGCGAAGCGCGGTCTCTACGCCGAGATCGGCGCGGATCAGCACGTCCTCCAGGTCCTGCAGCGTGTCCTCGTCCAGCTTTCGCTTGGTGAAGACGCCGGCGATGTTGCCGGTGAGCTCGCGCGAGGAGCGGGCAAGCCCTTCGCGCATGCGCTGGAACCAGGAGCGCCGCGGCGCCGGCTCCGGCGCCTTTTGCGGCTCGGCTTTCTGCTCGACCCTTTTTGAGACCGTCACCTTGCCGGCGGCGGGGGCAAGCTGCGGAACGGGCGCGGACTCCACCCCCCCTTCGATGGGGAAGGTCCCGAGCGCAGCTCGGGGGTGGAGGTGACCCGCGTCAACTCCATCACCCCGCCCCGCCACTTCGTGGCGACCCTCCCCATCATGGGGAGGGTGGGGCGATGCAGCTTCGTCCTTCTCCCCGTCCCTATACGGGGAGAAGATGCCGGCAGGCGGATGAGGGGCGGCGCCGGCTTGCGAGGATGGCTCGATGGGAGGCGGCGCCGCTGGCGGAACCTCGATGGGCGCCGGCGGCTCGACCGGGGCTTCGGCAGGCGGCGTCGGCACTTCGACCGGTGGCTGCTCAGGCTGCGGTTCCGGACGCGAAGGCTCGATGTCCGGCTGGGCCGGCGGAGGTGCGGGCACTTCCTGCGGAGCAGGTTCGGGCGCCGGCGCGGGTAAAGGCTCGGGTTGTACCGGCGGCACTTCCTCAGGGCTCGGCGGCTCCGGCTTCTCGGGCGCCGGTTGCGGCTCTTCTTCTGGCTCGGGCTGCGGCAACGGTTCCGGCTTGGAGGGAACGATCGGCTCGGGCGCAGGCGGAATGGTCGGAGCAGGTTCGGGCTTCGGCTCTTCAGGGACCGGTTGAGGGGTGGGCTCTACCTCCCCCCCGATGGGGGAGGTCCCGAGCGCAGCTCGAGGGTGACGCACGTCGGCGCTGTCACCCCGCCCCGCTAATTGGTGGCGACCCTCCCCATCGAGGGGAGGGTAGGATGCAGGCTCCTGCTCACGCGCCGAAACCTCCGGCGCGGCCTCCTCGGCCTCGGTCTTCAGCGTGTCCAGCGCGTCCCATTGTATCGGCGGCAAAGGGGCCGTCTCGTCGACGCGCTCCTCGACAACTTCTTTCTTGCCGAACGAAAATATCTTCTTGAAGAAACCAGCCATGCGTCTCGCAGTCTCAGGCGGCTTGCGCGGCAGAGGGCGCCGCAATCAGTCGGGCGCCATCATGGCCGGTGATGGTGGCATCGACGATCTCGCCGGGCGCGCCCGTGTCGATCGCGGCCAGCGTAAACCCTTCGGTGCGGCCGAGCCCGTCGCGCTCGATGAGGATCGATTGCCGCGTGCCCGGCAGCGACGACAGGTGCCGGCGATAGGCGGCCTCGCCGGCGGCGCGCAGCCTTGCGGCGCGCGCCTTCACCACCTCGCGGCGGACTTGCGGCATGCGCGCGGCGGGCGTGCCCTCGCGCGGCGAGAACGGGAAGACGTGGAGATGCGTCAGGCCGCATTCCTCGACGATCTTCTCCGAATTCTTAAACATGTCCTCGGTTTCGGTCGGGAAGCCGGCGATGATGTCGGCGCCAAAGACGATGCCGGGACGCAGCTTGCGCACGTCCTCGCAAAAGCGGATCGACTGCTCGCGCAAATGACGACGCTTCATGCGCTTCAGGATCATGTCGTCGCCCGATTGCAGCGACAGGTGCAGATGCGGCATCAGCCTCGGCTCGGTGGCGATCGCGTCCAGCAGGTCGTCGTCGGCCTCGATTGAATCGATCGAGGACAATCTCAGCCGCTTCACATCCGGCACCTGGCGAAGGATCGTCTTCACCAGTTTTCCCAGTTTTGGCGCGCCCGGCAGGTCGGCGCCGAAACTGGTCATGTCGACGCCGGTCAAAACGATCTCGGCATAGCCGTTGCCGGCCAGACGCTTGACCTGCTCGACCACGGCGCCCATCGGCACGGAGCGCGAATTGCCGCGGCCGTAAGGGATGATGCAGAAGGTGCAGCGATGGTCGCAGCCATTCTGCACCTGCACGAAGGCGCGCGCCCGGCCCTCGATGGCATCGACCATGTGGCTTGCCGTCTCGCGCACCGAAAAAATGTCGTTGACGCGCGCCTTCTCGGTATCGTTGACGCCGAAATCGGGCAGCGCGCGATAGGAGTTGGCCTTCAGCTTCTCCTCATTGCCGAGCACGAGGTCGACCTCGTCCATGGCGGCGAAATTCTGCGGCTCGGTCTGCGCCGCGCAGCCGGTGACGATGATGCGCGCTGAAGGGTTCTCGCGGCGCGCCTTGCGGATCGCCTGCTTGGCCTGGCGCACCGCTTCCGCCGTGACGGCGCAGGTGTTGAAGATGACGGCACCGCCCTGAAGCGCGCCCAGGCCGGCGTTTTCGGCTTCGCGGCGCATCACTTCCGATTCATAGGTATTGAGGCGGCAGCCGAAGGTGACGACGTCGACACCTGTCGTGGTGGAGGCTTGGGATTCCAAGCCTTTTCCAAGGGCGGACATCAGGCGGCGCTTTCGGTGTCGCGGGCCCAGGCGCCGGTCGAGGGGTCGAAGCTGCCGGAAAATTCCCATTCGGCAGCACCGGTCAGGATGACGTGATCGTCGTGGCGCCATTCGACATTGAGCTTGCCGCCGCCGGGCGCCAGCAGCGAGACGCTGCGGCCGGTGCGCCTGGTGCGGGCCGCAGCGACCACGGCGGCGCAAGCGGCCGAGCCGCAGGCCTTGGTGAGGCCGGCGCCGCGCTCCCAGGTGCGGATGATCATCGTTTCAGGTGAAGTCACCTGAGCGATGGTGATGTTGGCGCGCTCCGGGAAGATCGGATGGTTTTCGAGCAGCGGGCCGAAACGGTCGAGCTCGTAGGACCAGACGTCATTGTCGACCCAAAAGATCACGTGCGGGTTGCCCATCGACACCGCCGAAGGCGAATGCAGCACCGGCGCGTCGATCGGGCCGATCTGCAGCTCAATCATGCGGGTGTCGCGGAACTCTTCCGCCAGCGGGATTTCCTGCCAGCCGAAGCGCGGCTTGCCCATGTCGACCGAGATCAGGCCGTCGGCATGCTCCTCGGCATTCAAAATGCCGGCACGGGTCTCGAAGGTGAAGCGCTTCTGTCCGGTCTCGGCAGCCAGAGCCTGCACGACGCAGCGCGTGCCGTTGCCGCAGGCCTGCGCGCTGGTACCGTCCGAGTTCAGGATGTCGATATAATAGGCGGTGCCCGGCGTGCGCGCATCGTGAATCGCCATGATCTGGTCGAACTTGGTCGCCGCGTCACCATTGAGGGCGATCGCGGCCGCCGCCGTCACCTTGTCGGCGCGGCCGCGCATATCGGCAACGATGATCTCGTTGCCGATGCCGTTCATCTTGGCGAAGGGGGCGGTGCCTGCCATCTAACCGGTCATTCCAATCCGTTTGGCCAATCCGTTTCGGCGCTATATGGCGGAAACGGGCGGGAATTACCAGTCCGGCTATTCTCGGGTCACCGCGAAAATGCCGCGCTGCGACGACCTAACGGTCGCGCTACGTGACAGCGAAGACGCCGAGCACGATCAGCAGGAAGATGATCAGCACGATGCCGATGAGGATGCGCGCACCGGTAGCGGCCGCACCTGCAAGCGCCGGCATGCCGAGCAGGCTCGCGGCGGCGGCAATGATGAGAAGAATGATGATCCATCTGATCATGGGAAGCTCCGGCGAATTGCGTCGGCGATCAACGCGTTTGGCGGGTTTGGGTTCCTTTGTAGATGGCCGGTATATCCCAGACTTCACCGGGCCGCATGGCGCGGAAATGCTCCGGCGGCAGGCCTTCGGCGGCCAGCGCTTCGGCCAGTTTCTGCGCCGGTTCGTCGATCGGCTCGTCGGTGAGATGGAAGGTGCCCCAATGGCAGCCGGCGGCGAAGGCGGCGTTGCACAGCTTCATGCCCTGCACGGCCTCCTGCGGGTTCTGGTGCTGCGGCGCCATGAACCAGCGCGGCTCATAGGCGCCGATCGGCAGGATGGCGAGGCGGAAGCCGCCATGCTTTTGCGCCATCAGCCGGTAGTTGATGCCGTCGTGGAAGCCAGTGTCGCCGGCGAAATAGATCTTGCTGCCCGCCGCTTCGATGACAAAGCCCGCCCACAGCGCCATACGCCGGTCGCGTCCGCCGCGCGCCGACCAGTGATGCGCCGGCTCGACATGGATGGCGGCCGCGCCGATGTCGACCCGGTCGCCCCAATCATGCACGCCGAGCCGCATGCCGGGCACGGTGCGGCCGATGACGGCGTCGTTGCCGAGCGGCGTGATCACCAGCGGGTCGTGGCTCTCCTTCAGCCGCGTCAGCGTGATGAGGTCGAGATGGTCATAGTGATTGTGGCTGACCAGGACCAGATCGATCGGCGGCAGGTCGGCAAAGGCAATGCCCGGCGCATTGACCCTTCTCGGGCCGGCAAAGGTGAAGGGCGAGGCGCGCTCCGACCACACCGGATCGGTCAGGATGTTCAACCCGGCAGTCTGGATGAGAAGCGAGGCATGACCGACCATAGTGAGCCTCAGCGCGCCGCCATCCACCCGTCCGTCCGGTTTTGCCGGCGGATGGGGGCTTGGCCAGGCGGCCGGCCATTTCGCCCGCTTGCCGCTGAACTGCCATTTGAGGAGATCGCTGAAGCGCCCGGGCGGCTTGCCGCCGGGGTTGAAGAACAAGGCGCCGTCGAAATGATCGCTGGGCGGGCCGCTGTAATAGCGGTTGGCGGTTCTTTTTCTCGCGGCCATTCACTCTCCCGCCGGCTCGGTCTTTCCTGAGATAAGGACACGCCCGCCTGGCGCAAGCATTTTGCCGGCGAATGCCAACGGGCGAAGCCCGCTTCATTTAGGATCGGGAAAGAGGGGATGACCGCGATGGTGATGAAGCGAACCAAGACGCCGTGGATGAAGGCCGAGGATTTCGGCCGCTCGCTGCCGCTTGGAGTTGGCGTCAACCTTCTGGTCACCGACATGGCGGCGATGGAGGCCTTTTGCCGCGACGTGCTCGGCGCCCGGATCATCTATGCCGACGAGGATTTCGCGGCGATCGAGCTTCTGGGCTCGGTCTTCATGCTGCATGCCGACCATTCCTATCTCGACAACCCGATGACCGGTGTCACTTCCGGCGCCGAGATACGCGGCGCCGGCATAGAGCTGCGCCTTTACGGCGCCGATCCGGATGCGGTCGAGAAAAAGGCGGCGGCGCTCGGCCACATCGTGCTGGCTGGCTCGATCGACAAGCCGCATGGACTGCGCGAATGCTACATCGTCGGCCCGGACGGCTATGTGTTCGTGCCGAGCGCCCGGATTTAATGGCGATATTTCAACAGCTTGAGTAACCGCACCGAGCTCGCCCCGGTGCGGACCGCTCGCTGCGATAAGTTTGCAACAGCCGGCTCGAAAACCCTATTTTAACCATATCGGGTTGAAATTCTGCCACCTTCGCCGTCTTGGTGAAGCGAAGATTACGCGGATGGCTCCCCCCGGCCGGATCCGACGGAGGTTTTGATGAATTTTTCGATGACCCGCCCCTTTTCGCGGTCCCGCCTCTTTTCGAAGAGCAGCCTTGCGGCCGTATCGCTGGCCGCGCTGGTTGCGAGCGGCTGCTCGACCTCGCGCTTCTCGTCGATGGACGACCAGCAGCCGGCGCCGCTGACGCCGGCGCCGTCCGGGACGGTGACGCAGAATCAGCTGCCGCCGCCGGCTTCCCCCGGCACCACCGATCCGTCGCAATTCCCGACCGCGCCGAAGAACACCCAGGTCGCCTCGCTGCCGCCGGACGGCGCGGCGCCCGCCGGCGCCACCGATCTCACCGCGGCCAGCGTCGCCGGCGTGTGGAACGTCAATGTCTCCGGGCAGAGCTGCAAGGTGGCGACGCCGCAGACCAAGTTCGGTGCCGGCTACCGCGCCGGTCCGCTGCACTGCCCGGCGCCGATCGACGGCATCAAGTCGTGGAATGTCGCCGGCAAGCAGCTGACGCTTTACGACGAAAATGGCGGCACGCTGGCCAGGCTCTATTCGTCCGGCGGCGAAAAGTTCGACGGCCAGACTTCCAACGGGCAACCGATCTCGCTTACAAGATAACGTGAGGGTGTGCTGATATTCAGGTGAGACCGGCCTGCAAATGCCGGCTTCCTGCGCTTCCGGCCTTCGCCGGCCGAAGCACTTAGGAGTGGCGTGGCAGTTAAATTAAGGCTATGGCCGGCGAAGGCTGGTGCTCACGTACTTCAAGTACGCTCCGCTCCGGTTCCCGGAACCCGCCATTTTCGACTCGGCCTGACCTGAATCTCAACACACTCTGGCCCTTCCTCAGGCGTTCCGCACAAAAAAAATGCAAAAGACCGGACCCATGCATCTGCGCGACGGTATCCAGACCCATGCGACCGTCAGGCAGCGCTACGACCATCTCGTCCAGAGCGGGGCGGTCGGACGCGACCCGGCGCAGGAGCGGATCGTCGCCGCGCTCGACCGGTTGATCGACGAGATCTCGGCCAAAAGGCTGGCGCATAAATCGAGCGCGCTGGGCTGGCTGTTCGCGGCCAAGCGTCAGCCGCGCGAGCCGGTCAAAGGCCTCTACATCCATGGCGGCGTCGGTCGCGGCAAGACCATGCTGATGGACATGTTCTTCGAGCTGTTGCCGGTCCGGCGTAAGCGCCGCGTGCATTTCAACGACTTCATGGCCGATGTGCAGGACCGCATCCAGAAGCACCGGCAGGCGCGCAAGGAAGGCGCGGTCAAGGAAGACGACCCGATCCCGCCGGTGGCGCGGGCGCTCGCCGATGAAGCCTGGGTGCTGTGCTTCGACGAATTCTCCGTCACCGACATTGCCGACGCGATGATCCTGTCGCGCCTGTTCTCGGCGCTGTTCGCCAACGGCGTGGTGCTGGTCGCCACCTCCAATGTGGCGCCGGAGAACCTTTATCGCGACGGGTTGAACCGCCAGCTCTTCCTGCCGTTCATCTCGTTGCTCGAGCGCAATGCACATGTGATGGCGCTGGATGCCGAAAAGGACTACCGGCAGGAAAAGCTCAACCGCCAGTCGGTCTATGTCACGCCGGACGACGCCGCGGCCGAGCGCGCGCTCGACGAGGCCTGGAAGGCGATGACGCATGGCCAGCCGACCGGCGAGGTGACGCTGACGCTGAAAGGCCGCCAGCTTGTCGTGCCGCGCGCCGCCGGCGACGCGGCGCGCTTTTCCTTTGCCGACCTCTGCGAAAAGCCGCTCGGCGCGCGCGACTATCTGGCGATCGCCGGCCGTTTCTCGACCGTTTTCATCGACCATGTGCCGGTGCTCGGCGAAGGCAAGCGCAACGAGGCCAAGCGCTTTATCCTTTTGATCGACACGCTCTACGACCACCGCATGCGGCTGGTGATGAGCGCCGCGGCGCCGCCCGAACGGCTCTATACGGCCAAGCGCGGCACGGAAGTGTTCGAATTCGAGCGCACAGCCTCGCGCCTGGTCGAGATGCAGAGCCGCGATTGGCTGGATGGCTGGGCGGAGCGGCGGAATGCGGACGCGCCGGCCGCCGAGGCAAGGCAGGCTAAGGGGTAGCCTCCTCACCTTCGTCATCCTCGGGCCTGACCCGAGGATCCATTCCGTGACGTCCGCATATGGAACATGGCGGAGCAGAATTCTGAACCGTTCCAAAGCTTTAGCGTCACGGCATGGCAACTGTGTTCATGCGAATGCGGTTTTGTCGCGCATGATGGCGTTGAGGACGACGAGGAGCTTC
>NZ_JAIUHK010000054.1:0-30998 GCF_020165075.1 Mesorhizobium sp. CA4
GTTCAAGGCTCTCCAGGCGGACAAGAAGGGTTTCGTACTGGTCCCCACCGGATCGGGCGCGGCCCTGGATGGCGTCATCACAAAGGCGTATGAGCAGAAGCAGGGTTTTATCACCGGATACTGGGCGCCGACATCGCTGCTGGTGAAGTATCCCATGTTGATGCTGCAGGGTCCTCATGACGAAGCAGAATGGACCCGTTGCACTTCCAAGCCGGATTGCCCCGATCCAAAGGTGAATTACTGGGTGCCTGCGGAAGAGGTGACGGTCGCAAGTGCGGCATTTATGAAGCGCGACGACGTCGCCGAAGCAAAAGAGTATTTCGCCAAACGCAGTTGGACCCGGGCTGAAGTCGGGAAGATCATGCTCTGGATGACCGACAATCAGGCAAATGGCGAGGATGGCGCCAAGTGGTTCATCAAGAACATGCCTGAAGTCTGGACGAAGTGGGTATCTGCAGATGTCGCAGAAAAAGTAAAAGCTGCCGCGAACTGAAATCGCTGATTGTCGCGGAGCCATCTGGCGCCGCGGCGGTCGCATCCTGCGCACCCGCCTATCGGCTGCGGATACGATCACACTTCACGACACGGCGTCCTGTCCAGGTCGCCGTGTGTGCGCTGCGTTAACGCCGCTTGAGATTGTACTGGAATTGCTGAATGGACTGGCTTTTTAGATTTCCGCAACTCGATCCCGAGGTGTTGCTGGCGATAAAGCGCTACGTGGACGGGTCCTTGAGAGCATTCACGCGTGCTTATGGAGCGGCTATCGAAAGCAGCTTCTTTCCTTTACAGCGCATTCTTACCTTCTTCGAGAACGTCGCTACCGGAGCGCCTTGGCCCATCGTCATCATCGTACTCGCAACCATAGCATGGCTCTGCGCGCGAAGCCGCGCGGTGGTTCTGTCGGTCATCGGCGTCCTGATCGCCATCGGCCTGTTCGGACTTTGGCAGGAGGCGATGAAGACGATCTCCCTCGTATTTGCGGCCACGATATTCGCCATCGCGATCGGTATTCCACTCGGGATCATCCTGAACCGCTTCCGTCGTGTCGGCGCGGTCATGCAGGCGATCCTTGACATTATGCAGACCATGCCTCCATTCGTTTATCTTATCCCGGTGGTCATGCTGCTCGGCATCGGCAGGGTACCCGGCTTTATAGCGGTGGTGATATACGCGATACCTCCTATCATCAGGCTCACCGACCTCGGCATCCGTCTCGTCGACAAGGAAGTGTTGGAAGCGGCCGATGCGTATGGATGCTCTCGGCAGCAGAAGCTTTGGAAGGTGCAACTGCCACTGGCGCTTCCGACTATCATGGCTGGGATCAACCAGACCATCATGATGGCTCTCAGCATGGTTGTAATCGCCTCGATGATCGGCGTTCAGGGTCTGGGCCTCAACGTCCTTCAGGCGATCGCAAATCAGTACTTCACCCAGGGAATCTTCAATGGGTTCGCCATCGTGGGCATAGCGATCATCTTCGACCGGATAAGCCAGGCCTATGGCCGGCGCATGCAGAAACATCGGGGTTCCGCTGATGAATAGCAGCGGCGCAAAGATCGAGATCCGTGATCTCTACAAGATATTCGGCCCGACACCCGATCGGTATGTCGAAGCCGTCCGAAACGGGATGTCGAAGTCAGAGCTGGCTGCCAAGCACAATCGCATTCTCGGCCTCAACGACATCAACATCGAGATGCCCGCCGGCAAGATACAGGTTGTGATGGGTCTGTCTGGCTCGGGAAAGTCGACGCTGATCCGACACATCAATCGTCTGATCGAGCCGACCTCGGGCTCCATCATTGTCGACGGTCAGAACGTCCTGGATATGAAGGAACTCGAATTAAGGGAGTTCCGCCGCAACAAGACCGCCATGGTGTTCCAACGGTTCGGGTTGCTGCCGCACCGTACCGTGATGGACAACGTCATCTTCGGGTTGGAAATCCGAAGCGTCGAGAGGTCGAAAGCCCGCGACGTGGCGATGCGTTGGATCGATCGCGTCGGCCGCAGGGGTTTCGAGCAACGATACCCGCATGAACTGTCCGGAGGCATGCAGCAGCGGGTGGGCTTGGCGCGGGCTTTGAGCAACGACGCCTCGATCCTTCTCATGGACGAGGCATACTCCGCGCTGGACCCTCTCATCCGTACCGACATGCAGACTATGCTGCTGGAGCTCCAAACTGAACTAAAGAAGACAATAGTCTTCATCACCCACGACCTCGACGAGGCGCTGAGGCTGGGCGACCGCATTGTAATCCTCCGCGATGGATCGATCGTTCAGCAGGGAGACAGCCAAGATATCCTTCTCCGGCCTGCGGACAATTATATCCGGCGGTTCGTGAAGGACGTGAACCGCGCCCGGTTCCTTAAGGTCGAAGCCGTCATGAGTCCGCTGTCCTCGTCAGAGCCGAAGTCGCTCGTCCGTATCACGCTTGGCACGACGTTGGAGGCAGCGGCGAAGAACTTGGCCAACTCTGATCGGGATACCTTTCTTGTGGCCGGATACGATGGCAGGCCGCTGGGTGAAATCTCGCTCCGACAGATCACGGCGGCGCTCTCCGCATCGGACGAATAGGAGGTAACGTGGCGAGCGGCGCAAAACCAGGCTGCCGGGTGTGGCCAATCCCTCGAAGCCCTCGTTCGAACAGTCGCCTCGCAAGGCACGTTTAATGGCGGAAGCATTCGACGCCGAGATTGCATCCGCACAACAAATATGACGTTGGCCACTCTTGCAGCCCAGATCGCGCGATCACCCGGAGTGGCCTTTATGACGGCATCCGCATACTGATTGGGAAACGGACCGTTATATCAAAGCTCTGACTTTGGAATCGGCGCCGTGGGACTCGGATAAGAGCCGACGGTTTTCGTTCGCGTTGGACCTTCGGAGCGCCTGAGGAGTAACGCCGTTCACCTCGCGAAAACATTTTGAAAAGTGGGAAGCCGAGACGAAACCGCACCCGACGGCGATCTCGATGATCGGCATGTCCGACTGCACAAGGAGCAGCTTCGCACGCTCTAACCGCAGAAGCAGGTAGTACCTGCTTGGTGAGCAGCCGATTTCTTTTTGGAAGAGGCGCTCCATCTGGCGGCGTGAACGACCGACGAATTTTGCTAGGCTACTCATCGGGACGGGGTCGCCGGCTGTCCGCTCCATCTCCTGTATCAGCTTTACGACTGTTGGGTTCGACAGTCGGCCACCTTTCACAAAAGGAATCCGTTGCGCTTCTTGCGGGCCTCGGCCACGTTCGATTAGTGCTTGTTCGCAAATCTGAGAGACAACCCCCGGTCCGAACTTTTGCCCGACGAGATGCAGCATCATGTCCAGCGACGCCGAACTTCCCGAACAGGTCCAGATACCATCGTCGATCGTGTAGATCGAGGTTCGGACGTCCACATCCATGAAGCGCTCACTGAAGCTTGGACGGAACTGCCAATGAACGGCACAAGACCTGTTGTCGAGAACGCCGGAGCTGGCAAGAATCTGCGTCCCGGTTCCTAGACCAGCCAATATCACCCGGTGATGCCGACATTCTCGAACCCAGGCTTCAAGGCCTCTCGTGCTGTGGTTATCGACATTGTCTCCGGCGCAAACGACGACCATGGAAGGGCGCGAGCCGTTCAAAAGCGCCCTTCGCTCGGACATAAGCGACATTTCGGCGAGGACAGGTGTACCGCAACTGGCGGTCACGGTTTCCTGCAGGTTCGAAGCCGTACGCCAGATATAGGCCTGATATCCGAGAATTCGATTGGCGCGATGAAGTATGCCCGCCGCTGACGCGAAAGCAAGCAAGTCGAACTCCTCGATGAGATAGAACACGATTGATATCGGTTCTGACTCGGTATGCGGTCTGATAATTGGCTCCTCCCGAAATTCAGCGCCAGTTCAAGATAGAAGTCTGCCTCTTAGAGGCTACGAGCGATCCATCTTGCCGGGTAGCTCGAAAAAACTGGGTCATATATAGAGCAGGTTGATAGCTGGGCAGGTCGATGCTTCGACTTCGGATAGGCACTCGGGGCGACCGCATCCATCGCTGGGCGACAAACTGCGCCTGAAGCTATTTTGTTGCCGGCTGTCTAGACCGGCTTCTAGGCACATCGTGTAGCCGCGATGTCCATAGTGAACTTCTTTCCGCTTTGCAGAAAAAAGCCGCAGATCAATTATCGGCTTGGCTGATGCAGTTTTCCAGATTGTGAACCTTGTTTTCAAAAAGTGGGGACAAAAAATGGCTTCCGGTCAAAAACACCTGCAAAAAATAGCAATAGCACTGATGGTTTGTGGCGCAACTATTTCCGGAGTCTTCGCTGGCGTCATGGAAGATGCCAAGCAACGCGGAAAACTTGTATGTGGAGTCCAAGGGGTCACTCCAGGGTTCGCCTTGCAAAATCCAACAACGGGCAAAATTGAAGGGTTAGAACCCGAGCTTTGTGAAAAGGTTGCTCACTCTCTTGGTGTGCCCGTAGAGTACAAACTGGTTGCGTCGGAAGCACGAATTGCGGATTTGCTCCAGGGCCGAGTGGATCTTCTCGCAGCAGCGATGACCTGGACAGCAGCTCGCGCCGAGCAGGTCGACTTCAGCGCGGTGTATTTCACTAACTACTTCAAGGTCATGGTCCGAAAAGATTCAGGCATCACTAATTTCGACGGCCTTCGCATCGCACGTTTTGCCAACAATAAAGGTTCGCTTCTTGAAAAGATAACCCGTGAGCGGTTCCCGGAGGCCACACTTATTTCATATGATGGCAACCAGGCTTACGTCGCGATAGAGCAGAAATTGGTTGATGCCCTTGCGTCCGGCGAATTGTTCTTGCGAACCTTCCTGGCGAACGCCGATAGCGCAAAATATGTCATCCTGGACGGCGATCTTGGTTATTCCAAAATCGGCTTCGCCGTTCGCAAGGGCGATCCAGCATGGGTCGATCATCTCAACAAGGTTCTCGTCGACCTGGAAAAATCTGGTGAAGGCCAGAAAATGTACGACAGAACGATAGGACCAATCATGAAGGAACGCGCGTTCAAATTTGGTGATCCAATTAATTAGAAAGCGGGTCGCTCGAAGTGTGGACGCAAGCGATGTGGAAAAAAGTTCACTCGAATCGCTGAGATGAATGATTCTAGGGAGGTTCTATAAATGGATCAACATACTATTGCGTCGCCACCCTCGGCGAGTCTCGACAAGGACTGGTGGCAACTTCGAAGCGATCTGGCAGCTGCACATCGAATTGCGTCGGCACAGGAGTTGAATGAAGGCATATTCAACCATCTCACTGCATACTCAAAATCCAAGCCGGATCGCTTTCTTTCTCTGCCTTTCGGACAGCATTGGAGCGAGGCTGCTGCCAGCGAGCTTCTGGAAGTAGGCTTTGATGGCAGCACGCTGAAAGGCGATGGAATCGTCGAGTCGACCTGTTATTGCATTCATGTACCAATCCACCGCGCTCGTCCTGAATGCGCTGCGGTTTTCCATACTCACATGCCCTTTGCGACCGCTTTGACACGGCTGAAGGACCCCTCCCTCAAAGCCATCGGACAAATCGAAATAGGCTTTTTGAACGACATAGCGTACGATGAAAGCTATAACGGGAAAGCGACAACGTTAGACGAGGGCGAGAGGATGGCTCGAGTTCTCGGTCAGAAAAATGTTCTGTTTCTTGCCAATCATGGAATTATTGTTCTCGGCAAAACCGTTGCCCATGCCTACGAGCGGCTATACTACCTGGAGCGCGCCTGCCAAACTCAGATCTATGCGATGTGGACCGGTGCCGAGTTGCTCCACGTCCGACGAGATATCCTGGAATTGGTCAACGTGCCATCCGGTCATGATGCTGGACAGATGCTTTTTGATGCGATGAAGCGCGTTTACCTGAACCCGATAAAGAAGCGCTTCGACGACTAAGTAGACCGGATAGGGAAGGCGGTAGGTGTTTCGTCATACAAGTTTTCTCACTATTGGCCTGTTAGAAGTGGGGGTCGAAAGTGATGCTGAATTAGCAATTCGCCGTCTCCGCGCGGATCCGAGGGGCAGTGCGCGGTAGTGACGATTCGAGATGGCGAAGTGCTCCGCCATGTCGACCTCAGGGGCGACTGCGGCAAGTTAGTACTCGAACAGGGGCCATCAGTTGGAGCGGAACTTTGCAGCATTTTATTCGCGATCAGGCCCCCAATCCCATCAGAGAAGCTCAGCAGGCAATGCTGCAGCAGATCTCTCTGCTCTCGGCTCCGCTAGTGAGACCATCGACGATGCGGTCTGTGATAATTCGGTCTGCGTCTTGTCGTGGCTCCGCGGTGCTGCCGAGACTGCATGCCCGGCGGCGTTAAAATTACATTTGATCTCGGCTCTGAGCGTCACTTTGGCTTTGACTTCAAGCGGATAGTCTCCGCCGGCCTACGCTCGGGGCATTGATAACTCCCGACAGGGCAGGGCATGTTGGATAACGTAGCCCGATCCCAAGCCACGGCATAGGTAACGATCTTAGAGTCCGTTTGAGAATTGGTTCAATGGCTGTTTGGCATCAAAAGACTGCCCACGGGTACCTGGATCATGGCTGGGCGACGTCGATGTTCGTGGTCGCGCACGCGTGGCGCCAGCATGCTAACCAGCCGAACGTTCTTCCCACTAATTGAAGCTGAGCAGCGGCTTGTAGCCGGGGTCGGTATCGATACGGGGCATTTACTTCCATGGCGAAATCGTAGCCCAAAATCAGAATTCAATCGCGCTCTTACGCGGCAGGGAGTCACACGTGACAAAATCATTTGATTTTGGAAATGAACCTCGCCAGGACGAGTTTTCATGCTTGGTTGCAAAGGAAGTCCAGCGCGTTCTGGCTCAACTCGCGGAAGTTATGAAGGGTGGGAGTTCAGTCGCATCGCACATAGGGCAAGGCAGAGCCGCCGATTTGGTTTCTGCAACGCATCAACAAACCGTTCATGACGATCTGACTGCCCTGGCCTTTGAATTTGTTCGCAGGCTCGCGGCCGACGCAGAGCGACGTTTCGATGCGACTCCTCCCGAGACGGCTCCGCGCACGCCGCAGACTGAGGGCGCACGTGGGTGCGCAGTCGTAAAAGCGCGAGATCAGCCAAGCGATAGCCAGCGCATTGAAGACTGGGCGGGTGCGGTTGCGGGGCCAACATACCTGGAAGACCACTTCGGCATACCGCGTTCGACATTGCATTGGTGGCAACGGCACAATGATGTAGTTGCGTTGCGGAAGGGCGCGCGCAAGCATGTGTTTCCCTTAGCCCAGTTCATCGACGGCAGGCCTGCGCCGGGGATACGACAAGTGCTCTCCTTGATCGCCAATCCCAGACCGGCGTGGATTTGGCTGACGTCCCCTTCATCTCGGCTTGATGGCCGAATTCCCATAGAGATGCTCCGGCAAGATTTGGCTGCAGAAGTTATCCGGGCTGCACGAGACTTTTCCTCGACATGAAGTGCCGCTGACGAGAATCCCGTTGTGAGCCTGTGAAGGCTCTTGAGGACCGCACGCGCGACGACGCAATACGCAGTGTATTTGGCACCAGGTGAGAGCTGTACAGATTGTATAGTATGTGCAGTATGGGCCAATTGCCCGGTATATCCACGATTTTCGTGGCATAAAGGCCACGGTTGTTTAAGATACAGTGGATTACATCGCATTTATATTGCATTTAGAGACGTCATGGATAGCAATCAAACTGCGAAAAGGTAGCGCGTCGAGCACCTTTTCGATCGTGGGGAACGGGGAGGGGCGCTGTCTTTTAACAAAGAAGATGCCCTGACCCCTTTTTTGATCTTTGTGACTGGAGATAAAAAATGAGCATCAAGAGCCTTCTTCTCGGCTCCGCAGCCGCTTTGGCCGCGGTCACGGGCGCACGCGCGGCCGATGCCGTCACCGTTGACGAGCCGGAACCAGCTGAGTACATCAAGATCTGCGACGTTTACGGCGCAGGCTACTTCTACATCCCTGGCACCGAAACCTGCCTGCGCATCGGTGGCTACATCCGCTGGGATGCTTCGGCCGGCGAGGTAGGCTCGTTCGACGGCCGTCGTGCGGTCGACCATGAGGACGACGGCACCAATGATACTTGGCATAAAAAGACCCGCTTCACCTTGAAGACGTGGACTGGTCAGGAAACCGAGCTCGGCACCTTGAAGACCTACACTGAAACCCGCTTCAATTATTCCGACGGCAGTAACAGCAGTTCACTGAATTTTGCCTGGATCCAACTCGGCGGTCTCCGCGTCGGTAAGGACGAATCGGCCTTCGACACGTTCATCGGCTACGCCGGCAACGTGATCAACGATACGCTGGTTCCCTACGGCGATTTCGACACCAACGTCGTCCAGTACTACTTCGACGCTGGCGCTGGCTTTTCCGCCGTGATCTCGCTCGAGGAAGGCTCGGGGGTCAAAGGCACGATCGACAGCTATGTTCCGCATGTCGTCGGCGGCGTTAAGTACACGAAGGGCTGGGGCGCCATCACTGGCGTCGTCTCCTATGACAGCAACTACGAGGAAGTGGCCGGCAAGGTTCGCCTGGACGTGAATGCCACCGAGGCGCTGTCGCTGTTCATCATGGCTGGCTACGGCACTGACGACAACCTGTCCGACCCGACCTGGGCAATCCCGGCTGGCGGCCGCGGCTTCTACAAACAGTGGGGCGGCAACTGGGCAGTCTGGGGCGGCGGCACCTACAAGTTCAACGAGAAGACTTCGTTCAACCTCCAGGTATCCTATGATGAGGCTAAGGAATTCGGTCTTGCGGCGAACGTCGCCTACAAGATTGTCCCGGGCCTCACGATCACGGCCGAAGTTGACTGGGCTCATAACGACCACGACAGCAACGGTTCCAATTGGACCGGCATCCCCGCTGGCAAGAGCAACGCTGTCGGCGGTATCCTACGCTTCCAGCGCTCGTTCTGACGGATCGAAGCATTGATCCATAAGACCAATCAGGTGCGCTAGAGTCGCCGCTCAGCCAGCATTGGCTGAGCGGAGACACCAAAAGAACTAGCTTTTTGTGGCTCGCGCGAAATACTTGATCCCGCTATCTCCCAAGGGTCGAAGCGTGTCGCCGAAGCGACGGGCGCCTTTACCAAAGCGTCCTTCGGACGCCCGCGCCTAGGCTTGTGATCAGCGGCGCGAACTGCTCCCACTCCTCGTCGGTCAAATCAGAACGGGCAGCGCTCGGTCTTCTTGGGCGACCTAGGCCACTCTCACGGCTCTGTCCACATCCAACGCTTGAATCATAACCCAGCCTCAAACGGAACGCCTAGCAAACCGATTTTCGAAAACAGCCTCTTTAGCGGCAGTGAGGCAGGATTTTCGAAAGAAAGTTCCGCACACGTGGATTTTCCGACCGAATGAAATCGCTCGCGGCTGCGGATTCCACCAGCGCGCCACCCTCGAGAAACCAGACACGGTCCGCCATTGATGTCGCCAACCCCATGTCATGTGTCACGCACATAATGGTCATGTCCTCTTCGGCCAACGAGCTGATGATCGACCTAACCTCGCCCGCCATTTGCGGATCCAGAGCACTGGTGGGCTCGTCGAACAAGAGTATGGTAGGTTTCATCGCCAAGGCCCGGGCGATTGCAACGCGCTGCTGTTCTCCGCCAGAAAGACCTGACGGACGGCGATGAGCTTTTTCCTTGAGGCCGACACGGGCCAGGAGTGCCAGGGCTTGGTCGGCAGCACTGTCCTTGGGCTGCCCCAGCAAGCGCCGAAGTCCAATCGCCACATTGTCGATCGCCGACAGGTGCGGGAAGAGATTGTATTGCTGGAAGACGAATCCAATTCCGCGCCGGAGCACATCCACATTGACCGTATGCTCCGCAACATCCTGTCCGTGCACAAGTACCCGTCCGCCTTGCAGTGTCTCCAGGCGATTGACCGTCCGGACGAGCGTCGACTTTCCCGATCCAGAGGGTCCGCACAGGATAATCACCTCATTCTTTCCAACCCGCTCGCTGAAACCAGCCAATGCTGTGAAGTCACCGAAGCGCTTCTGCACCTGGTCAAAAACAATCGCTGCGTCTGACACGAAGTTGTCCGTTCTAGTTGTGCGCGCTTAGAAATCACGCAAATCCAAAATTATCCGGTCCAGTCAGAGTCGCTCCCCGCTTATTCGCAATCCGATTCTCCAAATTCTTCACCAGATAAGAAAGAGAGAAGCAGATCATGAAATAAACGAGAGCTATAAGACAATAGATGCTCAACGATTTTGTCACCAGGAAGGAGTCGACTTGCGCCGCCTGGAAAGTCAACTCATTCAAGGCTATGACAGAGCCAAGAGAAGACTCTTTAATAATGATCGTGAACTGGTTTAGAATTCCGGGAAGGACGTCGTACAACGCCTGCGGCAACACAACTTTCCGGGTAACGATGAACCACGACATTCCGAGGCTACGTGCAGCCTCTGTCTGGCCGGGCGGCAATCCCTCTATACCGGCACGGATGACCTCCGACAGATAGGCGGACTGGTAGATAACGATTGCTGCCAACAGAGTCCAAAAGGGCGTTATCGAAAAAGGCAGTAAAAGCGGCAACAGGAAATACAACCACAGAAGGAACGTCAAAATCGGCAGGCCGCGGACGACATAGACATAGCCGGTAGACAGCCAGTGCAACATGGGTAATCCGGAGGTGCGCGCCAACGCGATGCACACCGCGAACGGGAAGGTGATGGCAAGACTCATCACCGCAATGACAATCGTGAGGGCAAGTCCTCCTATTGGACCGTCGGGGAATTGACCCCAAAGCAGAAAGCTCCAGTGATCTTGAACGATCGTGAGCATCAAGCCTATTTCCTGTACAAAGCGGCATGGCGGGACGCCGCGGCAGCCAGGATCATGAACGGAATGGTGACGGAGAAGTAGATCGCGCTAACGACGATAAAGACTTCGTAGATGCGGAATGTCTCGTTCTCGATCAGCCGCATCTGATAGGTGAGTTCTCCTACTCCGATTACCGCCGCGATGCTTGTGCTCTTGAATAGGTCGAGCGTATCGTTGATCAGTGACGGCAAGGACAGGCGAAATGCCTGAGGCAAGATCACCCAACGCATAGACTGAAACCGACTGAAGCCTATGGATCGTGAAGCTTCGAACTGGGTCCGAGGGATCGCGCGCAGCCCACTGCGAATGTCTTCAGCAATATAGGCCCCGCAGCAGAGCGAGAGCGCGATGACTGCATATGCCACTTCAGGCCTCCACGAATTAATGACGCTGGTGACAGATGTTGGCAGCGTGCGTGGGATTGCGAAATACCAAAGCATCAGCTGCACCAGCAGGGGAACGTTACGATGATATGCGACGAAGACCGCGACCAGCCACCGAAGCACCTTAGTGCGGCTGAGGCTCAAAACCGCCAAGATTGTCCCGACCGACATGGATACCACCCAACTCAACCCAAAGAGGACAAAGGTGTATTGAACGCCGATGACGAATAGCTTGCCATAGTCACCGCTGACCACCGCCGAAAAGTCGAATTGACTGCCCATATATTGCTTCGCCTGTCGGGGGGTCTATCGTTTATGCCGACTGTGTCTTATCTGACGAAATGGCGCCTTAAGTCCAAGTCTCAGGCCTTCTCGTCATGGGCGCCCCTGGCCTGATTTATTAAATCTAACAAAGATGGATCGAAAATCTCGTGTGGATCCGCCAGGAAATGTGCCAGATCCCGATCCGGGAACTCGGATAAACTACGTTCGCGGCGCCATCCCCATTTTTCGGTGCTGGTCTGTAATCATGCCACTACATCGACGCTGACAGATACGATCCGGTTGTTGCCATAGCCGAACTTGTTGTCGGCACTCGTCCATTCCTGGGTGCGCGCCGCTTCGTCGGTTGCCCGGGCGGCGATCTGATGCAAGCCGGTCGGGCCGTTAAATTCCACGGTCCCTGTCCATCGGGTCCAACCCCACCGCTCCTTTCCGACGTCGAGCTGACACGGTGTCCAATTGCGACCGCGGTCGATTGAAACTTCGACCTTCGCAATTCTCGACTCGCCCGCCCAGGCCAGGCCCTCGATTCCGACCTTGCCCTTTTCGACCACTTGGCGGTCGGAGGGGGACACGATCACCGAACGCGGCAGCTGATCCGTGACGACCGCGACCTGTTCACCTTCCAACGTCTGGAACGTATAGCGACGATGCTGCCAGAAACCGTCGAACTTTGCCTCGGCGGAAGGCTCAATGACAGCCGGCCATTTCACCCACCAGACGCCATACCATCCCGGCACGACCATCCGCGCGGGTCCGCCATGCAGAAATGGCAGCGGCTCGTCGTTCATGTTGATCGCGAGCAGTGTGTCGCCGTCGAGCACCTTATCGCGCGGCAAACCTTTGGCGAAGTCAGAATGCTCGTTCTCCGGCATCGTTAAACCCTGGTCGCCGCCACGAACGATCAGCGTCACGAAATCCAGCGGCATGCCAGCAAACTCCAGAACGTCCTTCAGTCTGGGTCCGCTCCATTTGGCCTTCCCTACCATACCGTGGCCAAACTGGGTGCCCGGGCGGGGATCCGGCAGGTAGCCGCGGCTCATACCGGCACATTCGACAATGGCAGTCACCGAGTGCAGGGGAAGGCTGCGCAGATCCTCAAGCGTCAGAACAGCCCTTTTTGTCGCGCCCTTAAGTTCCAGCTTCCAGGTCGATGCGTCGACCTCCGCCGGCGCATAGTGATGCACGATGAAGAAATCCTCATTGCTCGTGATACCGCCCGTCGGCGCCAAGCCTTCGGCCATCTGCGGTCTCTGTTTTGGATCGCGTGCGCGAACACGAAGCTTGCTTTGATGCTGCTGTGGATTGGTGCTGTGCATCATTGTCTTCCTCTGATTTCCCGAACCTTGCCGAACTCTGGCACGCTGTTAGGTCGTTCCTCCGCCAACCGGTCTGGGTTCGGCGCGCAAGTCTAGTTGTCTGCACTAGTAACCGCGGTTGATATCGATGAGATTTCGTATCTGCGCGCCATCGATCAGCGCATCAATGTTGTCGAGCACGATCCGGCGCATCCGACCGCTGTTGGCGGAGCTTTCCCACGAGACATGCGGCGTCAGCCTGACTTTCGGATGTGTGTAGAAAGGATGGCCGCTCGGCAGCGGCTCGGGCTCGGTCACATCGAGCGATGCACGATCGACCGTGCCGTCGTTTAGCGCCTTCAATAGCGCGCGCTCCTCGATAAGCCCGCCGCGCGCCACGTTGATCAGATGCATACCGCGACGTGCCGACGCCAGTACGCGGCCATCAACGAGATACCGTGTCTCAGGCGTCAACGGGCATGCCAGCACAAGATGGTCAGAAATCTCGGCCAACTCGCCAATAGAATCGACGATCAAGACACCTTTGGGTCGCTGTTCCCAGGAAGTTCGCTTGAACGCGGCGATGCGCATACCGAAGGCTCTGGCGAGGTGAGCAATAGCCTGACCGACCGCCCCGTAGCCCGCAATGCCGATCATGCGGTCTTCCACTTGGCCCATGGGAATATGCCGCCATTCCTCACGTCTGGTAATCCGCGCTTCGATGAAGCGCTTTTCAAAACCAAGGACTGCTGACATTACATATTCAGCCAGCGGCACCGAATTACTCCCGCGGGCATTGGCAACGTTGGGAGCGTGCAATAGCCATTCGGGATATCGATCGATTCCCACAGTATCCATCTGCACCAGCCGCAGGCGGTCAAAGCCAGGAACGGGGTTGGCTGGCGCACCTTCCCAGCCTGACGGAGTCGTCAACAGTACGTCAATGTCGGACGGCCATTGCCAGCGTGGAGTGCCTGCTGGTGGCGTCACAACCTTCGGCTTGGACCAATGTGCCAAGAGTTCGCGCTCCATCTCCTGACCCTGGTGGTTGAGAATGGTCAACACGTGCTAGCTCCTTCGTCAGACTGCCGAGCAGGTCGCTCGTAGCGTATTCCGGGCAAGCCCCGTGTGAAGCCGCTCGAGTGTGAAACGACTAACGGGTAGAGCGTGCGACCAAAGAGAGCGAGTGGCAATTAACAGATTGGCCATTTTGATCACACGTCGCCCGGATTGGACAACGCGAACAGGTAGGGGCTGTCTGCCCTAGGAGCCCGATAGTCTGCACTGGAGCTGCTACAGCGCCACTGACGCCCGAGCCGACGGAACGAAAGAAGATGCGGGCGGTCGCGGTGATCATAGGCCGCGACATCCATCCTCCCCGATGTGTCGAAGCGCGAGTTCCGGACGGGGTAGGCTCACGTCAATTCCTGGATTGGCACCTGAATAGGAAACGATTTCTTTGACGAGTCGCCCTAACGGTGCAATATTTGGAATGCCGTATCAACATGCAGAACAGTGTCTCGATGGAAAGTCCTGCCGGCCGCATTGGGCTAAAAGAATGTTCCCGGAGGGAACATACGGTCTTCGGACAGGAACATTCTCTAACCATGCCAAACGCACGAGAGATGAGTATGCCATGAATGAGCTTGAGGTGTTACGCGTCGTCAAATTGATCGAAAGGGTTTATGGGGCCTTCGATCGCGCAATGCCCGATCGTGATGATCGGCCTTTCTGGAACACTGTCACGCATCTCGTGAGAAGCGAGTATGTGAAGAAGGCAGTGACTATTACTTCGTTGTGCAGCGTGACGGGCTTGCCCTACGCGACGTCTCGCCGGTTTATTCGGTCGCTAATCAGCCAAGGTCTCATCGTCCGGTCCGTCCGAGGCAAGTCGAAGAAGACACATTCTCTCCATCCCAGCGACGGGATGATGAAGGCGTTCGAGACTTACGCCCGCGAAATGAAGTCTGTCTTCGCCGAAGCCATCGGCGCGCGTTGCCCGGGGGAAAGCGAGGATGAGTATTACTTCGGCGAAGCGCGGGCTTCGCAATTCGTTCCGCCGAGCAAGCTTACAAGCGCGGCATCCAACCGCGGGGAACTGCAGTTTCTGGTAAACGATGACCCTTATTTCGCTGCACTGCGCAATGTCTGGACTGATTTCCGCAGCAATCTTGGGTCCACGAGTAGCTTCCACCTACATCAATGCGCGGAGATGAGGCGCGAGCTTATCGAGAACAGCAAGCGAGCGGTCTCGCGCTACGACATCGTTAGCGTCAACCTGTCCTGGTTGGGTGACCTCGCTGAAAGCAACGTGATCCAGCCAATCGCCGACCTGTTGGATCAGTCGGGTTATGCCTCGTCTGTGGCGGATGCGGACATTAAATCGCTCGGCCAGTGGAATGGCAAGAATTATGGCGTTCCGATCTACTGTAGCGTCAACACTTTTGCCGCGCGCTCGGACCTTTTCGAAGAGGCTGGGCTGAAATATCCAAAGACCTTCGACGAGGTGATCGCGGCCGGGCGCAAGCTTGCGGGACCGGGACGATACGGTATCGTTTGGGACGCCGGCCCTGGAACGCCAGTGGCGCAGAGTTTCATGGCGCTGATGGCCGCCGCGGGCGGCTCGCCTCTTTTGGCACGTGGACCGCGCACCGGCCTTTTGCGTAAGCGACTTCAAGAAGAAGAACTCGCAGACGTCATAGTGTCCGATGCCGGTCATCGCACGCTCGGCTACATGCATCGCTTGATCGAAATCTCGCCGCCGACGATCCTCAAATCCGCTTGGGACGATTCGCTCGATGTTTTCATGTCTGGCCAGGCCGCTATGGGCTATATATGGTCGATGCGCGCCACGCGACTCGAATACGACATTCGGTCCCTGATCAAGGCGCGCGTCAAATATCTGCTGCAGCCAGTTGCGTTCGGCGGAACACGGGCATCGCCGTTAAGCGGCTTCCTGTTGGCCATTCCGACGAACCTGCCGAAGGAACGCGCCCGACTTGCCATCGAAGCCGTAGGTTGGCTAATCTCCGCGAAATCCGACCAACAGCGAGAGCATGGCCTGCCGATGGCGCCGCGCTTTGCAACCGACTCGGAAATGAAGGCCAGCTCGAGGGTGTTGAGTTTCATCCATGACCTAGCCCATAAGGGTCTTCTGCACACCCAGCACCGGCCTGCCACACCGAGATTTCCGCAGATCGAAGCTATACTTGGAGAGGAGGTTCATGCCGCCCTCCGCAGGGAGAAAGACGATGTTAGCGCGTTGAACTCGGCCGCGCTGCGTATCTCCAGGCTTACAGAAAAGCCAAGAACTCTTCTCGATGTGCCAAACGGTCCCTTCCTTTCCGTTCGCGATCACGCAAGCGTTCGGCAAGGCGCAGGCTCGGCCCGGTAGGCAAAGTGCGCACAGGAGCAGTCCGCCCTACATAAGGCGCCGATACTCGTATCACGGATGCTTGTGAATCGGGTCCACCCAGTAAACCTCTTCGGGTTTCTCGACAGGATCGACATCGGTTATGTTGACAACGACGGCTTCGTTGTCGGAACGTACCAGCACGCACTCAAGCACTTGGTTTGGATCGGCGTTGATCTCCTGATGCGGTACGTAGGGCGGCACGAAGATGAAGTCGCCCGGCTCGGCTTCGGCAACAAACTCAAGCTTGTCGCCCCAGCGCATGCGCGCCTTCCCGCGCAGCACGAAAATAACGCTTTCCAGCGCACCGTGGTGGTGGACGCCGGTCTTGGCGTTGGGCTCGATGGCGACCGTGCCTGCCCAGATTTTTTGAGCGCCAACGCGGGCATGGTTGATTGCAGCCTGACGGAACATGCCTGGCGTCTGCGCGGTGTTCGAATCGAGCCGATCACCCTTGATCACGCGGACGCCGTCGTGCTTCCAGCGCGGTTCGCCGTGTCCGTGGTCAAGTCCATCGTGATGATCATGATCATGGTGGTGGTGATGGCTACCTGACATCCGAGTCTCCTATTTTTGTGACGGACCGAGACGCAGTGTTGACCGCCGGGTCAAACCGGAAATGCCGCCACATTCGTACGGCTGTCGATCGCGACGCGCATTACGTGATCTTTGTGCTGACGATTGCCATGCCAAACCCCTCCAGGCCGACATAGTGGCGCTCGCGCGAGGTGATGAGATTGATGGAACTGATACCCAGGTCCTTAAGTATCTGAGCTCCCAGCCCGATCTCCCGCCATTCGCTTTCTCGCTTTTGAGCTTGGTCATGGGCCTCGCCAGGCCTAAGGGCCGGCCTTTCGGTAATTCCGACCCCGACGGAGCCCTCGCGAAGATAGACTATGACACCCCGTTTTCGCTTTCCCATTTCACGCGTAATTTCATGGAGCCGCTCAACCGCTCCAAAAACATCATCAAGTACATTCTCCTGATGGAGGCGGACAGGCACGTTCTCGCCGTCGCGGATATCGCCGAAGACGACGGCCAAATGATGCATTCTGTCCCACCGAACCGCGTACGTGTGCGCCATTGCCTTGCCGCCCAGCGTGTGGATTTCTGACGATGCGATTCGTTCGACCAGCGTCTCCTTGCGCTGGCGATATGCTATCAGATCCGCGACCGATAACTGTCTTAGACCGTGTTTCTCTGCAAAACGCGCAACCTGCGGGCCACGGGTCACTGTCCCGTCGTCATTGACCAGTTCGCAAATGACGCCGATCGGGGGCAGGTTCGCAAGCTTGCACAGATCGACCGCCGCTTCGGTGTGACCCGAGCGCATGAGGACCCCACCCTCGCGAGCGACAAGTGGAAAGATATGACCAGGCCTTACAAAATCGGACGGGCCAACATTGCGATTGGCCAGATTCCGAGCAGTCAGCGTTCGATCTTCAGCAGAGATTCCGGTAGTCGTGCCGTGCTTAAAATCAACCGAGACGGTGAACGCAGTTGTGTGCGCTGAGTCGTTCTCCGCAACCATTGCCGTAAGATTGAGGCGTTTGGCTTCCTCGCGCGGCATCGGTGTACAGACGATGCCCGACGTGTGACGTACAATGAACGCCATCTTTTCAGGTGTGCAGTGAACAGCTGCGACGATTAAGTCACCCTCGTTTTCACGTCCGTCGTCGTCAGTTACGACAACGATCTCGCCCTTCTCGAAAGCACGAATCGCCTCTACCGTTTTTTTCTGATCGTATGGCATAAAACCTCGGCACGACTTATTGGTGAGTTCAGACCAAAACTCTGGCAAACCCTTGCGCAGCGTCTCTCCTCCGATACGCTGCGACTAGGTGGAGTTATCGCCGGCGCGTTGATGTTCGCCCAATCAGGTTGGCCAGCCTTCCCAGACCTCTTCCGGTCAAGCCGACAGCTGCTCGAATGCGTCGAGCGTTCTGGCCGAGTATACAAGGGCGGCGCCTGCATTGAGGGCGATCGCGACGCCCAAAGCCTCGGCCAGTTCCTCGCGTGTCGCGCCATGCTTGATAGCGGCCTCAACGTGGCTGGCGATACAACCGTCGCAACGCGTCGTGACTGCGACTGCAAGTGCGATCATCTCGCGTGTTTTGCCGTCCAGATGTGCGGACTTTTCGCCTGAAGTGGCCAGCGCCGCATAGCCTTTCATAACTTCGGGGACCAAGCTGCGCAGGTCCCCGACTCGCTTCACGACGGCACCGCGATATTCTTTCCAGTTGAGCATCAATTCAGTTCTTTCTGTTGCTGTTGATGAACGCGTCACTGCGCATGCCGCCGCCGCGCGAGGGCATTCGCAGAGATCCCCTCGGATTTACCTGCACCAGATGTTGGGTATCACCGGGGATGAGTAGCCGCTGACGAAATCCTTACGAGACCCGTCATTGCCAAAAGCGTGACGACTGATACGGCCAATGTTTCCGCCATAGACATGGATGGAGACCGAAGCGCGCTCCTTCATGCCGTTCCAGACCTTATGGATGTCTCCGATCGTCGGCGACACCATGTCGATCGCACCGCTTTCGAGGTATTCCAATCCCCCTTGCGTGTGAAGTCCGCCATCGCCTTCGATATAGCGCTGAGAGATTTCGCAGCCTCGCAGCACACCCAGCAGGCCCCAGACTGTATGGTCGTGAATGGGAGTTTCGTGGCCCGGACCCCAGACGAAACTGACGATTGAAAATCGCTCCAGCGGGTCACAATGAAGCAGGTACTGCGTATACTTCTCCGGGTCCGCGCGGGCAAAATCGTCGGGCAGCCAGCAATCGTTTTGCAGGAGGTCCATCATGAGCGGCTGCGCTGCTGAGAGCATACATTCTTCGCGCGCATTCCTGTCAGCCAGTTCGGTGAGCGAGCGGACGAAATCCTTGAAGGGTTGTATGCTCAAGAGGCCAACCTCTTGGGCTTCTTAGCCTTCTGCAGGGCCTCCATAATCTCGGAAGTGTGCTCCCCGAGCGCCGGTGGTCCGCGCCGAATACGTGGGGACAGGCCGTCCAGGCGAACTGGACAGCCAAACGTATTGGTCGTGTCGCCACCCGGCAAGGTGATCCGCTCGACCCAACCCATTGCGGCCACCTGGGGATCGGCGAGTGCCGTAGCGAAATCGTTTATCGGTGCGCATGGGACGCCAGAGGCGCGGAAGGCATCCAGCCAGCTTTCGACGGAACGTGCTATGAAGACGTCTCCGAGAAGGGCGCTCAACGCTGCCTGGTTGGCTGCGCGCAGGGAATTCGTGCCGAAGCGGGCGTCGGCGAGAAGCTCGGGCAGCCCGACGACTTCGCATACCGATACCCATAATTTGTCATTGCCTGCCGCCATAACGAAAGATCCGTCCATTGCGCGGAATGCCTGATATGGCGCGTTTCGCGGGTGCGCCGCTCCGAGCTTTCGCGGGGAGACACCCGTGCCGAAATACTCCGATGTCTGGAGAGCAGAGATGCCAAGACTTGATCCGAGGAGAGACACATCGATGTACCTTCCAAGGCCTTCCTGCTCAGCCTGGCGCAACGCGCTCGCGATAGAAAAAGCGGCGTAGAGCCCGGTCGCGAAATCGCTCACGGGAACACCGCATTTCACGGTGCCGCCGTCGGGTTCTCCGGTGACGCTCATGATGCCGCTGATGGCCTGGATAGTGACGTCGAAACCGCCTTCATTCGAACGTGGCCCGATCTGCCCGAAGCCGGAGATCGAAGCGTAGATGACCGAGGGATTGAGGTGACGGATGTCGTCAAATCCGAGCCCAAGGCGCGCCATGACACCGGGGCGGTTGTTTTCGACAACGACATTGGCTTTGCGGCATAGCTGCAGCGCAACCTCTCTTTGCTCCGGCGCTTTGAGGTTCAGAGCAATCGAGCGCTTGTTGCGGTTGAGAGAGGCGAAATTCTCGCTGAAGCCGCTCGTCAACGGAGGCCATTGGCGCATTCCATCGCCACCGTCGACATTCTCGACCTTCACGACATCTGCGCCGAAGTCGGCCAGCAGCATTCCGCAGAACGGACCGGCGGCCACCTGACAGAATTCGACGACCTTCACGCCTTCAAGGGGAAGCGCTCGCTCCGACATTATCAATTTCCATGTTCTAATATGTAGACCGGTGTTCTATTATGTGAGAATAATCGTTTGGCGCTTGATTGTCCAGCGGACAGCTTTAAGCGCTGCATTGTTTATCAATGAGCGGACATTGTAAGAGGATGATTGATGAGCGAAAGACAAGGAATCGTGGTAGTTCGTGACGAGTGCCGCGCGAGCGTCACCCTATCTCGTCCCGAAAAAGGAAACGCGTTGAGTGCGAGCTTGATAGAAGAACTCGATCGCGCGATCAGAACTGCGGTTCAAGGCAAGTCGCGACTCTTGGTTATCGACGGCGCCGGAAAGCATTTCTGCACGGGCTTCGATCTGTCGGATATTGAAAGCGAGTCCGATGCCACGCTTCTGCTTCGATTTGTTCGTATCGAGGCGGTGCTTCAGATGGTTCATTCCTTGCCCATCGCCAGCATCGCAATTGGACGGGGACGCTGTTATGGCGCCGGCGCAGACCTGTTTGCGGCTTGTGAAACGCGGGTTGCTCTGCGGGGTGCGCAGTTTGCGTTTCCGGGATCGGGTTTCGGTCTGGTTCTGGGGACTGCGCGGTTGGCATCTCTCGTGGGCCGGGACGCGGCGCGCCGCCTCGCTCTATCCGGAAAGCCTATCGGCGCTGAAGAGGCGCTTGGGATCGGATTGGTGACGGCGATACTGGAAACCGAAGAGCAGATCGGCCAGCTTATCGCCGATGAAGCAGCGAAAGTCGCTCGGGTCGACGAAAGGACGGCGGCGATGCTGCGTTCGCAGATCTCCGTTGCTGACGATGACCGCGCACTCGCTGCTCTGGTCCGTTCCGCTGCACGTCCTGGATTAAAGGAGCGGGTCCGTGGCTATGTAGAACGCGTCGCGAGCGAGCGGCGCGCGGCAACTGCGTAATTGTATTGCAGCGCTTTCGGCTGTATCTGGAGTGAGAGAGATCGTCACCGAGAGCTTCGGAAGCGACAGATGAAGCGCGGATCGGTGAGGGGCCGGTAGATGGACAAGACATTGTTGAAGGGTCTGCGCGCTTTGGAGGTGATCGTCACTTCCGGAGAGGATAGCGGTGTTACGGCATTGGCTCATGAGTTGAGCCTGCCGAAAAGCAACGTGCATCGCATCCTCAAAACCCTCGAGGCTGCCGGATACCTTCGCCGCGACCCGGCCTTTGGCCGGTATGCGCCTTCACTTAAACTCTGGGAGCTCGGCCGGCGTGTAATGGACAAGTTCGACATCAAGGCCGGAGCGGAAGCAATTTTGGGGGAACTCGCTGCAAAGACCCGCGAGACGGTTCACCTTTCGGTTCTGCAAGGGCGCGAGGTGCTCTACATCGACAAGATCGACAGTCCGGAGCCGGTTCGTGCTTATACCACGGTCGGGGGAAGGGCGCCTTGCTACGCGGTGGCAACTGGCAAAGCGCTCATCGCCTACCTGCCGGCCGCGGAGATTGAGGCCATTTGCGACGATCTCAAGGCATTCACGCCGAACACACATGCATCGCGCACCAGCCTGCTTGCAGAACTCGAAAAGGTCCGAGCTCAGGGTTACGCTATTAACCAGGGAGAATGGCGCGAGTCCGTCTGCGGAGTCGCGGCTCCAATCCGGATTCTAGGAAAAGTCGAGGCGGCAATAGGTGTCTCGGGGCCTGCGAGCCGGATGAAGTCGCGCACAATGAAAGCGTACGCACAGGAGGTCATGGGTGCGGCGCGCCGTATCTCCGAGCGTTTGGACGGGCTGTGAATTTCGGTTGAAGAGGTCAGCGTCAGCGGGGCCAGTCCAACTGTCAGCTGAGAATTCTCACCTGCTCAATTTCATCGAGTCGCAAGAAAGCTGACGCGAGACGAAATCGAAATTGTCCTGCCCCCCAATACAGTTCCCCTTCGTAGCGAGACGACGCCGACTATTCTAGCTTTGGCTGTGTCAGTTGTCAGGCGGTTTGAACGTCATGGGCTCCCTTGCGAGCGACGCACGGCGCCGTCGAACCCGTTGCCGGCAAAGCTTGCGGCAGACCTCCGCATGACCGATAGCAACCTTTCGCACTCACCTCTTCGCGACGGATCCGCGGTCACACGACTATGATCCATCTGCATCGAGCGACAATGTTGCAATTGTTCGTGCCCAGGTCGACGCCAAGAACCATGTGCTCATGCTTCGCGCCTTGTCCTCAGCGGTAGCTCAGAGCCAAGCCACAGGGCGCCCAAAAAGCGGCATGACTACCAAGGTCCTCGCACTCACCCGAGGCACTCGGCAATCTTGTGCAATTCGAACTGTTGCGTGGCCGTTGCTCCAACACCCTCGGGGGTGAAGCCGCTGCTTCAAGGCGTCGAATTTGGCGGACTGATTGCCGGCAACGGGTAACATCCGGGGAGGATGGGCTGAGTTTGGCCTATCCCACCTCGGTCAGTTGCGTGGCTGTAAACTCGGCGATTGTTCGAGATATTTCTCACGCCGCGGAGCGCCTCATCCAACGCCTCTTCCCAGCCGTTCGTGATCTTTCGCCCGAATGTCTTAATCGTGTTCTCCTGTGCCGAACTTCTAAGGAATCTCAATGTGGCAGGATCATTCAACGAACGCTCCAGCGCAGAAAGCTCAAGAAGGATCTGCTGAATATTAATGTGATCAGCCAAAGTGAGTCTCCATGAATGCTGACTGGGCGCATCATAGCGCGAATTGTGTTTTCGTCATGCATCCCGGTCATTTACGCCGGGCGGACGACAGCCTTACGGTAGCTTCGTAAATAGGCGCAGAAATCAACCATGACGCCGGCTGATCGTCCGAATTTCTCCAGGCATAGCTGCTCCCCCTGGATTGAAATTGTCCCCTGGAACGAGATCAACGGAAAGCTCTTGATGGTCAACGCCAGGTAGCCGCTAATCAGCACGCCGCCGTCCCAGCTCGGACGTCAACGGTCAACCCGGCTTCATTCGACCCGGTCGGCGCCGCGGAGCACCAGCCTTGCTGCGCAGCCAGACATGATTGGCATTCATGTCACGGAGATTCTTTCCCGTCTACCGAAATTCTGCAGAAATGACAGCATGGCCACTCGTTCCTTCAACGATCAGGTGGATATCGCCTTGCGAGTGCCGACTGTACATCCTGAACTGTCTGTATCGGGCTGGTTCGCCACGATGGGACCGGTTGAGCCCGCAAATACGCTTACGAAAGACGTTTCGTGCGATCATTTGGTCATCGGAGGCGGTTGGATGGGGCTGCATTGTGCTCGCCGTCTGGCCGAACTGGATCCCGACTCTTCCGTCGTACTCGTCGATGCCGGCAGGATCGGAAACAATGCCGCGGGCAGATGCGCCGGCTTCGCCATCGACCTCGCCCACAATCCGCGCAACAAGCACTTTGCCGAAGACATCAGAGGCAACAATGAAGAGTACGAGATCAACCAGGAAGGTCTGGCTTATATCAGGAGGTCAGTCGAGGAACTGGGTGTAAAGTGCGACTGGAGTCCTGAAGGCAAGTACCACAGCGCCGCAACGGCCCATGGCGAAGCGAACCTAAGAATGTTCGCGCAAGCCCTTGATAACCTTGGCCAGACTTATTTTTGGGTGGATAAGCAAGAGATTCAATCTATTACCGGCTCTCTGCATTACATCAAGGCGCTATTTGCGCCAGGGACCGTCCTGCTGCAACCTGCAAAATATATGTATGGCGCGGCCCGAGCGCTTCCGGGCAACTGCTCGATTTACGAGAATACGCCTATCACGGACGTCGAGTACAGCAACAATCCCGATAACTCGAATTCGCGCCACGTCTGCCAGACCCCGGGCGGCGCCATCAGGGCCAGCAAGATATATCTTTGCAACACTGGCTATATGACGAAATTCGGCTTCTTCGATGAAACCGCAATTCCGCTCTACACTTTCGCAAGCCTCACCCGACCGTTGACGGAGAAGGAATCGACCATATTGGGTGCCAGGCGGACTTTCGGCGTCATCCCCGCCGACAGCTTCGGCACCACGCTCCGGCGCACGGTCGACAATCGGCTCTTTCTGAGAAACGTCTACAGCTATGCGCGAGACTTCAAGGCCTCGCGCGCTGACCTCGAGTGGGCCAAACGCACGCACCAGATCGCCTTCGAACGTCGTTATCCCGAACTGGCGCCGATCGGGTACGAGCACAGCTGGGGAGGAATGATGACGCTGGCCCAGAACAACGGCATGATCTTCGGCGAACTGGCCACCAATGTCTATGGCACCGGCTTCTGCAATGGCACGGGCGTGTCGCGCGGAGCGGCCTTCGGTAAGGCGCTGGCAGAGTTCGCGCTTGGAATGAGCTCCCGCACCATCGACATACTGAGGGCTCGCCCGGCTCCGAATAGGGGCTACCCGAAGCTGGTCACGGAAATCGGGGTTCGAATGACCACGGCATATCGTCTCAAAAAGGCAGGACTGGAAGTATAGGGGAAACAAAAGATGGCGAACCTTGCCGGCATCAATCTTGCTATGCAGACTCCTTTCAACGAGGCAGGATTCGTAGACTACGAGACTTGGGAACGCCTGATCGACCAATATGTCGAAGCGGGCGTTCAGGGTCTGGTTTTAGGATCCGGCACCGGACAACACCCCTACCTGACCGAAGAGGAGTGCGATGAACTCTATCGTATTGGTATCCGCCAGATCGCCGGCCGCTGCAATGTCATATGTCAAAGCTCGGCCCTCAATTTTGATGAAGTCATCCGCCGTTCGAAGAGGGCTGAGACGTTCGGCGCGAACGCGCTCATGATACTGCCGCCGTATTTGGAGGGACCCTCCGATGATAACGGTCTCCTTGAATTCTACCGGGGAATCGACGATCAAGTTGGAGTCGACATCATCGGCTACAACATCCCGCAAGCGACGGGCATCAGCGTTTCGCCTGATCTCTATCTTCGGCTCAACGGCCTCAGAAACTTCAACTACATCAAAGACAGCGCCGGTGACCTCACCACACATCAACGCTACCTTCAGGCCGGCGGAAAGGTCCTCAACGGCTGCGACACGACAACCGTCTACGCGCTGATGGCGGGAGCCGTCGGCGCAATATGGGGAGGGGCCAACTTTGCCCCTCTCGAGTCCGTCGCACTTTATGGACATATCGCCGAAGGCCGATATGCGGACGCGTTAGCATCGTGGAAGCGCATGCTTCCGGCCATGCTGCACATTTGGACCCACGACTATGTCCCGTGTGTCATTGCCGCCGCGCACCATCGAGGTTTCGGCACCGGCAATGTTAGGAAGCCGTTGCGGCCAATCGATCAAACCATGAAAGGCGAGCTGCTTGCCGCACTCGCCGCCTTGCTGGAGGGCGGCAAGTGAAACGCGTCCGGTTAGGCGCCTTGCGAAGTGGTGAGATGATGACCGAGAACCTCATAATTGAAAAACGCCGCGGGCGCGCAAGCCGTAAGGCAGCCCGCGAGAATGCAGTCGCGCCGCGTTTGTCAACGATACGCTATGGACTGCGACCCGTGGAACTGGTGAGCGCCGATCAGCTGGAGCACATCCATCAGGCCTCGCTAACTGTTTTGAGGGAAATTGGCATCGATTTTCGCGACGAGCTCGCACTTGCGCAGTGGAAGGAGGCGGGCGCTGACGTTCGCGGCCAGCGCGTACACATCGACGGCGAACTGATCGAGTCCCTTCTGGCGAAAGCGCCTTCCCGTTTCGAGATGACAGGCCGCGGAGACAATACCCGGTTCGAGATCGGAGTGGACACCCTGACGTTCTGTCCGATGCAGGGCGCCCCCAACATCCGCGATCTCGATGGGACTCGGCGTTTTTCAACGATTGCCGACCTACGGAAAATCAACAAGCTCATCCAGATGAGCCCAGGCTTTCACATGGGCACCGGTTTTGCTTGCGAGCCCACAGATATCCCGGTGCCGTGGCGGCACCTGCACATCTCCCACAGCAATTTTGTCGAGATCGATCTGGCCACCAACGGCCTGACCACCGGGCAGGGACGAGCCGAAGACTGCATGGCCATGGCTCGCATCGTCTACGGTCAGGACTTTATGGACGAAAATGCCGTATTGTGGGGTCAGGTCTCCGGAAACTCGCCCCTGGTTTGGGACGCCACCATGCTTGAGGGCCTACGGGTCTTCGCGCTGGCCAACCAGGTGGTGTTGATTTCACCATTTGTCCTTGGGGCGGCGAATACACCCGCCGACGTGATATCCACCGTTGTGCAACTGAATGCCGAGGCCGTTGCAGGCGTAGCCTACACCCAACTCGTCGCGCCCGGCACCAAAACGATTTATGGACAGTATTCAGTTTCGGTGTCGATGAAGTCAGGCGCCCCGATGTCAGGGATGCCCGAAGTCAGCCAGCTGAATGCCATCGTCGGCCAACTTGCTCGCAGGTACAACATTCCATGGCGAACCACGGCGTCGCAATCGTCCGCGAAGACATTTGATGCTCAGTCCGGTTATGAATCCGCCACCTCCTACATGGCTGCCGTCACCGCGAACGCCAACCTGCTCTTGCATGCCGGGGGTTGGGACGAGGCTGGCATGGTTCATTGCCTGGCCAAGCTGGTGACCGATGGCGAGCAGAACCTGCTCATGGCCAAATACGCTGCGGGCGTAAACTTCGACCGGCTCGAGGAGGGGATGGAGGCCATGCGTCGCGTTGGCCCGGGCGGGCACTACCTGGGTGACGCGTTCACACTGAAATATTTCCAGGACGCATTTATCGCGCCCGAGATCCTGAACTACGAGGCCTACGAGCAATGGGTTGCCAATGGCCGCAAAGATCTTCCAGTTCGGGCGGCAGAGAAGGCGGAGTCGCTCCTGAGGCAGTACGAACCGCCGCCGCTCGATATTGCGAAGCGGGAAGCTCTTGATGACTTTGTCAGAAGAAGAGAACCGGAGATTTCGCCAAATCTCGCATAGCCCGGAGCAAAAGACGCTCTCGAGGTCTTAAGTTCTGCAGAGGGTTTATTTTCGCCGGGCAGCGTGGGGTCGGTGCCATATGTCAATAAGCCACGCCTAATAAGAGGAGAACACATGAGACGCCTAATATGTCCCGCTGCCATCCTTGGGACTCTGCTAGGTGGCAGTGCAGCTCACGCGGCTTGCGGAGACGTTACGCTGGCAGTTTTCAGCTGGCAGTCCGCCGAGGCCATGTCCTATGTCGACCAGTTCATCCTCAACAACGGCTATGGTTGCAGTGCAACCACCGTTGCAGGCGATACTGTGCCAACCATCACGGCAATGATCGAGAAGGGCCAACCTGACATTTCCCCGGAATCAACGCCCAGCCTGCTCGGGGACGTCTACAAGAAAGGCGCTGAAGAGAAACGCATCAGCCAAATTGGAACGGCGATCAGCGACGGCCAGAATTCTGGCTGGTACATTCCCAAGTACGTTGCGGACGCTCATCCCGATATCAAAACTGTGGATGACGCCTTGAAGCATCCAGACCTCTTTCCGGCTCCGGAGGATCCGTCCAAAGGCGGGATTCTCCAGGGCCCACAGGGTTGGGGCGATACAGTCGTGACGTCGCAACTTTTCAAGGCCTTTGAGGCCGAGAAGAAGGGCTTTGAACTGGTCCCGACCGGGTCGGCAGCAGCTCTCGACGGCGCGATCGCCAAAGCGTACGAGCAGAAGCAGGGCTTCATCGCTTCCTACTGGGCTCCGACTTCACTTCTGGTGAAGTACCCGATGGTCCGTCTAGAAGGCCCCGCGCACGACGACGCCGAGTGGACACACTGCACCACGAAGCAGGACTGCCCGGATCCTAAGCCGAATTATTGGAAGCCAGCCGAAATGGTGACCTTGGCCAGCAGCAAATACCTGCAGCGTGGCGGTGTGGACCAGGTAATGGAGTATTTCGGCAAGCGCAGCTGGACGCAGGCTGAAGTCGGCAAGGTGATGCTGTGGATGACCGAGAACCAGGCCAGCGGAGCCGACGGCGCCAAGTGGTTCATTAAGAACATGCCGGAAGTCTGGACCAAGTGGGTCTCCGCTGACGTTGCCGAAAAGGTCAAGGCCGCGCTCTAAGTTCTGCCGACTTGCAAGTGCGGGTTTCGAGAGGTTTGCTCGAGGCCCGCACCTGCGTACCCCAACGATATCCACATATCGTACATGTAAGCTCTCGACCTTGGGAGAGCAACGTTTGGTCTCCGCGCACCAAGTCGCTGGCAAATTCTCAGTGCGTCATGACCGCGCCGTCGATAGGGCACTCACGATAGGGCACCGCGATATGGATTGGCTATTCAAATTTCCTCAATTGGAGCCTGAATTCCTGTTGGTCATCAAACGGGCAATCGACGGTTCTCTTAGGAACCTCACGCGCGTCTACGGTGACTCGATCGAGAATTTCTTTTATCCGCTGCAGCGTGTCCTGATCTTCCTCGAGGATGTAGTTTCGCGTGCACCCTGGCCGCTCGTTGTCCTTGCACTGGCCTTGATCGCTTGGATAGCGGCACGTAAATGGAGTGTGGTTGCTGGCGTCGTGGGAACGCTGATCGCGATAGGCCTTCTTGGCTTGTGGCAGGACGCGATGAAGACAATTTCGCTCGTGTTCGCCGCGACGGTCTTCTCCATCGCCATAGGCATGCCGCTAGGCATACTGATGAACCGCTTCAAGCATGTGGGCGGGGTCGTGCAGACGGTGCTTGACGTCATGCAGACCATGCCGCCCTTCGTCTATCTTATTCCGGTCGTGATGCTCCTGGGCATCGGGCGCGTGCCTGGATTCATCGCGGTGGTGATCTATGCGATCCCGCCGATCATCCGCCTCACCGATCTCGGCATTCGTCTGGTCGACAAGGAGGTATTGGAAGCAGCCGATGCCTATGGCTGTTCGCGAGGGCAGAAGCTCTGGAAGGTGCAGTTGCCGCTTGCCATGCCGACGATCATGGCCGGCATCAATCAGACGATCATGATGGCGCTTGGCATGGTTGTCATCGCTTCGATGATTGGAGTGCAGGGACTCGGCCTGAACGTCCTGCAAGCCATCGCCAACCAGTACTTCACGCAAGGTATACTCAATGGTTTTGCCATCGTCGGCATCGCAATTATTTTCGACCGCATCAGCCAGGCCTATGGGCACAGGCTGCAAAGACATCAAGGTGCAGCGCATGAATAGAAACGACGCGTCGATTGAGATTCGTGACCTGTACAAGATATTTGGCAGATCTCCGGAGCGATACATCGAATCTGTGAGGGAAGGACTTTCGAAGGCCGACCTCGCAAGAGCGAACGGGCATATTTTAGGGCTGAACAACATCAACATTTCCATGTCCGCTGGGAAAATCCAGGTCGTCATGGGGCTGTCCGGTTCCGGCAAATCCACGCTGATCCGCCATATTAACCGCCTGATCGAGCCGACTTCCGGCTCGATCATCATTGACGGGCGCAACATTATCGAGATGTCCGAGCTGGAACTGCGCGAATTCCGCCGAAACAAGACGGCGATGGTGTTCCAGCGATTTGGCCTCCTGCCGCATAGGACGGTCATCGACAACGTGACATTCGGGCTGGAGGTCAGAGGAGTCGAGGCAGCGAAGTGCCGCCAAATCGGCATGCGCTGGGTTGACCGCGTAGGCCTCCTTGGGTTCGAGACGCGCTATCCTCACGAATTGTCGGGTGGCATGCAGCAACGGGTAGGGCTCGCGCGAGCACTCAGCAACGACGCGTCGATCCTCCTTATGGACGAGGCATATTCGGCTCTCGACCCACTGATCAGGACAGATATGCAGACGATGCTGCTGGAACTGCAGTCGGAGCTCAAGAAGACTATCGTCTTCATAACCCACGATCTGGACGAGGCGCTCAGACTGGGAGATCGCATCGTCATCTTGCGGGATGGGTCGATTGTCCAGCAGGGCGACAGTCAGAATATCCTCTTGAACCCCGCAGACGACTACATCGCGAGGTTCGTCAAGGACGTCAATCGTGGGCGTTTCATACGAGTTGATGCTGTCATGGATCCCGCAACCCGATTCGAGAGCGGGTCGCTGCCTCAGTTGAAGTCAGGCTCGACGCTTGAGGTGGTCGCAAAGGCGCTTACTGATTCGTGTTACGACATGGGCGTCGTCACGAGCGAAAACGGTCAGCCTCTCGGAGTAGTTTCACTGCGACAGATTACGGCGGCGCTGTCGGCGTCTGCGGAAGAGAGATCTGCCGCTGAAGCTAGGCAACGGGGCGATAAACGGACCACAGATCGATGTCGCCAAAGCTCAAGCACCGCTTCAGGAGCCATGGAGAAGCTTCTATAAAAATCGTCGTCGGTCAGAGCGATCGGCGTCATCGGCAAAACGGCGTCGCCAAAGTAAATGCGTCTCACGGCAACGTTCGCCTCAGTCGATTCGGCGGCGACTTCCGCTGCCTGGGTTGCAACTGTCCAACAGCCAATCGCTGCGGAGGTCGAAGAGGTTCATGTAATAGTGCGAGCACGTCGAGGGCGACGGCGCGGAATTCTTCGAAGCCATCGAAAAGATGGGCTGGAGGGCATGGTCTGGCAGGGGCGGGAAAGCCCGTACAAGAATGGCAAGCTCGGCGACTGGGTAAATAAAAGTGCTGGGGAAAATGGAGGAGTCCGAACTCCCTCCGTCGCAAGCTGGGAAGGTCGATGTTGCTTTTGTTGCACTCAATGGACGGGTGGTGGCGGGACTCGCTGATAGAGGCGGGTAAGCTCAGGTTTGTCCAAGCGGGACCGGGTTGGTTTTCTGCCTCGCATGGAACAGCAAGAAAGAGTTCTCGAATTTCGCGGCAACCCTGAAAGCCTGGCTCATCG
>NZ_JAIUHK010000055.1:0-29345 GCF_020165075.1 Mesorhizobium sp. CA4
CGTGAACCGCTTCGACGCAAACTGAAGCGGACAAATGATGTGCTACCAAACCGGACAACTTGATTAGCTACCGACACGCCGCGTTAGCCCTATGGGCGGCGCCAAATTCCGCCACAATCCGACTGATCTGGAACCCTTTCGCTCACGCGATCCTTATTGGCAATCCCCTTGGAGTTTATCTCGATGTCCCTGTCGTTCCGCCGCGCCTCGCTCGCCAGTCTCGGTCTGGCCTTCGGGCTCTCGGCTCTTTGCCTGTCGCCGCTGATGGCGCAGGAGACCAAGCCGGATGCAGCCGCGCCCACGGCTGCGCCCGCAAAGCCGGTCGATCCCAATGCCGTGGTCGCCACTATCAATGGCGAGAAGCTGACCGAGGCCGATCTTCAGCTCGCCGAAGGCGAACTGTCGCAGCAGTTCGCGCAACTGCCGCCCGACCAGCGCCGCGCGGCCGCCCTTTCGGCGGCGATCGAAATCCGCGTCATGGCCAAGAAGGCGGTTGATGCGGGGCTCGACAAGGACGCCGACTTCCAGCGCCGCATGGCTTTCCTGCAGGCGCGCGCCCTGCATGGCGAGGTGGTCGAGAAGGAAGTGGTCGACAAGGTGACCGATGCTGAAGTGCGCGCCCGCTACGACCAGGAGATCGCCAACACGCCGCCGGTCAACGAAGTGCATGCGCGTCACATCCTTGTGAAGACGAAGGAAGAGGCCGAGGCGATCATCAAGCAGCTCGACGGCGGCGCCGACTTCCAGAAGCTCGCCAACGAGCACACCAATGACCCCTCGGGCAAAACCAATGGCGGCGATCTCGGCTGGTTCGGACCGGGCCAGATGGTGCCGGAATTCGACAAGGCGGCCTTGGCGCTCGACGTCGGCAAGTACACGAAGGAGCCGGTGCAGACGCAATTCGGCTGGCACGTCATCAAGCTCGAGGACAAGCGCGCCAAGCAGCCGCCGGCCTTCGACGACGTCAAGGACCAAGCCAAGCAGGCGGTGATCCGCGACAAGTATTTCGCCATGGTCAAGGACCTGCGCGGAGCCGCCAAGGTCGAGATTCCGGACGAGAAGCTCAAGAAGGACGTCGACGCGCTGGAAGGCAGCAAGTAATCCGCTACCGGCTGGGTAATCCTGCAAGGGCGCCTTCGGGCGCCCTTTGCTTTTCCGGCTCAGGCAGTCACTATTCCCCGCGCGATATAGCGCACGGCCGCGCGGATCGCCGCCACGTCCTCGTCGAGCCGTTCGGTCAGCAGATGCCGCCAGGCGAAGGAAGCGATCAGGTCGGCGACGATCCCGGCATCGACATCGGCCGCCACCTCGCCCCGCGCCTTGGCGCGCTCGATCATCCGGCCGGTGTGGCTGCGGCGCCCTTTCGAATATTCGGCAAGTGCAGCCGCGGCAGCCTCGTCCGACTGCGCCTCTGCGATCAGCGAGCGGAAGATGTTGCCCGACGGGGTGTCGCGCCAATGCGCGAACAGATTTTCGAGGAAGCCGGCCAGATCGTCCTCGATGTTCCCGGTGTCGGGCGTCTCGACGCGCTTCTGCCGCTGGTAGATCTCGATCAGCAGCGCCGCCTTGCTCGGCCACCAGCGGTAGATGGTCGGTTTGCCGGCCCGCGCCCGCCGGGCGACGGCCTCGATCGAGAAGCCGGCATAGCCGGCCTCGCGCAGCACCGCCTCGGCGGCGTTGATGATGGCATCGGCGCTTTCGGGATTGCGTTTCGCGCCGATCGACTTGCGCCCGCGAACGGCGGTTTCGCCCATCGAGGTCTTCCTTAGCCGGTGAATCTGCCGCCGATCATATTGGCTTCGGCGATGAAACGAAACGACGCGTTTCCAACCGCAAAGCCCCCGGCCACGCCGCGAAGGCACGGCCAGAACGCCCCTTGCGCCGGCGCGCGCTATCGGGCAAACCGGCCTTCCTTTCGTGTTCTGCCGCTCCGGGGTCTCGATGTTCGCTACGATTTCGCCGCTCGCACCGAAGAAGTATCCGAAGATGCCGGCCATCGAAGGTGTGCGCATCGCGACCGCCGAAGCCGGCATCAAGTACCGGAACAGAACCGATCTGCTGGCCATGGTCTTCGATCCGGGCACGGCTGTCGCCGGCGTGTTCACCAGGTCGAAATGTCCGTCGGCGCCGGTCGACTTCTGCCGCCAGAACCTGCCCGCCGGCAAGGCGCGCGTGCTGGTGGTCAATTCAGGCAACGCCAACGCCTTCACCGGCAAGAAGGGCAAGGCTTCGACCGCGTTGACCGGTGAGGCGGCAGCCAAGGCCGCGGGATGTTCGCAGAGCGAAGTGTTTCTGGCCTCGACCGGCGTCATCGGCGAGCCGCTCGACACCACCAAATTCAGCCATCTGCTGGCCGGCCTGGTCAAGAACGGCAAGCCGGATTTGTGGACCGAGGCGGCGAAAGCCATCATGACCACGGACACCTATCCGAAAGTGGCGACGGCGACGGTCAAACTCGGCGATACCGACGTCACCATCAACGGCATCGCCAAGGGCGCGGGCATGATCGCGCCCGACATGGCGACGATGCTGTCCTTCATCGCCACCGACGCGCCGATCGCAGCCCCCGTGCTGCAGGACCTGTTGTCGCGCGGTACGGCCAAGACCTTCAATGCGGTGACCGTCGACAGCGACACCTCGACCAGCGACACGCTGCTTTTCTTCGCCACCGGCAAGGCCGCCGCGCGCGGCGCGCCGTCGATCAGCGATCCGAAGGATGCGCGGATCGGCGCGTTCCGCCGGGCGCTCGGCAAGGTGCTGAAGTCGCTGGCGCTGCAAGTGGTGCGTGACGGCGAGGGCGCGCGCAAGCAGGTCGAAGTTACCGTCACCGGCGCCAAATCGGCGCGTTCGGCCAAGCGGATCGCACTCTCGATCGCCAATTCGCCGCTGGTCAAGACGGCGGTCGCGGGCGAGGACGCCAATTGGGGCCGCGTGGTCATGGCCGTCGGCAAGGCCGGCGAGCCGGCCGACCGCGACCGGCTGTCGATCTGGTTCGGCGACAATCGCCTGGCGCATGAGGGTGAGCGCGATCCGGCTTATTCGGAGGAAGCGACCTCGGCCTATATGAAGCGCGACGACATCCGCATCCGCGCCGATCTCGGCATCGGCCGCGGCAAGGCGACGGTGTGGACCTGCGACCTCACCAAGGAATATGTCGCCATCAACGGCGATTACCGGAGTTGATGGCGCCGGTGTCCAGGCATCCGGCAAGCGTGCTGGCGGTCGTGCGCCGCTACGAGGCGGCGGGTTTTCGCGCCTGGCCGGCGGCGGCGGTTCATTATGACGGGACCTGGGTGGTGCGGCTCACGGCCGGGCACCCAGCCAAACGCCTGAACTCGGTCAATCCGCTCGATCCGGGCGACACGCACGCCATCGAGGAGCGCATCGGCCGCGCCGCGAGGCGCTTCGATGCCTATGGCCGGCCGCTGACCTTTCGCATGTCGCCGCTGTCGGGGCAGGTGCTGTCCGCGCATCTCGACAAGGCCGGCTGGAACAGGTTTGACGAATCCCTGGTCATGCGGCTGCCGCTGAAGGAGCTTGAGCTTGGCGCAGCCATGGACCAGATACCGCTCAAGGACATCAGCCGCTTCATCGGCGCGTCGCTGAGGACGAGCGGCTCGGACGCCTCGCTGCGGCCCGGCCTGTCCGAGGTCATCGGCGCCATCCAGCCGGAGGCGGGGCTGTTCGCGCTCGAAGACGGCAACGAGCCGCTGGCGACGCTGATCTGCGTCCACGACGGCGACCTCGCAGGTCTGTTCGAGGTCGCCACCGAAAAGGCGGCGCGCAACAAGGGCCATGGCCGCAATCTCATCCTGTCGGCGCTGAAATGGGCGCGGCTGCGCGGCGCGCGCGAGGCCTGGCTGCAGGTCGAGGCCGGCAACCTACCGGCGCTTTCGCTCTACCGGTCGCTCGGCTTCGAGGAAGTCTATCGCTACCACTATCGACGGCCGCCGGGCGCATGAGCGAGGTCAAGCCAACCGGAAAGCGCCTGCTCCTGGTCGCCGCCTGCGCGCTGGTCGACACCGACCGGCGCGTGCTCCTGGCGCAGCGCCCGGAAGGCAAGCAGCTTGCCGGCCTGTGGGAGTTTCCAGGCGGCAAGGTCGAGCCCGGCGAGACGCCGGAGGAGTGCCTGATCCGCGAATTGCATGAGGAGCTCGGTATCGAGACCGAGATTCCGTGCCTTGCGCCGCTCACCTTCGCCAGCCACTCCTATGACGATTTTCATCTCCTGATGCCGCTCTACGTCTGCCGCCGCTTCCGCGGGATCGCGCAGCCCAGGGAAGGGCAGGGGCTCAAATGGGTCAGGCCGCGGCAGATGCGCGACTATCCGATGCCCCCGGCCGACGCGCCGCTGATCCAGTTCCTCATCGATCTTTTGTAGATTCACGGCCGACTTCGCCGCAGCTCGCCGTTGCCCGGAAACGGTGAATGTTTTCGCACGTTTGCCGGGGCTGCGTAGCCAGCGTTAATGCAAGATTTATCTCGACGTGAAAAATTGCCCGAGGCCGTTTCGCGCGGCGATATCGTCGATGATTGGGAAACACGGCATGAGCCTTGAAAGAGACTGGCACTCGATCCGGCCCGACCGAGGCTTCCGCGTCGTGGACGCCGGCATGGGTATCCTGCGGGTCACGCTTCTCTTCGGCTCGGCCGCGGTGGCGCTGGCGCTGATCGCAACGCCTTTCCTGGACAACCAGACCCGGCCGCAAAGCGCCCGCGATGGCTTCGCCGGCGGGCTCGATATGACGGCGACCGGATCGATCGGCCATCGCCTCAATACATATACGCTGCGCCGTAGCGTGCTGCAGCCATTGCCCAGTTCAATCTGCGTCATCCGCAATGATGGCAGCCGCAGCGGCGAGTGCTGACTTGGTTAATGATTTTTTGGCACAGCGGCATTTCATTCGCTGTTAAGCTTTTACCGTTAACCTTTCTTAACGGGTAGGACATTAGAATTTCTGCATAAGGGGTGATGGCCATGAAGAACCTGCTGCAGCAATTCATTAAAGATGAGACGGGCGCCACGGCTATCGAATATGGCCTAATCGTCACGGTGCTGTCGCTCGTGATCATCGGCGGGGTCGGCAAGGCGGCGGATGCGCTCCAGTGGTTGTTTAGCGATAACAACAGCAGACTGGTCCAAGCTTTCTCCCCCTGAGCGTGCCGGTCAGGCAATCAGAGGCGGCAGTCAACGCTTCCGCACGTCCTCCAGGACAGTTTTCAGCGAAACCTTGGCCGATCCTGGCCTGAGCGGTTTTTGCTGCGAGGCGTCGGGCGCCCAGCCGGACATCCAGACAACCGAAAAACTCGCGCGCACACGGCCGTCCGGGTCCGAGAACCGTTCCGCATAGATTTCCGCGGCGCGGGCAAAGAGCCGTCTGCCGGCCGGCCGGCGGCTGCGATCGACGAGAACGCTGGTTTCGCCCATCGCGCGCAGATCGGCAGCGAGATCGAACAGCGTGTCGTAGCGCACCGCGACCGTTTCGACATCGGCGACAGGCAAGGCCAGGCCGGCGCGCTGCAACAGCGCGCCCGCGTCGCGCACGTCGGTGAAGGGAAGGATGCGCGGGCTTGCGCCGCCGTACAGCTCCGTCTCGGCCGCAAGCATGCTTTCGCGCAATTCAGCCAACGTGCCCGCGCCGGCGAGAGCGCCCAGGAACAGGCCGTCCGGTTTCAGCGCCCGGCGGATTTGCGCGAGCACGCCGGGAATGTCGTTCATCGCGTGCAACGAGAGCAGGGAAACGACGAGATCGAGGCTGCCTTCCTCGAACGGCACGGTTTCCGGCGGCGCCACCAGGCCGGGGCTGCCGGCCAGAAGCGCGTCGTCCATCTCGACGCGCACGATCTCGCCGACCTTGCCGCTGTCGGCAAGCACGTCCGCCGCCCCCGACGTCTGACAGAACAGCGCGGCCGCCCTGTCGAAGCGGCGTTCGACGGCACCCAGCCGGTCGGCAAGATCCTCCGCGGCGCGGCGCATCAGGAAATCGGAGCCTTCGACGGGGCGCGCGAGCGCCCGGCGCTTGCGCGCGAGCCAGAGCTCAGTGTCAATCAAGGGCTGCAATGAAAAGCTTCCTGTTGTCCGCACATGCCGCAGTGGTGTTAAGGTAGCGCGGGTTTCCTTTCACGTGGCCGATCCGGTGCACAAGATCAAGACCATAGCGGTCCAGGATATGGCCCGGCAGGCGCTGGCCTGGCCGGTGCGTCTGTTGTTCCCGCCGGTTTGCGCAGGCTGCCGTCGCCATGTGTCGCAGCCCGGCGTCTTGTGCGGCGCCTGTTGGCCGAAGCTCAGACTGCTGGAAAAACCCTGGTGCCCGGTGATGGGCACGCCCTTCACCCACGACATGGGCGAAGGGTTTCTTTCCGCTGAGGCGATCGCCGATCCGCCGCCCTTCGAGCGGGCGCGGGCCGCTGTCATCTATTCGGGCGTCGCGCGGCAGATGGTGCAAGGGCTGAAATATCAGGATCGCACCGACCTCGCGCCCTGGATGGCGAAGTGGATGATGCGTGCCGGCGCGGAGCTGATCGCGGAGGCCGAGCTGGTCGTGCCGGTGCCGCTGCATTGGCGACGCTTCTTCCGGCGCCAGTTCAACCAATCGGCGGAGCTCGGACGGGCCGTTGCAAAACTCGGTGGGCTGCCCTTTTCGCCCTCCGCGATCAGGCGCGTGAGGCTGACGCGCCAGCAGGTGGGGCTCGAACGGCACGAGCGCGAGGAGAATGTGCGCGCCGCCTTTCGCGTGCCGCCGGAAGGTGAAATCGAGATAGCGGGCCGCCGGCTGCTGGTCGTGGACGATGTCTACACCACCGGCGCCACGGTGCGGGCTGTGGCCAAGGCGCTGAAGAGGGGCGGCGCCGGCGCGGTCGACGTGCTGACCTTCGCGCGCGTCCTGCCGGGGGACTTCCGGGCCGATGAGTCTGCAACTATATAGTGCTTAAGTTGTTGTTTTGGTGCATGTCGCCTTCGCGCAACTGATAAGCGATGTGCACAGGCAGGATTGCTGATCGATGGTCGATGTGACGATCTATACGCGTATGATGTGCGGTTATTGCACGGCCGCCAAGCGGTTGCTCGAGCGCAAGGGCGTGACCTATACTGAGCACGACGCTTCATTCTCGCCGGAATTGCGCCAGGAAATGATTTCACGGGCGCATGGGCGCACCACCTTTCCGCAGATATTCATCGGCGGCACGCATGTCGGCGGCTGCGATGACCTCCATGAATTGGAGTCGCAGGGCCGGCTGGACGCGCTGCTTGCAAACGGAGCGAGGGTTTGATCATGGGCGTTTTCAAGGCGGCGGCGGTGCAGATGCGTTCGGGGACCAGCCCGGAGCGCAATGCGGCCGGCATGGAAAAGCTGGTCCGCGATGCCGCACATCAGGGCGCCACCTATGTGCAGACGCCGGAAATGACCGGCGCGCTGATCCGCGACAAGCAGGCGGGGACAGCCGCCTTCACCACCGAGGACAAGGACGTGGTCGTCGCCACCGCGCGCAGGCTGGCGAAGGAGCTCGGCATCTATCTGCATATCGGCTCGACGGCGATCCGGCGCGCCGACGGCAAGCTCGCCAACCGGGCGTTCCTGTTTTCACCTGACGGCCAGCTGATCGCCGGCTACGACAAGATCCATATGTTCGATGTCGATCTCGACAATGGCGAGAGCTGGCGCGAATCCGCGTCTTACGAACCGGGAACGGAAGCGGCCGTGACCGAGATCAACGGAACGAGGCTGGGCTTTGCCGTCTGCTACGACCTGCGCTTTCCGCAGCTGTTCCGCGCCGAGGCGATGGCCGGGGCCGAGGTGCTGACGGTGCCCGCCGCTTTCACGCGCCAGACCGGGGAGGCGCATTGGCATGTGCTGCTGCGCGCCCGCGCCATCGAGAACGGCGCCTATGTCATCGCCGCCGCGCAAGGCGGCCTGCATGAGGACGGGCGCGAGACCTATGGCCATTCGCTGATCGTCGATCCGTGGGGGCGCATCGTCGCCGAGGCCGCGCATGACGAGCCAGGCGTGATCGTCGCCGAGATCGATCCGGCCCAGTCGCTTGCCGCGCGCCGCAAGATCCCCAATCTGAAGAATGCGCGGGATTTCACCGTGAATGCGGGGACAAGCGAAGCGCCGCGTCTCAGGGGTGCTGCCTCTTGATCCGTTTTTCCCTGATCTGCGAAAACGAGCATGAATTCGAAGCCTGGTTCCGCAGCAATGACGATTTCGATACCCAGAAGAAGCGCGGCTTTGTCGATTGCCCGAGCTGCGGCTCGCACAAGGTCGAGAAGGCGCTGATGGCGCCGGCCGTCTCCACGTCCCGCAGCCGAGAGAAGGTCGCCTTGGCCATGGGCGAGGCACAGAGGCAGGCGCTGGCTCAGTTGAAGGCGCTGGCCGAGAAGGTGCGCGAGAATGCCGACTATGTCGGCGACAAGTTCGCAGAGGAAGCGCGCAAGATCCATTTCGGCGAGACCGACCCGCGCGGCATCTATGGCGAAGCGACGCCGGAGGAGGCGCAAAGCCTTGTCGAGGACGGCATCGAGTTCATGCCGATCCCGAGCTTTCCGGACGACCGGAACTAGGACGGCGAGCTCAAGCTGACGATCAGTTTTTCCAGCAGTTTCGCCAGCACTTCCCGGTCTTCGCCCGTCAGACCTGAAAGGATCTGGTGCTCGTTGGCGACATGGGCCGCAAGGGCCTCGTCGGCGAGCTCGCGGCCTTTAGCAGTGAGCGCGACGACGACACCTCGCCTGTCGCTGGGGTGCGGCGCGCGCTGGATCAGTCCGGCCTTTTCCAGGCGGTCGAGCCGGGCGGTCATGGCGCCGGACGTGACCATCGTCGCCTCATAGAGCTCGGTCGGCGTCAGCGCGTAAGGCGCGCCGGAACGGCGCAATGTCGCCAGCACGTCGAATTCGCCGGATTGCAAACCGAAGCGGGCGAAGACCGGCGCCAGCCGGTCGCGCGCGATGAGCGCGGAGGCTTCGTTCAGGCGCCCGATGACGCCCATCGGCGACACGTCGAGATCCGGCCGCTCCCGCCGCCACTGTTCCATGGCCCTGCCCGCTCGATCCATATTGCTCACCGCAAAGTATCTTGACATAAAGAATCTTTACGCTATATTATCGCAAGAAGAACCGGCCGCCAAGCGGTCACGCAGCGACAGGACAGCCCGATGAAATTTCTCTGGGATTCCGCGATTGGCCTTCTGGTCGTGACCGGTAGTCTGCTCGGCATGACGCTGCCGTTCGGCAAGCTCGCCACCGCTGCCGGCGTACCGGCCATGGTCTGGGCCTTCGTCATCTCGCTGGGCGCCGGCGGCGTGCTGTTGCTTGCGCTTCTTCTGCGCGGCGAACGCATCCGGCTGACACCGCACAAGCTGCGCTACTTCTTTGTCACCGCGGCGATTTCCTACGCCATCCCTAATCTGTTGATGTTTTCGGCTATCCCGCATCTCGGCGCCGGCTACACCGGCATTATGTTCACGCTGTCGCCGGTCATCACACTGGTGTTTTCGATCCTGCTCGGTGTCAGGCGCCCCAATCTGCTTGGCGTTGTCGGCATCGCCGTCGGCTTCGTCGGCGCGGTGATGGTCGCGCTCACCCGCGGCGAGGCCGGTCAGCCGGCCGACTATTTCTGGGTCGCGGTCGGCTTGCTCATCCCGGTCAGCCTTGCCGCCGGCAACATCTACCGCACCGTCGACTGGCCGGAAGGCACCGGGCCTATCGAGTTGGCGGTCGGCAGCCATCTGGCCTCGGCCACGCTGCTTCTAATCGGCATCGTCGGCTTTTTGGGTACGCAAGCCTTCGCTCCGCTCGGCGCCGTGCCGCTTGTCGTCGTCGGCCAGGTTGCGTCGGCCTCGGCGATGTTCGCCTTCTTCTTTCGCCTGCAGGCGGTCGGCGGCCCGGTCTATCTCAGCCAGATCGGCTATGTCGCGGCGGCCGTCGGCCTGTTCGCCGGCACGCTGTTCCTGGGCGAGCATTACCGGCTTCTGACCTGGCTGGGGGCGGCCATCATCACCGCCGGCGTCTTCATCACGACCAAGGCGCAAAGCCAGGCCGGCGCGCCTGCGCCGGCTCGGATCGAGCCGGCGGCGTCGCGGGGCTGATCCTCCTTGCCGCCGGCTGGTCCTATTGGCGGGGTACCATCGGACCTTGGAAGCCTGAGGTCTGACGCGATCAGACCGAGGCTTTCTCGGCCAGCACCATGTAGTTAACGTCCATGTCCCTGGACTTCTGCCAGCGGTCGGCCAGCGGATGATAGATGACGCCGGTGCGGTCGATCACCCTGAGCCCGGCGGCGCCCAGCGCCTTTTCCAGTTCCTCCGGCCGCACCAGCTTGCCGAAGTGATGCGTGCCGCGCGGCAGCCAGCGCAGGATATATTCGGCGCCGATGATGGCAAGGCCGAGCGCTTTCAGCGTGCGGTTGATGGTGGCGACGAACATGATGCCGCCGGGACGGACCATCTGGGCGCATTTGGCGAGGAACAGGTCGACATCGGCGACATGCTCGACCACCTCCATGTTGAGGACGACGTCGAAGGTCTCGCCGGCATCGGCCAGCGCCTCGGCCGTGGTGGCGCGATAATCGACACTGACGCCGGCCTCCGCCGCGTGCAGCTTCGCCACTTCGATGTTGGTCGCGGAAGCGTCGGCGCCGACCACTTCGGCGCCAAGCCTGGCCATCGGCTCGCATAAAAGCCCGCCGCCGCAGCCGATGTCGAGGAAGCGCAGGCCTTCGAAAGGTCGCGCAGCGCGCGGATCGCGGCCGAAACGCGCCGCCACCTGGTCGCGGATATAGGCAAGCCGCACCGGATTGAGCTTGTGGAGCGGACGGAACTTGCCGTTCGGGTTCCACCATTCGGCGGCAAGGGCGGAAAAGCGCTCGACTTCTCCGGCATCGATGGTCGATCGGCGGGGCTCTGGCATAGGCGGCTCTCCAGCGCACGACCCCGAAAATCCGTGCCGATCATGCGCAAAGTCAAAGTGCCACAGCGTCCTCTGCGCGTCCCGAAGGACGCGCGGCGCTGTGGAACGCTAGGAAGTCGGGTCCTTGGCGCCAAAAGTCAAGGCAGGGTTTTCGGCTGCTGCCACACGCGTTGCCAGCAAGCATCCGCGCATGCCGGTTGTCGTCGGATGTCAGCACATGGCAGCTTGATCCGGCCGCCGCGGAAACGCGATCGCCATGTCGGACGAATGGAAGGCATGATGTCCAGGAAGGAGGCCCGATCATGCAACCCCACTCATCGATCCTCTGGCGCCGTCTCGATCTTGAGGGCCATGATGCCTGCCTGCTCAGCGCGACCGACCGGGGTTGGCGCCTCGAGGGCCATGCACTCTTCGCCCATGACGGTAGGGCCTGCAGCCTCGCCTATGCGGTGGAATGCGATGTCGGCTGGAGCACACGCTCCGCGTGCGTCGACGGTTTTGTCGGCGCGCAGGAGCTGCATTGCGAGATCGAGCGGCTTGCCGATGGCCAGTGGATGCTGAACGGCGTGGGCCACGCCGAGGTCGCGGGCCTCGTCGATATCGACCTTGGCTTCACGCCGGCCACGAACCTGGTAGCGGTCCGCCGCTTCAATCTTGGCATCGGCATGGCGACGCCGGCTCCCGCCGCCTACCTGGCTTTTCCCGAGCTCAGGCTCACGCGCCTCGACCAGACCTATCGGCGGCTTGACGAAAACCGCTACGCCTATGCCGCGCCGGCCTTTGGCTATGAGGCCATCCTGACGGTCTCGTCGGCCGGTTTCGTCCTCGATTGTCCGGGCCTATGGCAAAGCGCTGCCTGAGCCGGTTGCCCGCCGGAAGGTATGAGCGGGTGTCGGACCTCCGCGATAGGACAATTTTGGCATGGCTCATGGCGACGCTGGCCGGCTCGATCGCCTGCATGGCCTCGCTGTCGCCGGTCTCGGCCATGATGCGGTCGGCCGCCGCCTGGGCCTGTTCCATGCTCTGCCAGCGCACGCCGTCCACCCAGCTTCCATCCTCACGCCGGCCGAGATGCCGGCTGAGGAAGCCCGGCTGCCGGGTGAGCCAGTCGGTCTGGCCCCGTCATTGGCGATAAAACCGGCTTCGGTGCCGGGCTTGAGGCGGAAGGTGACGATTTCCAGGATTTCGGTCATGACAATCTCCAACGGGCCGTTTCATCAATCGTGTGGCATATCGGCGACAAGATTCTGTCAGGATAGACGGTGCCGGACCGCTGACAGACGCGCTCGCTTGCGAAGCCTTGCTGTTTTGGCTAAGGAGGCCGCGCATTCCGGCGCCGGGCTTAAACCGGCGTTTCCTCTCGTTCCGGCCTCGAACCGGCTTCAGTCAAAGGCATTTCGCTTCCATGGCGCGCATCGTGATGAAATTCGGCGGAACCTCGGTCGCCGACATCGCCCGCATCCGCAATGTGGCGCGTCATGTCAAACGCGAGGTCGATGCCGGTCACGACGTTGCCGTGGTGGTCTCGGCCATGGCCGGCAAGACTAACGAGCTGGTCGCCTGGACACGCGAAGCCTCGCCGATGCACGACGCGCGCGAATATGACGCTGTTGTTGCTTCCGGCGAGCAGGTCACGGCCGGTCTTCTGGCGATCACGCTGCAGAATATGGGCATCCATGCACGGTCCTGGCAGGGCTGGCAGATCCCGATCAAGACCGACAATGCGCATGGCGCGGCGCGCATCCTCGACATCGACGGCTCCTTCCTGGTCAAGCGTTTCGGTGAGGGCCAGGTGGCGGTGATTGCCGGCTTCCAGGGCATCGGACCGGACAACCGCATCGCCACGCTCGGCCGCGGCGGCTCCGACACGAGCGCCGTGGCGATCGCCGCGGCGGTCAAGGCCGACCGCTGCGATATCTACACCGACGTCGACGGCGTCTATACCACCGATCCGCGCATCGAGCCGAAGGCGCGGCGGCTGGCCAAGATTTCGTTCGAGGAAATGCTCGAAATGGCCTCTCTCGGCGCCAAGGTGCTGCAGGTGCGCTCGGTCGAGCTTGCCATGGTACACAGGGTGCGTACCTTCGTGCGGTCGTCCTTCGACGATCCCGATGCGCCCGGAATGGGGGATTTGCTCAATCCGCCCGGAACGCTCATTTGCGACGAGGAAGAGATCGTGGAACAGCAGGTCGTCACCGGAATTGCTTACGCCAAGGACGAAGCGCAAATCTCGCTGCGCCGCGTTGGCGACCGCCCAGGCGTCGCCGCCGGCATCTTCGGCCCGCTGGCCGAGGCCAACATCAATGTCGACATGATCGTCCAGAACATCTCCGAGGACGGCAAGTTCACCGACATGACCTTCACCGTGCCGTCCGGCGATGTCGACAAGGCGCTTGCCGTTCTGGAGAAGCTGAAGCCGGAAGTCGGCTATGACGTCGTGCAGTCGGAAGCCGGCATGTCGAAGGTCTCGGTCATCGGCATCGGCATGAGGAGCCACGCCGGCGTCGCCGCCACCGCTTTCAAGGCGCTGGCCGACAAGGCGATCAACATCCGCGCCATCACCACTTCCGAGATCAAAATTTCGATATTGATCGACGGTCCCTATACGGAACTTGCAGTTCGTACTTTGCATTCCGTCTACGGGCTCGATAAGCAATAGCAAGAACTGAGTCAGTTGTTGCGTGAACGCCGGCCGCGGGAGAAACTGCGGCGGGCGGAATGCCCATTGGAGAACAAGCCGCGATGCGTGATACGGCCAGTGGCCCGCGCGTTCTGCTCAAACGGCTTCGCGAGCTCATGCAGGAGCCGCTGGAGCCGCAGGAGCGGCTCGACCGCATCGTGCGTGACATCGCCTCCAACATGGTCGCCGAAGTCTGCTCGCTCTATGTGCTGCGCGCGGACTCGGTGCTCGAACTCTACGCAACCGAAGGTCTGAACCCCAACGCCGTCCACCTGGCGCAGCTCAGGCTCGGGCAGGGCCTAGTCGGCACGATCGCCGCCAGCGCGCGGCCGCTCAACCTCTCCAACGCGCAGGAGCATCCGGCCTTCGCCTACCTGCCGGAGACGGGCGAAGAGATCTACAATTCCTTCCTCGGCGTGCCGGTGCTGAGGGCAGGGCGCACGCTGGGCGTGCTGGTGGTGCAGAACAAGACCATGCGCCACTATCGCGACGACGAGGTCGAGGCGCTTGAAACCACGGCGATGGTGATCGCCGAAATGATCGCCACCGGCGATCTCGCGCGCCTCACCCGGCCTGGGCTGGAGCTCGACCTGCGCCGCCCGGTGAGCTTCACCGGCCTTTCCTTCAACGAAGGCGTCGGGCTCGGCCATGTCGTGCTGCACGAGCCGCGCATCGTCGTCACCAACCTGTTCAACGAGGACAGCGAGGAGGAGGTGCGCCGGCTGCAGTCCTCGCTCGGCTCGCTCAGGCTCTCCATCGACGACATGCTGGAGCGGCGCGAGGTCGCCTTCGAAGGCGAGCACCGCGAGGTGCTCGAGGCCTATCGTATGTTCGCCAATGACAGCGGTTGGGTGCGCCGGCTGGAAGAGGCGATCCGCAACGGCCTGACGGCGGAAGCAGCGGTCGAGAAGGTGCAGAGCGACATGCGCGCCCGCATGCTGCACATGACAGACCCCTATCTGCGCGAGCGGATGAGCGATTTCGACGACCTCGCAAACCGATTGCTGCGCCAGCTGATGGGGCGTGGCCCGGAGGATGTCGCGACCTCGCTGCCCAAGGACGCCATCATCGTCGCCCGCTCGATGGGCGCGGCCGAACTGCTCGACTATCCGCGCGACAAGCTGCGTGGCCTGGTGCTGGAGGACGGCGCCGCCACCAGTCATGTCGTCATCGTCGCGCGCGCCATGGGCATTCCTGTCGCCGGCCAGATGAAGGGCGCGGTGTCGATGGCGGAAAACGGCGATGCTATCATCGTCGACGGCGAAGAAGGCATCATCCACCTGCGACCGCAGTCGGACCTCGAGGCCGCCTATGCCGAAAAAGTCCGCTTCCGGGCCAGGCGGCAGGAAGTCTACCGCGAGCTGCGCAAGAAGCCGTCGCTGACCAAGGACGGAGTTCCGGTCGATCTCCTGATGAATGCCGGTCTAGCCGTCGACCTGCCGCAGCTGACCGAGTCAGGCGCCGCTGGCATCGGACTCTTCCGCACCGAATTGCAGTTCATGGTTGCCTCGACCTTCCCGCGCGCCGAGGCTCAGGAGCGGCTTTACCGCGACGTGCTCGAGGCGGCGCGCGGCAAGCCGGTGACGTTCCGCACCATCGACATCGGCGGCGACAAGGTGCTGCCTTACTTTAAGGGCGCGATCCAGGAAGAGAACCCGGCGCTCGGCTGGCGGGCGATCCGGTTGACGCTCGACCGCCCCGGCCTGCTCAGAACTCAGATCCGGGCGCTGCTGAAGGCATGCGGCGGCCGCGAGCTGAAGCTGATGCTGCCGATGGTGACCGAGCTGTCGGAAATCGCGCAGGCGCGCGAGATCATCGACCGCGAGGTCCGGCATCTGTCGCGCTTCGCGCATCATCTGCCCACAAGCCTCAAGCTCGGCGCGATGCTGGAAGTGCCCTCACTCTTGTTCCAGCTCGACGAGTTGATGAAGGCGGTGGACTTCGTCTCGGTCGGCTCCAACGATCTCTTCCAGTTCGTCATGGCCGTCGATCGCGGCAACACCCAGCTCGCCGACCGCTTCGACACTCTGTCGACGCCGTTCCTACGGGTGCTGAAGACGATCACCGATGCCGGCGTGCGCAACAACACGCCGGTCACGCTCTGCGGCGAACTTGCCGGCAAGCCGATCTCGGCCATGGCGCTGATCGGCCTGGGCTTCCGGTCGATCTCGATGTCGCCGGCCTCGATCGGCCCGGTCAAGGCGATGCTGACGGAGCTGCCGCTGCAGGAACTGAAAGACTTCTTCAGGGACAATCTGATGGCGCCCAGCCAGGGGACGCCGATGCGGGCCTTGCTACAGGCCTTTGCAGACGATCGTTCGATTCCGCTCTAGATTCACGTGAGGGCGGTTCTGCAAATGGCGATTTTCTGCGCTTCCGGTGCTCATGTACCCAAATGTACATTCCGCTCCGGTTCTCGAAACTCCCCATTTTCGACTCGCCCTGACGTGAATTCCATCGAAGTTCGAAGACCATGATCAACCTGCCCCGCGACCGTATGGATCAAGTCGTCAAGCGTTTCGACATGCTCGAAGCGCAGATGTCGGCCGGACCCGCCGCCGATCAATATGTGAAGATGGCTTCGGAATATGCCGACATCCAGGAGATGGTTGGCAAGATCCGGGCGTTGCGCGCCGCCGAGCAGGAACAGGCGGACCTCGAGGCGATGCTGGCCGACAAGGCGACCGACGGCGACATGCGGGCGCTGGCCGAGGCGGACCTGCCAGAGGTCGAGAGCCGCATCGAGGCGTTGCAGAAAGACATCCAGATCCTGCTTCTGCCCAAGGACGCGGCCGACGAGAGGAACGCCATCCTTGAAATCCGCGCCGGCACCGGCGGCGATGAGGCGGCCTTGTTCGCCGGCGACCTGTTCCGCATGTATGAGCGCTATGCCGCCTCGCGCGGCTGGCGCTTCGAGGTGGTATCGGCCAGCGATGGCGAGGTCGGCGGCTACAAGGAAATCATCGCCTCGGTGTCGGGCAAGGGCGTCTTCGCGCATCTGAAGTTCGAATCCGGCGTGCACCGCGTCCAGCGCGTGCCGGAAACCGAAGCCGGCGGGCGCATCCACACCTCGGCGGCGACGGTAGCCGTGCTGCCCGAAGCCGAGGAGGTCGATATTGAGATCCGGGCGGAAGACATCCGTATCGACACGATGCGCGCCTCGGGCTCCGGCGGCCAGCACGTCAACACCACCGATTCGGCGGTGCGCATCACCCATTTGCCGACCGGCATCATGGTGGTGCAGGCGGAGAAGTCGCAGCACCAGAACCGGGCGCGCGCGATGCAGATCCTGAGGGCCCGACTTTACGATCTCGAGCGCAGCCGCGCGGATGAGGAGCGCTCGTCGTCGCGCAAATCGCAGGTCGGGTCGGGCGACCGGTCGGAGCGCATCCGCACCTATAACTTCCCGCAAGGGCGCGTCACCGACCACCGCATCAATCTCACGCTCTATAAGCTCGACCGGGTGATGATGGGCGAGCTCGACGAGATTATCGACGCGCTGATCGCCGACCATCAGTCTAAACTGCTTGCCGATATGAGCCTCGATGGCTGATCGACTGCCTGCCGCGCTAGGGCCGCTGCTCAGGGCGGCGCGCGAGCGTCTGGCCGCCGCCGGCATCGACGATCCGGCGCTCGATTCCCGGCTGATCGTCGAACATTTCTCCGGCACGACCCGCGCCCGGGCGATTGCCGAGCCGGGGCACGAGGTGGGTTCGGCGGCGCTTTCGGCCGTTGAAGCGGCCCTGAGGCGTCGCGTCGCAGGCGAGCCGGTGCACCGCATCCTCGGCTACCGCGAATTCTACGGTTTGCGCCTGTCGCTGTCGCCGGAGACGCTGGAGCCCCGGCCGGACACCGAGACGCTGGTCGACGCCGTCTTGCCCTTCGCCCGGGCAACGGCCGAAAGGCTGGGCGAATGCCGTATTCTCGATCTTGGCACGGGCACCGGCGCCATCGCGCTGGCGCTGCTCAGCGCCGTTCCGGCGGCGACCGCGACAGGCGTCGACATTTCGCCCGACGCATTGGCGACTGCAACCGGAAATGCCCAGGATCTGGGGCTTGGCGAGCGCTTCAAAGCCTCGCATTCCAACTGGTTCGAAAAAGTTTCGGGCCGCTACCATGCAATTGCCTCGAACCCTCCCTATATACCTAGTCGAGAGATCGGAAATCTGCAGGACGAGGTCCGCGATTTCGATCCCCATCAGGCTCTGGACGGCGGTGTGGATGGTTTGGACCCCTATAGGGTCATCGCCGCCGGCGCGGCAGGATTTCTGGAAACGCAAGGCAAGGTAGCGGTCGAGATCGGCTACACGCAGAAAAACGAAGTCAGCGGGATTTTCGCGGCAGCCGGCTACAGGCTTGCCGGCGCCTACCTGGACCTCGGCGGCAATGACAGAGTTCTGGTGTTCGAGCGTTGAAAGCCCTGATGCAGTGCGAAAAAACCGCTTGGCAATACCAGGGAATGCAGCTAGGGTCCGGCTCAACCGGATGAGACGAAGCAGGCAGTGCTCCCAGCGATTCGGTTTTCCTTGGAAATAGCTGCCTTCTTGCGCAAACGACGCCCAAGCTTCGTGCGGGAATCATTCGGCAAGTGATGTAACCGGAACAGGATGGCACGTGGCGCCAACGCAATTGATGCGGGCGAACGCCGGTGAAGAGACGAAACGGCTGGCTGCATGAGCGCCTCCGTTCGTGAAGAGTTTTTCGAAAATTCACTATGAAGAGAGTCTAATGAGGCCACAACAGCAGAACAGGCGCATGCGCGGTCGCAACAACAATGGCGGCGGTGGCAACAACAACAACCGCAAGGGGCCGAATCCCCTGACCCGCACTTACGAGAGCAACGGCCCGGACGTGAAGATCCGCGGATCGGCTCAGCAGATCGCCGAAAAATACGCCACACTCGCCCGTGACGCGCAAAGCTCCGGCGACAGAGTAATGGCGGAGAACTATCTCCAGCACGCCGAACACTACAATCGCATCATTGCCGCCGCACAGGCGCAGATGCCGATCCAGAACGTCCCGCAGAACCGCGACGACTTCGACGACGATCTCGATGAGGATCGCGACGAGTTCGACAATGCCGGCAATAGCGGCGGCGCCGAGGCGCCGGCGAACGGCTCCGGGCCGCAGCCAGTGATCGAAGGGACGCCGGCGGAACTCGCCTACAACCCGGAAGGCGGCCGCGACAACAACAATCGCCGCGACAACAACCAGCGCGACAACGGCGGCCGCGACCGGCATCGCGACCGCCGCAACGGCGGCTACGGCCAGAGCGGCCAGCGTGGCGAAAACGCCCAGCGCGGCGAGCAGGGCGGCCAGCAGTTCGATCAGAACCGCCGCAACGAGGCGCAGCCCGAGGCAGCCGGCGAGGCCGGACCCCAGGGTGAGCAGGCGCCGCAGTTCGACGGTTTCTCGCCGGCCGCGCTCGCAGCCCAGGCCGAGCTCAACGAAGCCGCGAATGGCGGTCGCCGGCCACGGCGTCCGCGGCGCCAGCGCGGCAGCTATGCCGAGCAGGCCGGCAGTGACGAGCAGGGCAAACAGCCGGAGGGCTTGAACCCCGAAGCCGGCAGCCCCGAAAGTTCAAACGAAACGCGCAACGCGGCGGGCAATGGCGACCCCGCCGGCGCCAGGCCGGCCGAGGAAGCGGACCGGGCGATCGGGCCTGTCGCCAGCGAGCCGACGCCCGTTGCCGGCGAAGCTCCCGGCGAGCCTGTCGCCGCCGACGCGAACGACTGATCCGGGCCCCATTTCAGGCATTGCGAACGGCGGAGAGCGATCTCCGCCGTTTTCGTTTGTGCGCGCCCTGGAATATTCTGCTTTGATGACATCAAGGCGCCTTGAGCGAGCGCAGCCCATACACCATATCTCGGCTGAACAGGGCTCGGCTCTCATGGGCGGGTTCCGTCACCGCAATCTGATCCGGTGCCGCAAAGCGGGCCGGTGATGGAAGGAGACAGGCATGAATCTTGAAAAATACTCAGAGCGCGTGCGCGGCTTCATCCAGTCTGCGCAGACCATGGCGCTCTCCCGCAATCACCAGCAATTCACCCCCGAACATATACTCAAGGTGCTCGTCGACGATGACGAGGGCCTTGCCGCGTCCCTGATCGAGCGCGCCGGCGGCGGCGTCCGCGACGTCAAGCTCGGCGTCGAGGCCGCACTCGAAGCCATGCCCAAGGTCGAAGGCGGCAATGGCCAGCTCTATCTGGCCCAGCCTCTCGCCAAGGTGTTTTCCACCGCCGAGGACCTTGCCAAGAAGGCCGGCGACAGCTTCGTCACCGTGGAGCGGTTGCTGCAGGCGCTCGCCATGGAGAAGTCGGCCAAGACCGCCGACATTCTGTCCAAGGCAGGTGTGACCGCGCAAGCGCTCAACCAGGCCATCAACGATATCCGCAAGGGCCGCACTGCCGACTCGGCTAGCGCCGAGCAGGGCTATGACGCGCTGAAGAAATACGCGCGCGACCTGACCGCCGACGCCCGCTCCGGCAAGCTCGATCCGGTCATCGGCCGCGACGACGAGATACGCCGCACCATCCAGGTGCTGTCGCGGCGCACCAAGAACAATCCCGTGCTGATCGGCGAGCCGGGCGTCGGCAAGACGGCGATCGCCGAGGGCCTGGCGCTGCGCATCGTCAATGGCGACGTGCCGGAATCGCTGAAGGACAAACAATTGATGGCGCTCGACATGGGCGCGCTGATTGCCGGCGCCAAATATCGCGGCGAGTTCGAGGAGCGGCTGAAGGCCGTGCTCAACGAGGTCACCTCGGCCAGCGGCAACATCATCCTGTTCATCGACGAAATGCACACGCTGGTCGGCGCCGGCAAGGCGGACGGCGCGATGGACGCGTCGAACCTGTTGAAGCCGGCGCTGGCGCGCGGCGAATTGCACTGCGTCGGCGCGACCACACTCGACGAATACCGCAAGCATGTCGAAAAGGATGCCGCGCTTGCCCGCCGTTTCCAGCCCGTCTTCGTCGACGAGCCGACGGTGGAAGACACGGTTTCGATCCTGCGCGGCCTGAAGGAGAAATACGAGCAGCACCACAAGGTGCGCATCTCCGATTCCGCGCTTGTATCGGCGGCCGCACTTTCCAACCGCTACATCGCCGACCGCTTTCTGCCGGACAAGGCAATCGACCTGGTCGACGAGGCGGCGTCCAGGCTGCGCATGCAGGTCGATTCCAAGCCCGAGGCGCTGGACGAGATCGACCGCCGCATCATGCAGCTCAAGATCGAGCGCGAGGCGCTGAAGGTGGAGAAGGACGAGGCCTCGAAGGACCGGCTTGCCAGGCTGGAGAAGGAGCTCGCCGATCTCGAGGAGGAATCGAGCGAGCTGACCACCAAGTGGCAGGCCGAAAAGCAGAAGCTTGGCCTTGCCGCCGACCTGAAGAAGCAGCTCGACGAGACGCGCAACGAACTGGCGATCGCGCAGCGCAAGGGCGAGTTCCAGCGCGCCGGCGAGCTTGCCTACGGCAAGATCCCCGAGCTCGAGAAGAAGCTCAAGGAAGCCGAGGCGCAGGACGGCAAGACCGGCATGGTGGAAGAGGTGGTCACGCCCGACCATGTCGCGCATGTCGTGTCCCGCTGGACCGGCATTCCGGTCGACAAGATGCTGGAAGGGCAGCGCGAGAAGCTCTTGCGCATGGAAGACGAGATCGGCAAGCGGGTCGTCGGCCAGGGCGAAGCCGTGCAGGCGGTGTCCAAGGCCGTGCGCCGCGCCCGCGCCGGGCTGCAGGATCCGAACCGGCCGATCGGCTCGTTCATGTTCCTCGGACCGACCGGCGTCGGCAAGACCGAGCTCACCAAGGCGCTGGCCAGCTTCCTGTTCGACGACGAGACGGCGCTGGTGCGCATCGACATGTCGGAGTTCATGGAGAAGCACTCTGTCGCCCGGCTGATCGGCGCGCCTCCCGGCTATGTCGGCTATGAGGAAGGCGGTGCGCTGACGGAAGCGGTGCGGCGCCGGCCATATCAGGTCGTGCTGTTCGACGAGATCGAGAAGGCGCATCCGGACGTGTTCAACGTGCTCCTGCAGGTGCTCGACGACGGAAGGCTGACCGACGGCCAGGGCCGCACGGTCGACTTCCGCAACACGCTGATCATCATGACGTCCAATCTTGGCGCCGAGTATCTGGTCAACCTCAGCGACGACCAGGATGTCGACGCCGTGCGTGACGAGGTGATGAGCGTGGTGAAGGCCTCGTTCCGGCCGGAGTTCCTCAACCGCGTCGACGAGGTGATCCTGTTCCACCGGCTGCGCCGGCTGGACATGGACCGCATCGTCGAAATCCAGCTCAAGCGGCTGGAGAACCTGCTTACCGACCGCAAGATCGCGCTGTCGCTGGATCACGACGCGATCGAGTGGCTGGCGTCGAAGGGCTACGATCCGGCCTATGGCGCCAGACCGCTGAAGCGGGTGATGCAGAAGGAGCTGCAGGATCCGCTGGCGGAGCAGATCCTGCTCGGCGAGATTCTCGACGGTTCGACCGTCAAGGTCACCGCCGGCTCCGACCGGTTGAACTTCCGCTCGAAGCCGACCGTGGTGGCGACGGAAGCCGCCGCCTGATTTCGGGCGAGCTTGAATGACGCGAAGCGCGTCGCATCGTATGGTGCGGCGCGCTTTTTTATTGTCAGTGATTGCGCATAATCAGCTGCCGATTCGGATGACCGCGAAGGACTCGATGAAGCTCGACGATTACAACGGCTTCTGCGCTTCATTGCCCGCCACGACGCATGTCGTTCAGTGGGGCGGCGCCCATGTCTGGAAGGTCGGCGGCAAGGTGTTCGCCATCGGCGGCTGGAACGAGGGCGGGCAGCTTTTCGTCACCTTCAAATGTTCCGAGATGGCCTATGACGTGCTGAAGGATCAGCCGGGCTGCCGACCGGCGCCCTATCTCGCCTCGCGTGGCATGAAATGGATCCAGCGTCAGACAAGCCAAAGCATGGATGATGCGGCACTCGAGGACTATCTGCGCGAGAGCCATCGCCTGGTCGTCCTCAAGCTGACCAAACAGGCGCGCAAGGAATTGGGGCTTGCCGCGCCCTAAGGATCTTATGCATGTCGTTCTCGCAAACCGCGCATTTTTGCCTGACATGCACCAGCGGATATTCCTCGAGGCACCGGAAAACCGCCATCTTCATGCCCGGTTCATATTGGAACCTTAATTTGGCTAACTGGTTTGCTGGCGAAGGTTCGCCCGCCAGGAGCCTCGTCGACCGGAGAGCTAGACCCCCATGCTGCGCTTGATCTTTTCCCTTTCGGCACTCGCGGCCGGGCTGGTGTCTTCCAGTGCGTTCGCCACGCCGGGCGTGGACGGTGGGCCGAGCGCGCGTCCGGCCGAGCGCGGTGCGCTGGTGCTGGCGCAGGAAGGCAATATCGACATCTATTACGACGCCAGGGGCAACCGCGTGCTGGTCGATGCCGACACCGGCAAGGTCATCGCCATCCAGCCGCCGGGCAGTAGGCTCGATCGCCGCGCGCTTCGCCGGCAGCTGCGCATGCAGGAACTCGGCCGCGCGCCGGCCGAGGACGACGACCGCTATTATCTCGACAACCCCGAGGACATGGCGCGCTTCCGCCGTCGGCAATTGGAAGAGAACGGCCGTGTCATCCCGCCGCCGGTCGATGAATACGACGACAATTCCGTCGATGCCTATCCGCCGGCGCCCAACAATGATGAAGGCTACGCCACCACTTATCCGGAGTCGCCGAAGTCCGACACCATCAAGCGCCAGCCGCTGAACGAAGCGTCGATCGACCCGGAGCAGCCGGGCCAGGGCGAAGTGCTTCAGACCAATCCCGACGCCCAGCCGTCGCTGCCGCCGGACACCGGCGGCAAGGCCGCGGTCGATCCGTCGCTGTCGCTCGGCGTGCGCCAGGACGTTGCCGCGCTGCAGGTGCTGCTCGATCGCGGCGGCGCTTCGCCGGGCGTGATCGACGGGCGCTTCGGCTCGAATGTCGACAAGGCGCTGGCCGCCTACAACGAAATAAACGGCACCAATCTGAAGTCGACCGATGCAGTCGCCATCCAGGCGGCGCTTGCCCAGTCGGGCGGCGACGCCTTCGCCTCCTACACGATCACGCCGGAAGATGTCGCCGGCCCTTACGTCGCTTCGATACCGGAGGACTACAGCCAGAAGGCCAAGCTCAACTGCATGTGCTACACCTCGGTCACCGAAGCGCTGGCCGAACGCTTCCACATGGACGAGACCTACCTGAAGTCGATCAACAAGGGCGTCGACTTCAATCGCCCGGGCACGATGATCAAGGTCGCCAATTTCGGCAAGCTGGTCTCGACGCCGGTAACGCGTATCATCGCCGACAAGACCAAGAAGGAAGTCTACGCCTATGATGGCAGCGGCAAGCTGGTCGCGGCCTATCCCGCGACCATCGGCTCGGCCGACACGCCGTCGCCGACCGGCATCCATGCCGTCTCGCGCATCGCTCTCGACCCGAACTACACCTACAATCCGAACATCAATTTCAAGCAGGGCCAGAACGACAAGATCTTGACCGTCCCCCCGGGACCGAACGGTCCGGTCGGTTCGGTCTGGATCGCACTCGACAAGCCGACCTATGGTATTCACGGCACGCCCGATCCCTCTAAGATTGGCAAAACCGAGAGCCATGGCTGCGTGCGCCTGACCAACTGGGATGCACGCGAGCTTGCCAAGCTGGTGTCGCCGGGCGTCACGGTGGAGTTCGTGGGCGGATCAACAATCGCGGATATTGGCGGGACCTCAACCGATGAGTTTACGCAGCAGTAAGGCGCGCGGCGCCGCGGCATAGATGAGCTGCACCAGCAGGATGAAGCCTATACTGAGCAGCGGCGTGATCAGGCAAAGCGCCGCGCCGACCGCCCACAGGATCTGCGCCTTGACGATCCGCTTGTAGACGGTGCGTCGCGTCTCCGCGTCGACATCCTCGGCGATCATGCCGTTCCTATCGGCATACCACCAGCTCGCGAACAGCGTGCCGCCCAGCATCAGGAGATTCAGCCAGTAGACCAGCACCGCGATTCTGAACTCGAGGAAATCGGCAAGGAGGTCGGTCGAGAAGGGCAGCAGGGCGATGAAGGCGAGAAAGCACAGGTTCAATGTCGCGAGCCTGCGGTCCGACTTTACGATCAAGCCATGCTGTGCCTGCTGTCCGAACCAAAAGATGGTGAGCGTGAGGAAGCTCAGCGCATAGGTCAGAAAGCGTGGCGCCAGCGTCAGGATGGCGGCAAGGAGTTCGCCTTCCGAATGCACAGCCTCATGCGGCGGCACCCTGATCTCCAGCACGATCAGGGTCAACGCGATGGCGAAGACGCCGTCGGTTATGCCGACGATGCGTCCGCGTCCTTCCGCCGACGGTTCGAGCGGCCGCTTCATGGCTTCCCCCTTCCTTCACGCGCAATGTTGGAACCTAGCACGCGATCGGCGGTTTGCATCGGATTGGCGTCTCCCATGGGGCTCCGGTCAAAGAGATAGATGTCGCCGAAACCGCTTCACAGTTTCGGCATGCTCCAATGTCATCTGGTTTCAAGAACAGCGATGCTCTGGCTTGTTGTTGCGCAACGGCCGGAGGGCTAAGCAGAGATTCATGTCATCCGCGAACGAAACCACTGCCGATTCGCATTCGCCCGCGCGGGCGAACGGTACGTTCTGTCCTCAGGCGCGGCGAAAATTCGTGCTGGTGGCGGCAATCCTCGCTTCGGCGCTCGGTTTCATCGACGGGTCGATCCTGGCGATCGCCATGCCGGCGCTGCGCGCGGATCTCGGCGCCAGCCTGGCCGAGGCGCAGTGGATTTCCAACGCCTATGCGCTGACGCTCTCGGCGCTCATCCTGGCGGGGGGCGCTGCCGGCGACCGGTTTGGCCTGCGGCGCGCCTTCGTGACCGGCATCGCGCTGTTCATCGCCGCCTCGCTCGCCTGCGCGGTGGCGCCGGATCCGGCCATATTGATCGCCTTCCGCGCCATCCAGGGCATCGGCGCGGCGATCATGGTGCCGGGCAGCCTTGCCATCATCGCCAAAGCCTATCCGAAGAAGGAGCGCGGCCGGGCGATCGGCATCTGGGCCGCCGCATCGGCGCTGACCACGGCGCTCGGTCCCGTTCTGGGCGGCTTCGTCCTGACGACTTTCGGCAATGGGGTCTGGCGCGCGATCTTCGCCATCAACCTGCCGCTTGGACTGATCTCGATTTATCTGCTGCTGGCCAAGGTGCCGGCCGATAAGCCGACCGAAAAACGCAGCCTCGATCTTGGGGGCGCGGGGCTGGCGACGCTTGCGTTCGGCCTGCTCGCCTACGGGCTGACGGCCATGAATGCTGAAAGCGGCGGAATGCTGTCGACACCTGCGATCGTTGCCGGTGTGGTTCTGCTCTTCGTCTTCATCCTTTACGAGTTCAGGCAGCGCGATCCGATGATCGATCTCGGCCTATTCCGGGCCAGGGCCTTTGCCGGCGCCAATCTGGCGACGTTCTTCCTCTATTTCGCGCTGTCGGCCAATCTGTTCTACCTGCCGATGCTTTTGATCGCCGGCTGGAGACTAAGCGAGGCCGAGGTCGGTTTTATCTTCCTGCCGCTGTCGGCGTCGATCGCGCTTTTGTCGGGGCCGGTCGGCCAGTGGTCGGATCGGATCGGTCCGCGTTTCCCGATCGCCAGCGGCAGCATGGTCGTCGCCGTCGCCTTCGGCGGGCTCGCGCTGCTTGCTCATTTCGGCATCCACCATTTCTGGGCCGGGACCTTTCCGCTGATGGCGCTGATGGGGCTCGGCATGGCGCAGGTCGTGTCGCCGCTATCGACCGCGGTCATGACGTCCGTCGAGGACAAAGATACCGGCGCAGCTTCCGGCATCAACAATGCGGTCTCGCGCGTTGGCGGCCTGATTGCGGTGGCGGCGACGGGCTCGCTGGCGGCCTGGGTTTATGCGCGGATGACCGGCCGCGCCCCCGGCATGCCCGGTTTCGGCGAGCCGCCCGCATCCGGACTTGCCGCCGGTCTCGACGCGGCCAGGGTCGCGGCAAGCGATTCGGCTTTCGCCGCAGTCGCGGCGGTCACGGCTCTCCTTTGCGTGCTTGCTTCCTTCACCGCCTGGTTCACGGTTCCCGGACAGGCATCGCCCTGGCCGCGGCAGACAGACGATTCACATGATTAGAGCATGATCCCGAAAAGTGGGAACCGGTTTTCGGAGAAGATCATGCTCCGACAAACAGTTGGATCAGGATGACGATTCAACGAAACGTCATCCTGATCTAGAGCAATCCGAGGCAAAGTGGGAGCGGTTAAGCCGACTTCGCCCTAGCCTTCCGTCCGCTATTGCGTCGAAACAAAGAGGTAGAGCGGTTCCGGAACGGCTCAGTTCGGAAGCTGCGAATCAGTCTTGGCGCTGGCAACCTTCAGCGCGTTGCCGTCTTCCTGCTTCAGAAGATCGTCGATGCGCTCGCGCTCTTTCTTGAAGGCGACGAGATCGTCGCCCTTCAAGACCTTGCCGACCGGCAGGCGCACGCGCATCGAATCGACCTTGGTGCCGTTGACGATCAGTTCGTAGTGAAGGTGCGGGCCGGTAGAGAGGCCGGTCTGGCCGAGATAGCCGATGACCTGCCCCTGCCGGACATGAACGCCTTCCTCGATGCCTTTGGCGAAAGCGCTCTGGTGGTTGTAGGAGGTCTCGTAACCATTGGCGTGGCGGATGATGATCTGCTTGCCGTAGCCGCCGGCCCAGCCGGCCTTCTCGACGACGCCGTTGCCGGCGGCGATGATCGGCGTGCCGATCGGCGCTGCCCAGTCAGTGCCGGTGTGCATCCGGACGTAACCAAGGATCGGGTGCCGGCGTGCCCCGAAGCCGGAGGTGAAGCGCCCGTTGGGCAGCGGATTGCGCAGCAGGAACTGCTTGGCGCTGCTGCCGTTCTCGTCGAAATAGTCGACGCTGCCGTCCTGCATCTGGAAGCGATAGAAGTTGCGTGTTTGTCCGCCGAAGGTCGACGAGACGTAGAGAAGCTCGGAGCCGTCGGAGGCCTGGTCGTCGCCGTCAGGTTGCGAGAACAGCACTTCGAGACGGTCGGAAGGCGAGAGCCGCGACTGGAAATCCACGTCGGAAGCGAGCAGCTTGATCAGCTTCTGTGTCATCGCTTTCGACATGCCGTAGGAATAGGCGGTGCGGTAGATGCCGTCATAGACATTGGGCAGGTTCCCGCGCACCACGACTGGCTGCGAATCATCGAACGCGGTCAAAAGCTCGGGATTTGGCTCGGGCTCCTGCGCCGGCACATACTGGCCGCGGTCGTCGAGCGCTATGGTCACGATATGCGTGGTCTTGTCATAGACGCTGGTGCGCACGACCTTGGCGATGTCGCCGCGCACCTCGAGACCGACGCGCAGCACCGTTCCGGCCTTCAGCGCCGGGGCGTTCAAGAGCTTGCCGATCGCCTCCGCCATGCCAGTCGCGTCATCGCCGGTGTAGCCCGAATCGGCAAAGGCCTCGGCGATGTCGGTATCCCTGGTGAAGGGAATGATCTCCTCGGCGAAGGCCGGCGCCTGATCGTCCTGCATGGCGCGCGGCGCCACCGAGACATTTTCCTGCGTGATCTTCACGTCGTAGGAGCCGGCCATCGACTCGGCGAAGGCGTCGCCGAATCGCTGCGGGTCGACATAATGCAGCGCGGCGACCTGAACGGCGCCGTCGCTCAAGCCGTTGCTGGCGTCCCGCACCACCTTTTCCACCTCATTGGCGGAAAGGTCGCTCTTTTCGTCGAAGGAAGCCGTCTCGATCGGAAAATCGACCGTCTTCAGGCTCATCTCGCTTTCGACCTTGGCGCCGTAGATCTGTCCGGCGGCCGCGGTGGCCGTTGCCGGCTGCGCATTGTCGTCGCCGTCGTCGCCGAACACCTGCATCGGGTCGAATGGCGGGTAGGGGCGGTTGGTGGTGTGGCCGGCGGCCAAGGCCATCTTGATCTGCACGAACGGCATGGTGTGGATAACATCGCGGTCGCCGACCTTGGTGACCATCGATACTTCCATGCGGCGCCGATCCTTTGCCCGGGCGATCTGGCGGGGTGCTACCAGCCTTGTGGTCTTTGCCTGCTCGCCGGAATCGTCGCCGTCACCGGCAAGGCCGATGAGCTCGGCGATTTCCGGCGGGGTCGCCAATTGCTGGCGGCCATCAAGGGCGGCGAACAAGGCCACGCCCATCAAGACACTCGACGTAACGCCGGTGAGGAACGTGCCCGACAGCCAGCGGGCCGAGACCTCGCGGCGGTCGGGCGGACCGCTGCGGCCGTCCGCGATCAGCGGCGGCTCGTTGCCGAGTTCGGCTATGACATCTTCCGTGTCTGGCATCCAGAAAGGCTGCTTCTTCCCCGGGCGAACGGCTTGTCGTTATCGTTGCGGCCATGACATTTGCCTGTCACGGCGGTTGAAGTCAACGAAACGGCAGGCCGGGGCCGATATCCCCAATCATGCGTTCTGCGCGCGGCGCTCTTGTCGTCTGTTGCGGTCGTCTGTCCTGGGGCGCCTCGCACATACGCGCGCGCCTTCCTTGTACGGGCCGGTTTCACGCCCCAATGCGGCGGCAATAGGGCCTCGTTGTGGATGACCCAAGGGCTGCCGCAAGGGCAGTCGGCTACCGAAAAGGCGCTTCGCAAAATTCGTCGCAAAAAATTCAAAAAAGTTGGAAATCGGTGTTGACGCGTCGAGGGAGGTCCGACTATATACGGCCCACGAACGAGGGCGGTGCGCCGCTGGCGACGAAGAAGTTTGCTTCTAGGTCTGCCCTCTAGC
>NZ_JAIUHK010000056.1:0-28600 GCF_020165075.1 Mesorhizobium sp. CA4
AAGCGATTCGTGTGTCATCTCCAGCGTAGAATCACAACCGATTCCGCGCCGCAATACCTATCTTAGCGCCTATGCCCGCGAGGGGGAGATCAGATGTCGCCGCCGCTTTCGCCGATCGCCAACGTAGCGGGATACATCATGCCCCTCGCAAATAGTCCGCCAGCGCCACCGCATTGTTGTGCGCCTCGTCATGCGCGCCGTAGAGCAGCGTCACCTTGCCCTCGCGCACCAGGCCACGCAGCTGCGCCACCGCTTCCTTGTTGGAGTCGAGCTCGGCCCGATATCGCTTCTGGAACTCGCCCCAGCGCTCCGGCTCGTGCCCGAACCATTTGCGCAGTTCGTCGCTCGGCGCGATCTCCTTCAGCCATAGCGTCAGTTCCGCGTCCTTCTTGCTGACGCCGCGCGGCCAAATCCGGTCGACCAGGACCCGCTGGCCGTCGGCCTTCGCCGGCGGCTCATAGACACGCTTCACCGCAATGTCGAAGGCCACTTACGCCTCCTTTGCCAAACAATTCCGGGAAAAGTGTGCAGCGGTTGGGCTCGGCAACTTCGCCGTGGCCGTCCGTTCGGAATTGCGCAACAAAAGTACCGTTACGCCCACTCGCCCTTGCGCATCACCGGCACCCGGCTGCCATCCTTGGCCACGCCGTCAATGTCGATCTTGTCGGAGCCGATCATCCAGTCGATGTGGATGAAGCTCTTGTTGCCGCCGCGCGTCGCGATCTCGTCCTGGCTGAGCGATGCGCCGTTGACGAAGCATTTCGAATAGCACTGCCCGAGCGCGATATGGCAGGCGGCGTTCTCGTCGAACAGCGTGTTGAAGAACAACAGCCCGCTCTTCGCGATCGGCGAGGAATGCGGCACCAGCGCCACCTCGCCGAGCCGCCGTGCGCCCTCGTCGGTGTCGAGCACCTTCTGCAGCACGTCCTCGCCCTTCGAGGCCTTGGCCTCGACGATCCGCCCACCCTCGAAGCGCACCGAGATGTCGTCGATCAGCGTGCCCTGGTAGGAGAGCGGCTTGGTCGAGGAGACGTAGCCCTCGACGCGCCTCGCATGCGGCGTGGTGAAGACCTCCTCGGTGGGGATGTTCGGGTTGCAGGTGATGCCGTTCTTCGCCGTCGAAGCGCCGCCCATCCATTCATGGCCGTCCGCCAGCCCGACGGTCAGGTCGGTGCCCGGTCCGGTGAAATGCAGCGCGTGGAAACTGTGCTCGTTGAGCCATCTCGTGCGCTCGGCCAAGGCGGCGTTATGGGCCTTCCAGTTGCCGATCGGGTCCTCGACATCGACCCGCGAGGCCGAGAAGATGGCGTCGGCGAGCTTCACCACCGCGACGTCGTCGGGCTCGCCCGGAAACACTTGGCGAGCCCAGGCAAGGTCGGGATAGGCGACGATGTTCCAGTTGATGTCGAAGCCGGTGATCTTCTCCAGCGCCGGCTGGTAGGCTATCGAGTTCGCCTTGTTGGCGCGCGCCACCTTGGCCGGATCCTGTGACGAGAGCAGCGATGGATCCTCGCCGCGCACGGCGAGCCGCGCCGCATTGTTCGAGAAGGCCTTCGCCATGCCTTCATAGAGCCAGCCGGCGGCGCGGTCGAAGCCGGCGTCCGCCCCATAGCGGAAACGCGCCAGGGTGATTTCGTCGTCGTTGAAGATCGGCGTCACCAGCCCAGCACCGGCCTTATAGGCGTGCTCGACAATGCGTCGGGTCAGCGGCAGTGCCGCGATCGAGGAGGTCAGCACCAGGTCCTGTCCGGGCTGCAGCTGCAGCCCGACCTTGACGGCGACTTCCGCCAGCTTGTCGAGCTTCACCGGGTCGATGCTTGCCGAAACGCCGCGCGAATGTGTGGTCATGATCCTGCCTGCCGTTATGTTGGGGGTCTCATCCTTACATAGACCGCTGCGATTGACCTTTCCACCGCGATCGACCGGCCTGCTCTCAAGCAGGACGAACCGCGTCGTTGAAGAGTACGGAGCGGTTATGCGGCGCTGTCCAACGCCTGGAACTGCGCCATGGTCGCCTCGATCTCCTCGCGGATCCACACCTTGAAGTCGCGCACCTTGCGGCTTTCGCGCTTGGTGGCCGAGGTCACCAGCCAGTAGCCGAGCCCGCTTTCGGCTCTGATCCCGAAGGGCGCGACCAGCCGGCCGTCGGCCAGCGCGTCGGCGGTGAGCAACTGCCAGGCGAGCATCACGCCATGGCCGGCGATCGCCGATTCCAGGCAAAGCATCGGGTCGGTGAAACGCGCGCCCTTCTGGAAGGTGACCGGCTCGACACCGGCCGCCTCGAACCAGCCGTCCCAGCTGAACATCGAACGCTCGTCGGTGATGGCGCAGGTCTGCGCGAGGTCGCCGATCGACTTCAGCCTGGCCGCGATCGAGGGAGCGCAGACCGGAAATACTTCCTGCGCAAGCAGCAGTTCCGAATGCACACCCGGCCAGTCGCCGTCGCCCATCCGGATCGCGACGTCGATATCGGAATAGTCGAGATCGGAGAGCTTGCCCGATGCGTCGATGCGCAAAAGCACGTTCGGGTGTCGCGCGAAATGCCGCGACAGCCGGGGCAGCAGCCATTTCGAGGCGAAAGCCGGCGCCACCGAGACGACCAGCGTGCACTCGTTGGCCTCGTCGGCCATCGCCACCGCCTGCGCAAGCTCGCGGAAGCCGGCGCTGAGCCGCGCAGTTAAGGCGCCACCGAATTCCGTCGGTACGAGCCCGCCCGGCGTCCGTTCGAACAGCGCCTGTCCCAGCTGCTTTTCCGTGCGCTTGACCTGCTGGCTGACGGCGCTGACCGAGACGTTAAGCTCCGCCGCCGCTCCCGCCAGCGATCCCAGCCGGGCGACGGTTTCCACGGCGCGCAGGCCGTTGAGATGGACGCGGTTCAGCATAGCCATCCAGTTTTTCTAAAGTGAACGCACAGAAATCTCAATTGAAACCCGACAGGAAACGGCAGAATTTAGCCGAAGCAACCTTGAACATGAGATAGCCCCATGAAGATTTTATCTTTTCTGAAAGGGCTTTCCGCCGCCGAGGCGAGGCCGCGCGACGACGGCGAGACCGCTCGCTGGATCACCGATCCGCTGTCGCATCCGGTGCTCGACACCATGTCGGAGCGCGAGCTCGGCGATATGCCCTTCCGGCTGACGGCCCGCCGCACCGCATATGAGACGATGGGTGCAGCTGGGCGCTGAGTTACACGCCTTTTCGGCGGCACTCCCCCTCATCCGGCCGCTTCGCGGCCACCTTCTCCCCAAGGGGAGAAGAGATGGCGCCGGCACCGACAGGCTCCTCTCCCCACCGGGGAGAGGTCAGCCGAGCGAAGCGGAGGCTGGGTGAGGGGACGTCTGCGCTTGGCCCAACGCAAGCACGGTTGTTTCGCCTGCGCACACAACTATTTTTCACCGCAATGAACGCCTCGCCATCTCCCTTACGGCTTGCTCTCGCCGGCATGGTCGCGCTCGCGGTCGCCATGGGCATCGGCCGCTTCGTCTATACGCCTATCCTGCCCGGGATGATGGAGGAGCTGCATTTGACGCCGGCCGATGCCGGCTGGATCGCATCCGCCAATTATATCGGCTATCTCATCGGCGCTTTGGCCGCGGCCGGCGGCTGGGCGCATGGCCGCGAGCGCATGCTGATGTTCGCCGGCCTCGCCGCCAGCGCCGTGCTCGCGGCTCTGATGGGGCTCAACGAGACCATGGCCGCCTTCCTCGTCATCCGCTTCCTCGCCGGCCTCGCCAGCGCCTTCGTCATGGTGTTCATGGCCTCGATCGTCTTCAGCCATCTGGCTGAGGTTGGCCGCGGCGATTTGCAGGCGCTGCATTTCGGCGGCGTGGGCCTCGGCATTGCCGCGTCCTCGGCGCTGCTGGCGATCCTCGTCTCCGAACATGCGGATTGGGCCGCGGGCTGGCTCTGGTCTGGAGCGCTTTCGGCCGTCGGCCTGCTTGTCGTCGCGCTGCTTGCCGGCTCGACCACCCCGGCCAATGTCGCCGACGGGCGCGAGTCGGCGCTGCCGAAGGACAGGTCCCTGGTGAAGATGATCGTCGCCTACGGGCTGTTCGGTTTCGGCTATGTGGTGACGGCCACTTTCCTGGTCGCCATCGTCCGCCAGGGCGGCGGCGGGCGCGTCTTCGAGGCGACTGTCTGGTTGGTCGCCGGCCTCGCCGGCTTTCCCTCGACATGGCTTTGGCAGAAGCTCGCCGGCCGGATAGGGCTCTCTGCCGCTTACGCCGCGAGCTGCCTGGTCGAGGTGGTCGGCGTCACCGCCAGCGTCGTCGTCAAGGGCGCATCCGGACCGTTGATTGCCGGCGTCCTGCTCGGCGGCACCTTCATCGCCATCACGGCGCTGGGCTTACAGATGGGCAGGCAGCTCGCGCCCAGGGCGCCGCGCCGCATCTTCGCGGTGATGACGGCAGCCTTCGGTCTTGGCCAGATCGTCGGCCCGATCGCCGCCGGCCTGCTCGCCCAGGCCTCGGGCAATTACGTGCTTGCCTCGATCATGGCGGCGGCGGCGCTGCTCGCCTCCGGCGTCATTGCCTGGTCGGCCGCGCCAAAATCGCCATGATTTGCGGTTTGTTCGATGCCGGGCGTCGGGCACGGGCATTTTCTTTCCGCCTAATGTGTGACTTTATGCCCGCCGAACAGCAATGCCGCTGATTTGCGGTCAGACCGAGGAAACCCGCCACAGTGTTCGTATCCTTCTTCCCGCAGCCGAAGCTCTTCTTCACATCGGCCGCCGTCTGGAGCCTTGCCGCGATCCTGTTCTGGTTCTTCGGCGGCGAGCAGCTGGGCGCCGTCTTCGGCCTGCCCCCGGTAGCGGCCGGCACGCCGCCCATTATCGGCATCGCGGTGCTGTGGTCGAAGCCGTTCCTGTGGTTCTACATCTACTTCGTGGCCTGCGTGGTGATCTTCTACGCCTTCTGGAGCTGGTACGCCCCGCACCCGTGGCAGAACTGGTCGATCCTGATGACTGCCGTCATCCTGTTCTTCATCTACTTCAACGTTCAGGTCTCGGTTGCGGTCAACAATTGGTATGGCCCGTTCTTCGACTACGTTCAGGGCTTGATGTCGGGAACGACGTCCTCGACCGACACCGAATTCTACAAGGGCTTGGCCGATTTCTCCTGGCTGGCGCTGGTCGGCATGAACGTGCAGGTGGTCAATGCCTTCATCGTCAGCCATTGGATCTTCCGCTGGCGCACCGCGATGAACGATTACTTCATGGCCAATTGGGGCCGGCTGCGCCACATCGAGGGCGCTTCACAGCGTATCCAGGAAGACACGATGCGCTTCTCGCAGATCATGGAGGATCTCGGCTCGACCTTCGTCCAGTCGATCATGACCCTGATCGCCTTTCTCCCGGTCTTGATTCAACTGCAGGCCCACATCACCGAACTGCCGATCATCGGCACGGTCCCGCAGCCGCTGGTCGTTGCCGCATTGGGCTGGTGTCTGTTCGGGACGATTTCCGTCATGATCGCCGGTCTCAAACTGCCCGGTCTCCAATTCCGCAATCAGCGCGTCGAGGCGGCCTACCGCAAGGAACTCGTCTATGGCGAGGACCATCCCGACCGGGCGCAGCCGGCGACGACCACGGAACTGTTCGCCAATGTGCGCCGCAACTACTTCAGGCTCTATTTTCACTACATCTATTTCAATGTCGTGCGATACACCTACCTGCAGGCCGACAACATCTTCTCGCTGCTGATCCTCGGGCCTTCGCTGGTTGCGCACAAGATCACCTTCGGTGCCCTGAACCAGATATCGAACGCGTTCGGCAAGGTCACGAATTCGCTGCAGTTCCTGCTGAATTCCTGGTCGACGATCGTCGAGCTGCAGTCGGTCCATAAACGTCTGCGCGCCTTCGAAGCGACGCTGCAGGGCGAACCGCTGCCAGACATCGACCAGCGCTATCTTGCCCGTCACGGCGCGGAGGATCCCGCCTGAGCTGAAGCTAGACCGTGGGCGCCTCAGCCGCCCACACTCGCCTGCGCATTGCCGGCGCGCTGGCGCGCGACATAGTCGCGGAAACTGATGCACTCGACATCCGCCTTCACGCAGACGTCGCCGGCGAAGCGCTCCAGCGCATTCCAGTAGGCGCCGTTATTCATCAATGTGAAGTGGAAGCCGAGCTCCATCGGCAGGCGCTTGCCGTTGTACTGAGCCTCGAAGGCGGCGTGGAACGTCCGGTAAGCGCGGTCGGCGAACTCGTCCGCCATCGACGGCTTCTCCAAGCCGTTCGAGTGGCGGACGTAGAGATTATAGTCCATGGCGACCACCGGCTTCGATTTCGGCCCTTCCGGAATCTGCGGCAGGGCAAAGCGGGTGGTGCCGTTCTTCGTTGGCGGCACGGCCGGGCCGTTCGAGACGCCGCTCGCGTCGTAGTCAAAGCCAGCCTGGGGCAGCGCTTCGTAAAGCGCCTTATCGGTGGACAGGTAGGGCGCGCGAAAACCGGTTACGGTATGGCGGGCGAAATCGCGCCAGCCGGGCGGCTCGGGAGAAATGCCGTTGATCGTATAGGCGTTTTCGAAAATGCGCCGCGCGGACGCGAATTCGGCCAGCCAGTCGGCCTTGCTCCAGTCCTTGCCGTCGAAATGGCCGCAGGCATGGCTGCCGATGTCGTGGCCTTCGGCCGCGGCGAGCCGGAGCTGTTCCAGCCGCTCGGCGACATCCTGTTTCGAGGCGCCGAAGCCGACATTGGATTTGCCGGCGGCCTTGCCGGGGCCGGCATATTGCAGCCGCGTCTCGGGAGAGAGCAGGAAGACGCAGGACAGGAAATAGGTGAAATGCGCGCCCGTGCGCTTTGCCAGCGCCCGGCTGCGCTGCCATTGCGAGATCTCCCGGGCGGCGTCGAACGAGATCAGCACGACCTGCTTGGGGTTGGCCGGCAAAGCGGCTGGCGATTTCGGCGGATCGGCGAAGACGACATTGGCTGAGGCGAGCGAGGCGAGACTGAATGCAAGGACGCGGTACGAACGAAGCATTGGCAACCTTCTGGCGGGGACGTCTCCGGCTGATCGGAAGCCGGCTATCGCGCAAATGTGGCGCGGTTGCGTTCGGGCAAGCTCCGCCGGCGCCGGACATCCCCAGCCGATTTTCCGGCCCGCCCCCTTCCATGCCGACGAAATTTCGCTAAAACGCGGGCTCAAGAAGCGCCCCCTTCCGGGGCAGCAATGGTTTTGGTTAATGTCGGACGACAGTTTTATCCGCGAAGTCAACGAAGAGATTCGTCGCGAGCAGGCGCAGGCGCTGTGGGATCGTTTTGGCCCGGCCATTCTCGGCATCGCCATCCTTATCGTGCTGGGAACGGCGGCCGTCGTCGGCTACCGATACTGGGACGAGAGCCGTGCCAACCGTTCGGGCGACGCCTTCTCGGCTGCGTTGAAGCTCGCCAATGACGGCAAGAACGACGAGGCGATCGCCGCGCTCGATCAGCTGGAGAAGGACGGCTACGGCGCCTATCCGCTGCTTGCCCGCATGCGCGCCGCGACCGTCAAGGCCGACAAGGGCGACATCGACGGCGCGGTCAAGGATTTCGACGAGGTCGCAGCCGACAACGCCATTCCCGCCGGCATCCGTGACATCGCGCGGCTGAGGGCCGCGTTGTTGCTCGTCGATCATGGTTCCTACGCCGACGTCTCAAGCCGCATCGAGGCGCTTACCGCCGACACCAATCCGCTGCGCCACTCGGCGCGCGAGGCGCTCGGCCTAGCCGCCTGGAAGGACGGCAAGTCGGCCGACGCGCTCAAACTGTTCGACCAGATCTCTTCGGACGAAGCCGCCCCGCGCAATGTGCGCCAGCGGGCACAGCTGATGTCCGAGCTGATCCGCGGGTCGGGCAACGCTTCGTGATCCGGGATGGGCTTCAAAGTCGCCATCATCGGCCGGCCTAACGTCGGCAAATCGACTCTTTTCAATCGCCTGGTCGGAAAGAAGCTGGCGCTTGTCGACGACACGCCGGGCGTGACGCGCGACCGCCGCGTCCATGCGGCAAAACTCTACGATCTCCATTTCGACGTCATCGACACCGCCGGCTTCGAGGACGCGGCCGCCTCGACGCTGCCCGGCCGCATGCGCCAGCAGACCGAGATCGCGATCCGCGAGGCGGACCTCATCTTCTTTACGGTCGATGCCAAAGCCGGCCTGATGCCGGACGACCGCACCTTCGCCGAAGTGGTGCGCAAATCCGGCAAGCCGGTGGTGCTCGTCGCCAACAAGGCCGAGGCGCGCGGCGCTCAAGGCGGAATGCTGGAAGCTTGGGAGCTCGGCCTCGGCGAGCCGATCCCGGTTTCGGCCGAGCACGGCCAGGGCATGCCCGACCTGCGTGATGCGGTGATCGAAGCGCTCGGCGAGGAACGCGCCTTCGGCGAGGACGAGGAAGACGATAGCGACGAGATCGCCGCCAGCGAGGTGCTGATCGGCGAGGACATCGCCGACCCCGACGCTGAAGCACCCTATGACGACACCAAGCCGCTGCGCATCGCCGTTGTCGGCCGCCCGAACGCCGGCAAGTCGACGCTGATCAATGCGCTGATCGGCGAGGAGCGGCTGCTCACCGGCCCGGAAGCCGGCATTACGCGTGACTCCATTTCGGTCGACTGGGACTGGCGTGGCCGCAGGATAAAGCTGTTCGACACGGCCGGCATGCGCCGCAAATCCAGGATCCATGAAAAGCTGGAAGTGCTCTCGGTGCAGGACGGCCTGCGCGCCATCCGCTTCGCCGAGATCGTCATCATCGTGCTAGACGCCACCATTCCCTTCGAGAAGCAGGACCTGCAGATCGCCGATCTCATCATCCGCGAGGGCAGGGCGCCGGTGATCGCCTTCAACAAATGGGACCTGATCGACAATCCGCAGGAATTGCTGGCCGAGCTGCGCGAAAAGACCGAGCGGCTCTTGCCGCAGGTGCGCGGCATCCAGGCGGTGACGGTCTCGGCTGAGACCGGCCGCGGCCTCGACAAGCTGATGGAGAGCGTCATCAAGACGCACAAGGTGTGGAACAGCCGCGTCTCGACCGGCAAGCTCAACCGCTGGCTGGAAGGTATCCTCGCGCATCACCCGCCGCCCGCCGTTGCCGGCCGCCGGTTGAAGATCAAATACGTCACGCAGGCCAAGACCCGCCCGCCGGGCTTCGTCGTTTCGTGCTCGCGGCCGGACGCGATGCCGCAATCCTATGTCCGCTATCTGACCAACAGCCTGCGTGAGGCCTTCGACATGCCCGGCGTGCCGATCCGCATGGCGCTGCGCACCTCGGACAATCCGTTTGCGGGCAGGGCGAAGAAGCGCTGAGGGCTTAAGCGGATAGCGGCAACGCCTCTCCAGTCATCCACGGGCGGAGCAAGGAGCGAAGCGACGCGCGCAGACCCGAGGATCCATTCCGTGACTTCGAGGCGCCGCGGCGGTTCAGAATTCTGCACCGCTGCATCCCTCGCGCAAGGTAACGGAATGGATTCCATGGTCTGCGCGCGTCGCTTCGCTCCTTGCTTCGCCATAGAATGACGAGCGCGATAGGGGCCAAGACCTCACGCGACCTCCCGCAGCCCATCGCCGGTTCGCGTCCCCTCAGGCAGCGTCTCCAGCGCCGCCTGCAAGAGAATCTCCGCCAGCCGCGTCGCCACCGGGTCGAGCTCGGCGTCCTTCTGATGCAGGTGCAGCGCCATCATCGGCAGCGCCGGCAGCCCAAGCACGCCCGGCGCGATCGCCCTGACATTGGCTGGCAGGCCGATGTCGGTGCGGATCGTCAGGCCGAGACCCGCCGCCACCGCCGCCCAAATCCCGCCGAGGCTGGGGCTGGAGAAAGCCATGCGCCAGGGCATGCCGGCGCGGTCCAGCGTTTCGGTCGCGACAGTGCGCAAGAGGCAAGGCGCCTCGAACACCACCAGCGGCAGCGGCTCGCCATCGGGCTGACCTGCCTCGATCGGCTTGGCCGGGCCGATCCAGCGCGCCTGCACGTCGGCGACATGTCGGCTGTAGGGCAGGGTCGTGCCGTCATGCCAGGCAAGCGCGATGTCGAGATTGCCTGACAGGACGCGCTCGGCCAGCTCGTGGCTGCGGCCGATCCGCGCTTCGATGCGCACTTTGGGATGGGCGCGGGCGAAGCGGCCGAGCACCTCGGGCAGCACGGCCTCGCCGAAATCCTCCTGCAGGCCGAGCCGCACCCAGCCTTCCAGCTCGACGTCGCGAATAGCGGAGGCTGCCTCGTCATTGAGCTCGATCAGCCGCCGCGCATAGCTAAGCATCGTCTCGCCGGCCTCGGTGAGCGCCAGGCCGCGTCCCGCCTTGCGGAAGACCGGCGTCGCGGCCTGCCCTTCCAGCTTCTTCAGTTGTTGCGCTGACGGCGGACGTCGAGCGCCCGAGCCGTTCGGCCGCCTTGGCGAAGCTGCCCAACTCCATGCCGGTGACGAAGGTCCTGAGGACATCGAGGTCGAATGTGATGCGGCGCATGAGACTGTCCAGATTTTCAGGATTGTTGGTCAAAAACTTCCTGATTTTATGGATGAAGCTATGGCGCTACATCCGGTCGATCAAGCCGTCAGCCGGCCGTCACGGGAATGGAACCATGTCCGCCATCGTCGCCCGCAACCACTGCCAACCGCCTGATGCATGCGCCGGCGCCTCCGCCCGCCGCGCTTTCGGCCCCAACCATCGCTGGAAAGTTCTGGGCATCGGCGTCGCCGCCAATGCCGGCTTCTCCGCCACCTTCTCCGGCCTTCCGGCGACCGCCGTGGTGATGCGCCAGGGCTACCATCTCGACAACGCCTCGCTCGGCCTTGCGCTTGGGCTGCTCGGCCTCGGCGTTGCGCTGAGCGAACTGCCCTGGGGCGTGCTCACCGACCGCTGGGGCGACCGCCGCGTGCTCCTGACCGGACTCGGCGCGACGGCCGCATGGCTCTTCATAATGGCCATGCTCGTCGTGCCGACAAGAATGGCGGTACCCGGCGTCGCGCTGCTCTCGGCAAGCCTGCTCGTCGTCGGCCTGCTCGGCGGCAGCGTCAACGGCTCCAGCGGCCGCGCCATCATGGGCTGGTTCGGCGAGCGCGAGCGCGGCTTCGCCATGAGCATCAGGCAGACGGCGGTGCCGCTTGGCGGCGGGCTGGGCGCGCTTGTCCTGCCTTCGCTGGCGTTGAGCTTGGGATTCACCGCGGTCTTCGGCCTGCTTGCGGTCGTCTCCGCGCTCTCGGCCTGTTTTGCCTGGCGCTGGGTGCACGAGCCGCCGGTGGAAGGCGGCGGTCACCCCACCACTACCGCAAGCGGCCCGGCGCCCTTGCGCAACATCGAGGTGTGGCGCATCTCGACCGCCATCGGCCTGCTCTGCTTTCCGCAGGTCGCGGTGCTGACCTTCGCCTCGGTCTTCCTGCATGATTTCGCCGGCATGGGCACCTTTGTGACCAGCGCCAGCCTTGCCGCGGTGCAGACTGGCGCCATGGCGATGCGCGTCTGGAGCGGCCGCTTCACCGACCGCCACGGCGCCCGCCGGCCGTTCCTGAAAGTCTGCAGCGCGTTGAGCGCCTTAGCCTTCCTGGCGCTGTGGCTGCTGGTGATCGGCGCCGCCGGATCGCCATTGCTGCTGCCGCTGCTTCCGCTGATGGTCGTCGTCGCCGGCATATCCGTCTCCGCCTGGCACGGGGTCGCCTATACCGAGCTTGCCACGCTTGCCGGCGCCGGTCATGTCGGCACCGCGCTCAGCCTTGCCAACAGTTTGTGTTCATCGGCTTCTGCCTGGTGCCGATCGCTATTCCGTGGCAGCTGGTGGTCTTCGCATGGCCGGGCGTGTGGCTTGCGGCGGCTTTCTGCGCGGCGCTCGCCTGGCCGATCTTCCTGCGCGAGGCCTGATTCACTCAAACTGATGCACCCACCCAGGCCTGATTCCTCATCGGCCCGCTGTGGAAATCGCAAGCCGGCTTTCCTCAAACATGAAAAGAACATGATCGATGTCGTTAACCCCGCATCAAGGTTAATGCTTCATTTTGGCTCTCCGGGGTCAGTAGCGTTCTGGAGAGTTCAGTGCATCGACGCGTTTCCATGCGGCTTGCCGCCGCCGCCGTTGCGAAAAAACGTTCCTTTCTTCCTCCTTTGGTGCTCGGGCTCGGCATTTGGATCGGCTTTCCGTCGGCCGTCGCCTTTCAGGATATGGCAAGCCTGATCTCCGGCCTGGAATCGTCCGACACCCGCTGGAACGCCTATATCGAGAAATCCGCCGCCGGCTCGGTGCATGCGGCCGAAATGCCTTTCGTCGATTCCACCACCACCGGCTCGCTCTCCGGCTCCGGCGTGAATTTGCCGGGCGTGGGCACCGTCGCCTTCCGAGGCAAGGGCAGCGCCGCAGGCGTGACGCCCGATGAGGACCGTGTCGTGCGCGCCGACAAGAAGGGCCGTATCGTCCAGGTCTCGCCGGTCGCGCCGCCCAAAAATTTCAGCGCTGGCTCGATTTTCAAGCGCACCTCCTCGCTGCTGCGTCCCGCGATGGACAGCGACCTGAAGCTCACCTTCGCCAAGCCAGGCATCAAGGGCAAGGAAGTCCAGATCGCCCAGGCCTTCCATCTGCGCGAAGACAAGAAGCCGGATCCGGATCTGCCGGCGGCTCTCGTCGCACTCGTCAACAACGATAAGCCGGACATCCTCGCCACCGCCTATGCGCAGTCGGCGCCCGACTACGCCAAGGCTTCGCCCTTCGAGGCGCTGCTGCAGGACGATCCGAACAACGGCCGCTTCATCCCGCCTATGGGCAAGGGTGACCACGCCTGGATGCAGAATCCCTTGCCGGCGGCCGTCTTCTCCAAGCCGGAACAAGAATGCCTCGCCAAGGGCATCTATTTCGAGGCGCGCAGCGAGCCGGTGCGCGGCCAGGCCGCGGTCGCCCAGGTCATCCTCAACCGCGTCCGCAACCCGGCCTATCCGAAGACCATCTGCGGCGTCGTCTACCAGAACGACGACTGGTTCAACCGCTGTCAGTTCTCCTTCGCCTGCGACGGCAGGAAGAAGAGCATCACCGACCAGGCTTCCTACAAGACCGCCCAGGAGGTCGCTATGGCCGTGACTGCTGGCAAGATCTTCATTCCCGAGGTCGGCTCGTCGACGCATTATTACGCCAACTACGTCCATCCGGGCTGGGCGCGCGCCATGCAGCGCATGACCAGGATCGGCCTGCATATCTTCTATCGTACCTATGGCGGCGGCTGGAGCTGAGCCGGTAAAGCATGTCTCCCGAAAGTGGTAAGCGGTTTCGGGACAAAGACATGCGCGAAATCAAAACCCAAAGCGCATGGAGCGAATCTGAAAGATCGCGACGCGCTTTAGGCGGCTCGAGCCGAGCCGCCTAAACGACGCCTCCGGCTGTCCTCCCTCCGGCGCCCGGAATGCCCCGGCGGGCGCGGCTCGTCGCGCGGATTCGCGTCGAGTCCTCACGCGGGCGAGAAGGGCACGATGTCGCACCTCGATAACTCGTTGATTTGATTGCAAAAAATACATCGCTTGGAAGTTCGGCCCGTGGCTTGACGGGCGCGGACCCTCTAACTATGTTGCCGGCGACTTTAGAAGCGGACGGACGGCAATCGTCTGCCCGGGCAGGGGGGTTGCGATGGCCGACAAAACCGGGCCAGACGGAACCGGAGAAACCGGCCGCGGCAGGCAGCCAGAAGCCACCAACCGCGACGACGAACTTGAGCGCCGCCGGCGCGATCTCGAAGCATCGCTTGCGACGAGACGCACGGATCGGCTCGAGGGGAAAGACGAAGCGAAAGCTGCGACCGGTTACGGTCAGGCGCTGAAACTGTCCAGCGAGTTCATCGCCGGGGTGGTGGTCGGCGTCGGCTTGGGCTGGATCATCGACCGCCTGGCGGGAACAGCGCCTTGGGGTCTGATCGTCGGCCTGTTGCTGGGCTTTGGCGCCGGTATACTCAATGTCCTGCGCTCGGCGGGACTGACATCCGAGTTCGGCCAGGGCGGCAAGCCGCGCGAGCCGAAAGAATGAAGTGGGGCGCCGCAAGGCGCTGAAGTGAACTTAAGAAGCCGGTTGTGGCTTTGACGGGGATTTAAAGTGGCTGCTGCTGACAAGGTCGATCCGATCCACCAGTTCCAGATCCATCCGATCATCCCGCTGCATATTGGCGGCTACGACGTCTCTTTCACCAACTCTTCCCTGTTCATGGTCGTGACGATCGTGCTGGCCTCGACCTTCCTCTATATGAGCACGGCGAGCCGCGCGCTTATCCCCGGGCGGCTGCAGTCGGTCTCCGAGATGGCCTACGAATTCGTCGGCAACATGCTGCGCGATGCCGCCGGCAAGCAGGGCATGCAGTTCTTCCCGCTGGTGTTCTCGCTGTTCATGTTCGTGCTGGTCGCCAACCTGATCGGCCTCTTCCCCTATTTCTTCACCGTCACCAGCCACATCATCGTCACCTTCACCCTGGCGATCCTGGTCATCGGCACCGTCATCGTCTACGGCTTCGCCAAGCACGGCTTCGGCTTCCTCAAGCTGTTCGTGCCGCATGGCGTGCCCGGCTATCTTCTGCCGCTGGTGGTGGCGATCGAAATCATCTCCTTCGTCTCGCGCCCGGTCAGCCTCTCGGTTCGTCTTTTCGCCAACATGCTGGCCGGCCACATCACGCTCAAAGTGTTTTCGGGCTTCGTCGTCAGCCTGAGCGCGTTTGGCGCCCTGGGCATCGCCGGCTCGGTCCTGCCGCTTGCGATGGCCGTCGCTCTTTCGGCGCTCGAGCTGCTGGTCGCCTTCCTGCAGGCCTATGTGTTCGCGGTGCTGACCTGCATGTATCTGAACGACGCCCTGCACCCGAGCCATTGATCGATTTTCACCGGCGCCCCGGCGCCAGCATATCCAACGTACCAACTGCAACGAACAGAGAAACCACAGGAGTTTTGAAATGGACGCAACTGCAGCAGCTGCTATCGGCGCTGGTATCGCCTGCATCGGCATGGGCGGCGCGGGCATCGGCCTCGGCAACATCTTCGGCAGCTACCTCTCGGGCGCGCTCCGCAACCCCTCGGCTGCCGACGGCCAGTTCGGCCGCCTGATCTTCGGCTTCGCCGTGACCGAAGCTCTGGGCATCTTTTCGCTCCTGATCGCTCTGCTCCTGGTCTTCAAGTAAGAGCCAGAGCTGACGAAAGGGGCCGCATGGTGCGGCTCCGTTCCATGGACAGGGGAATGAGATGTTCGTGACATCTGCCTACGCGCAAGAAACAGCGCCGGCCGCGGCCGAGGGCGATACGCATGCAGGCACTGCCGTGCCTGCCGCGGAGCATGAAGCGTTCCCGCCATTCGACGCCAAGACCTTCCCGTCGCAGATCCTGTGGCTGGTCATCACCTTCGGGCTCTTCTACCTGTTCCTGAAGCGCGTTGTGATGCCGCGTCTTGGCAGCATCATCGATGTCCGCAACGATCGCATCACCCAGGATCTCGACCATGCCGCAAGGCTGAAGGGCGAGGCGGACGCTGCCGTTGCTGCCTATGAGCAGGAGCTGGCGGAGGCCAAGGCCAATGCCAACAAGATCGGCCAGCAGGCGAACGACGCCGCCAAGGCGCAAGCCGAGGACACGCGCAAGAAGCTCGAGGCCGAGCTGGAGAAGAAGCTTGGCGAGGCCGAGGCGAGCATCGCCTCGATCAAGGCCAAGGCGATGAAGGAAGTCGGCACGATCGCCGAGGACACGACGTCGGCCATCGTCGAGGCGCTTGTCGGCGGCAAGGCCGACAAGGCCGAAATCGCGGCCGCGGTCAAATCCGCGAGCCGGTGAGGATAGGGATCATGGACGCCACATCACTCGCCACGCTCTGGGCCACCATCGCCCTGATCATCTTTCTCGGCGCCGTCATCTATCTGAAGGTGCCAGCTATGCTCGCCAAGTCGCTCGACTCCCGCGCGGCCAAGATCAGCGCTGAGCTCGAGGAGGCGCGCAAGCTTCGTGAAGAAGCCCAGCAGTTGCTTGGTCAGTATCAGCAGAAGCGCAAGGAAGCCGAGAAGGAGGCTGCCGACATCGTCGCCGCCGCCAAGCGCGAGGCTGAGCTGCTCGCTTCCGAGGCGGCCAAAAAGACCGAGGACTATGTCGCCCGGCGCACCGCGCTTGCCGAGCAGAAGATCAGCCAGGCCGAGCGCGAGGCCGTCAGCGAAGTGCGCGCCTCGGCCGTCGACATCGCCGTCGAAGCCGCCCGCGCGCTGCTCGCCGCCAAGGTCGATGCCAAGGCAGGCGCCGATCTGTTCAAGTCGGCGCTCAATGACGTGAAGGCCAAGCTGAACTGAGCTGAGTTCGAAGTTTCGCAGTCAAAAGCCGCCCGGGCAACCCGGCGGCTTTTTTGTTGGCGCGGATGATCTCCCCCCTCGAGGGGGAGATGTCGCCGAAGGCGACAGAGGGGGTCCTCTCACGTAGAGCGCCGACTTCATTTGCTGCCGCGGAAGGAGGCCGGCGCTTCACGCGCGATGACCCCCTCTGCCTGCCGGCCATCTCCCCCTCACGAGCGGAGATTATTCCAGCCCGGCGAAGCTCTCTTCCTCTTCTGCTATCTCGGCCCCGCCCAACCGGAACGGCGCGAACGAGGCCCGGTGCAGCCTCGCCACCGGGCCGTGCGCCTCGATGGCGGTGCGGTGCCGGACCGTCGCATAGCCCATATGCACCTCGAAGCCGTAATGTTCGTGGTGGCCGCCACAGCCGCACATCATGCGGTCGCGCATCACCTTGGCGACGATCGAGGCGGCGGCTATCGATTGCGAGCGCTGGTCGCCCTTGATGAGCGCCCGGCCTTCGCAGGCGAGACCAGGCGGAACGTCGCGGCCATCGGCCAAAGCGAGTTTCGGTTGCAGCGAGAGACCCGCCGCGGCGCGGCGCATCGCTTCCAGGCTTGCTTTCAGAATGTTGCTGTTGTCGATGCCTTCGGCGCTGATCGAGGCCATCGAGACGCTGAGCGCCGAGGCGAGAATCTTGAGGAACAGCGCCTCGCGCTGCAAATGGGTGAGGCGTTTGGAATCGTCGAGGCCTTCCGGGATACTGGCGGGATTGAGCACCACCGCGGCAGCCACCACCGGACCAGCGAGTGGACCGCGGCCTGCCTCGTCCATGCCGGCAACCGGCCACAGCCCGTCCGCCATCGCCTTCGTCTCGATCGAGAAGTCGGGCTTCTCGACCATTTCAAAGAGAAGCGGAGAATCGGAACGCGCGCGAGCCATGGTGCGGCGAGGTTCGCATCGGCTCCGATTCTCCGCAAGTCCTTCCGGGTCGGATGGGGCGTCGGACCGGGAAGGCACCGTCTCACGGCCGGGGGACAAGGGCCGGACGGAATTTCGAAACAAATGGCAATTCCAGACGGAAAATCACTTTGCCTGGAAGTGCTTAGCGCCGGCCCGTCATGGCCGGTGCTGGCGTCAAAGCAGCATCAGCTGCTCGCCGGCGCCGGAGCCTGCGACGAATTGGTCGGTACGGAGCTGCCGCCGCTCGACATTGAGGCCGAGCCGCTTGGCGGCGATCTCGAAGCGCCGGCCGATCTGCCAGGCATAGGGACCGGCGCCCTTCATGCGCTTGCCCCATTCGGAATCGTAATCCTTGCCGTCACGCATCGAGCGGATCAGCGACATCACATGCCGGTAGCGGTCCGGATAATGCCGCAACAGCCAATCCTTGAAGATCGGCGCCACCTCGAGCGGCAGGCGCAGGATGACGTAGCCGGCCTCCCTGGCGCCTGCGGCTCTGGCCGAATCGAGGATGCGCTCCATCTCCGGATCGTTGAGACCCGGGATGATCGGCGCCACCATCACCGATGCCGGAATTCCGGCATCGGAAAGCTGCCTGATCGCCTCCAGCCGCTTCGTTGGCGTCGACGCGCGCGGCTCCATGGTTCTGGCCAGCATGCGGTCCATCGTCGTCACCGACAGCGCCACTTTTGCAAGGCCGCGCTCGGCCATGCGCGACAGGATGTCGATGTCGCGCGTCACCAGCGCCGACTTCGTCACGATGCCGACCGGATGGCCGCGCGCCTCCAGCACTTCCAGGATCTCGCGCATGATCCGGTACTGCTTCTCGATCGGCTGGTAGGGATCGGTGTTGGTGCCGATGGCGATGGTGCGCGGCTGGTAGCCCGGTTTCGACAACTCCCTATCCAGCATGCGCACCGCGTCCGGCTTGGCGAACAGCTTCGATTCGAAATCGAGCCCCGGCGACAGGCCCATGAAGGCATGCGTCGGCCTGGCGAAGCAGTAGACGCAGCCATGCTCGCAGCCGCGATAGGGATTGATCGAGCGGTCGAAGGAAATGTCGGGCGATTCGTTGCGGGTGATGATCGTGCGCGGCTTTTCGACCTGCACTTCCGTCTTGAACGGCGGCAGCTCCTCCAGCGAGTTCCAGCCGTCGTCAAAGACATGACGGCTGGTCGGCTCGAACCGGCCGGACGGGTTGATGCCGGCCGAGCGGCCGCGATTGCGGTCGGGCCGCACGCGCATGCCGCTCTGCTCGATCATTGCATTTGCCATTTCGGCTCTTCCTGCTCCGAAAGCGGCAATGTCGGCGCGCACGATCTGTTCCATTTTCGCCCTCTCCCAGGGACTGTCAGCAGGCTGTCGAATCGCTCTGTTCATGAAACTATTCCTATTTCCTCGATGGGAACAAAGCAAGAACTTTTTCGCTTGAGGCGCGCAACTGGCGCATCGCCGCACTATCCGCTATTCGGCTAAAAATGCTCAGCGTTCTCATCGAAACCAAGAACGACGAAGAGGGTCTTGCCCGTACGCTCGCCTCGCTGGTCGGCGGCGCGGTCGAAGGCGTGGTGCGCGATGTGATCGTCTGCGATCAAGGTTCCGCCGACCAGACGCACCGGGTGGCCGAGCATGCCGGCTGTCATTATGTGACCGGCGGGATTGCCGTGGGTATCGGCCAGGCCAAGGGCGATTGGCTGCTGCTTCTGGAGCCCGGCGCCCGGCTTGCCGAAGGCTGGATCGACGAGGTCGTCGCGCACACGGCAAAACAGGCCATGCCGGCGCGCTTCGCGCGCGCCCGCGCCGATCGCACGCCTTTCCTGGCCCGCGTCTTTTCGGGCAACCGTGCGCTGGCCGAGGGTCTTGTCATCAGCAAGCGCCAGGCTGCGGCTTTGGCGAAGAGCGCGCGCAGCGCCGAAGCCCTGGCGCGCGGCCTGGCGACCAGGCGGTTGAACGCCGAAATCTGGGTAGCGCCGCCGAAGTGAGGCCTGTGCTTTACGAGGTAGGCTTGCCGCCGCGCCGAAGATGCTCGTCCAGCCGCAGCATGATCTCGACGAAGTTGCAGGGCATGTGCCGGTAGTCGAGCTGCGCCTTGATGATGCCGTCCCAGGCGTCCTTGCAGGCGCCGGGCGAGCCCGGCAGCACGAAGACGAAGGTGGCGTTGACGACGCCGCCGGTCGCCCGGCTCTGGATCGTCGAGGTGCCGATCTTGTCATAGGAGATGCGGTGGAAGACTTCCGAAAAGCCGTCCATGCGCTTTTCGAAGATCGGCTCCAGCGCCTCCGGCGTCACGTCGCGGCCGGTGAAGCCGGTGCCGCCGGTGGTGATGACGACGTCGATGTTTTCGTCCTTCGACCAGCCAAGCACCTTGTCGCGGATCTTGTCGCGGTCGTCGGTCACGATATCGCGCGCGGCAAGCGTATGGCCGGCTTCCGCGATGCGGTCGGCCAGCGTCTGGCCGGATCTGTCGTCGGCAAGGCTGCGCGTGTCGGAGACGGTCAGCACGGCGATGCGCACCGGAATGAAGGGCCGGCTTTCGTCAAGCTTCGCCATCGCTCACCTCCATGCTGCGCGTCGCGGCGACAAACCAGTCGGGATGGCGGGCGCGGATCGCGATCGCCGCGCGCTTGGCGACATTGCCGGTCTCGAAGAGGCCGAAGCATGTGGCGCCCGAGCCGGACATGCGCGCGAACGCGGCGTCGGCGCGTTTGAGCGCCTTGAGCGCCTCGCCGATGGCAGGTTCAATCGAACGCGCGGCGGGTTCGAGATCGTTGCGCGTCGCCTCCAGCCAGTTGCGGATTGCGTGAAAGTCGAGGCGCTTCGGCAGCGGCGGCAGCGCCTCGTTGTCGCGGCTGGAGAGCGCCTTGAACACGTCCGGTGTCGAGATCGCGATACCCGGATTGATCAGCACCAAGCCGAGCGCCGGAAATGCGGAGAGCGGCGACACCTCATCGCCGATGCCGCGCGCGACCAGCGGCGTCGATTTCAGGCACATCGGCAGGTCGGCGCCGAGCGAAAGCCCGATCCGGACCAGCGAACCATCGTCGATATCGAGCTTCCAGAGCCGCGTCAGGGCGTTGAGCGCGGCCGCCGCGTCACTCGAGCCGCCGCCGACGCCGGAGGCGATCGGCAGGTTCTTCTCCAGCCTGATGGCGACGGGCGGCGCATGTCGCGCGCCAGCCTCCCGCCGCAAGGCGTCACGTGCCTTCACAACCAGATTGCCGTCGTCGAGCGGCAGGCCGGCCGCATAGCGGCCGGACACGGAGAATTCGTCCTCTTCCGCCGGCTCGATCTCGAGCCGGTCGCCGAAGCGGGTGAAGACGGCAAGGCTGTCGATGAGGTGGTAGCCGTCGGAGCGCTGTCCGGTGACATGCAGCGCCAGATTGACCTTAGCCGGCGCAAGCCACGTCCGGACCTCTGTGCCGGGCTCCAGAATGTCGGCTGCTGGCGAGATGGCTTCAGTCCTTGGCCAGACGGTATTCGCCGGTCTTCGGATCCTTGACCAGCGTTCCCATCGTGCCGTTCGCCGCCTGTTTCTCGGTGCGCCGGATCTTGGCCGTCACGCGTTCGGCCTCGCGCACGAAAGCGCGGTAGCCGAAGTAAGCGGCGGCGCCGACAACGGCGAAGAAAATGATCTGCGGCATCTCAAACTCCTCCCGCGTTCTCGCGGCAAGGCCGGCCGAATGGGTCGGTCAAGCGGCCATGCTAGACGCAATCATGGCTTTTTCAAAGCCCGAAGCGCGCCCACAATGCGCGCTCTTCCGCCGCATCGAGGACGCCGTTTGCGGCAGCAGCGGCGATATCGGGCGCTGAGAAGCGCGAGCCGAACAGGCCGAAACGGCCGAACAGACCGCGCGGCGCGGTGATCAGCTTGAGCTGCGTCTTCTCGCCGAAACGGGTCTTGAGCACGCTGCGCATATCGCCCAGCGCGTCGACAAGGCCGAGCTCGAGGCCTCGCTTGGCGGTCCAGAACAGGCCGGTGAACAGGTCCGGATCGTCCTTGAGCTTGCTGCCGCGCCGCTCCTTGACGAGGTCGATGAAGGTCTCGTGCACTTCGAGCTGCAGCGCCTTCAGCCGCTCGACGTCCTCCTTCTTCTCGGGCTTGAACGGATCGAGCACGGCCTTGTTCTGGCCGGCGGTGTGGACGCGCCGCTCGACGCCGATCTTCTTCATCAGCTCGGGGAAGCCGAAAGAGGCCGAGACCACGCCGATCGAGCCGACGATCGACGACGGGTCGGCGAAGATCTCGTCGCCGGCGACCGCGATCATGTAGCCGCCGGAAGCCGCCACGTCCTCGACGAAGACCAGCACCTTCTTGTTCTTCTCCGCCGCAAGGTCGCGGATGCGTTTGAAGATCAGGCGCGACTGCACCGGCGAGCCGCCAGGCGAGTTGATCGAGATGGCGACCGCCGGCGCGTCGAAGCCGAACGCCTTTTCGATGACGCCGGCCGTCGAGGCGAGCGACAGGCTCGGCCGGAACTGGCCGCCGCCCGGCATGATGGCGCCTTGCAGCCGGATGACCGGAATGGTGACGACTGTCGAGCGCCAGGATTTCGGCAGCAGGCGGTTGAAGAGGCGTTTCACGAACTGTTGTCTCCGGACCAAATGCGAAGGAGCTGGATGAGATCAGGCAGGTTGCTAGTCTCTCAGGCGCGACATCATCTTGCTTGGCATGTAGGAATTCGCCGCCCAACGGCAATGCCGCATCGCGCGCCCGGGATCAATCGCCGAACAGCGATGCCAGGCCATTGTTGATCATTTCCGTCCGCTCCGCCGGCGCGTTGCCGGACGGTCCGTGCAAGGTGAGGGGCGGGCGGATCGACAATTTTCCGCGCGCCCCGAGCGCCGCCCTGACGACGATGCGGATCGCCGCTGCGTCCGGCCGCGGATGCACGCACAGCATCTCGGCGTCGCCGAAGCGCCCCTCGATCGCGTCGAGGATGGCGACGAGCTGCTCGGGGCGTGCGATGACGGCCAGCCCGCCGCGCGGCCTGGCGACGGCGGCGGCGCTTCTGATCCAGCGCTCGAACAGCCCGTCCTCCGTCACATGCGCCTCTCTGCGCAGCGTGTCGGGCGTCGAGCGATCCTCGGCCGCGTTGAACGGCGGGTTCATGATGACGAAGTCGAAGGAGTTGTCGGCAAGCCCGGCCTCGCTCCGCGCCCGGCCGGTCAGCGTCACGTCGGCCGCCAGGACCGAAGCGCGGTCACCAAGATGCGCATTGCCCGGATGCGAAAGCGTGGCGGCGGCGAACTCCGCCATTTCGGTCGAGCGCTCGACCAGCACGGCCTGCGCCGCCGGGCAGCGCGACAGCACGGCAAGGGCGGCAGCGCCGGCACCCGCGCCGAAATCGGCGAGCCGGCCGGAAAAGCCGGACGGCACGGCCGCCGCCAGCGTCATGGCGTCCATGCCGGCGCGATGACCGCCCCGGCTCGGCTGCACCAGCCAGAAGCGTCCGCGATGGAAAGCATCGACCGTGTGCGCCGGCGTATCCGGGACGGGGACGGCGCTGGTTGCCATCACCTTTTGCGGATCTCGTTCTCGATGCCGGCATCCTTGAGGATGCGGCGCGCGGCGTCGACTTTCTCGGCATCGACCATCACGCGCCGGGGCAGGATGCCGAGCGAACCGTCGAGCACGCTCATATTCTGGTCGGCGACGAAACAGGCGATGCCGGCATCGCGCATCAGCGATTCGACGAAGGAGATGACGACGGCGTCATTGGTGCGGACAAGCTCGATCATGGAACGAAAATCGCAGGTTGTGGCGTCCGTGTAAACGTAGATGGGCACATTGCCGGCAGAGCCGCGCCAATTCGCCTCTTGCCGTGCCCGGTTGTGCCGCCCTAGAGTCGGCGCGGGACTAGTGCATGTCGCCCAGAAGTGCGCAGCGGTTCTGGGACAACGACATGCATCAAAACAAAGACTTGAAGCGCGCCGCCTGACCTCGTTTCAGCGCGAGGAGTTTCAAGGGGCGTCGTACGCGTCAGATTGACGGAGTTGTCGTGGTGGGTGTCGTTCTCAACATCGAAGGTAAGCGGGAACCCGCTTCCATCAAGGATTTGATCGATCTGACAGCCGCCGACATGGGGCGCGTCAACGAATTGATCCTGTCCAAGGCCGGCTCCGACGTCGAGATGATCCCGGAGATCGCCAACCACCTGATCTCGTCCGGCGGCAAGCGGCTCAGGCCCATGCTCACCCTCGCCGCCGCGCAGATGTTCGGCTATTCCGGCGAAGGCCATGTCAAGCTCGCGACCGCCGTCGAATTCATGCACACTGCGACGCTTCTGCATGACGACGTGGTCGACGAGAGCGCGCTGCGCCGCGGCAAGAAGACGGCGCGTATGATCTGGGGCAACCAGGCGAGCGTGCTCGTCGGCGATTTCCTGCTCGGCCAGGCTTTCCGCATGATGGTCGAGGTGGGTTCGCTGGAAGCCCTCGACATCCTGTCGGCTGCGGCCTCCATCATCGCCGAAGGTGAGGTGATGCAGCTCGCCGCAGCCAAGAACCTCGAAACCACCGAGGACGAGCATTTCGCCGTCATCAAGGCCAAGACCGCCGCGCTGTTCTCGGCCGCCGCCGAAGTGGGACCGGTGATCGCCCTGGCCTCGCGCACCGACCGCGCCGCGCTGCGTTCCTACGGCATGAATCTCGGCCTTGCCTTCCAGCTCATCGACGATGCGCTGGACTATGGCGGCTCCAGCAAGGAGCTCGGCAAGAATGTCGGCGACGATTTCCGCGAGGGCAAGGTGACGCTGCCGGTGATCCTCGCCTACCGGCGCGGAACCAAGGCCGAGCGCAGCTTCTGGAAGCGCGCCATCGAGGAAAACGTCACCGACGATGCCGGGCTCGAAAAGGCGATCGGCCTGATGGCGCGCCACGGCGCCATCGCCGATACGATCGGCCGCGCCCGTCATTTCGGCGAGATCGCCCGCGACGCGCTGGCGCCGCTGGAGGCGACGCCACAGAAGTCGGCCTTGATCGACGTCATCGATTTCTGCATCAGCCGCGTCAACTGAGCCCTTCGGCCTGCCTGCATGCCCTGCATCCGCCGGGCAGGGCGCCTGTGAATCCCGCGCCGGCCGTCTCGACAAGGAGCGGTCCGGCAAATTATCTATAAAATATGGCCAGCACAGAAGACACGATCGCCGTCCGCATCAGCAAGGAACTGGCGGATCGCATCATTTCAGGCGCGATCGAACCCGGTTCGCGGCTGCGCCAGGACCATGTCGCCGAGGAATTCAACACCAGCCATGTCCCGGTGCGCGAGGCCTTCCGGCGTCTGGAGGCTCAAGGGTTGGCGATCAGCGAGCCGCGCCGCGGCGTGCGCGTCGCTTCATTCGATCTCGGCGAGGTCAGGGAGGTGGCCGAGATGCGGGCGGCGCTCGAAGTGCTGGCGCTGCGCCATGCCGCGCCGCATCTGACGGCGTCGATGCTCGATCAGGCAGAGGAGGCGACCAAGGCCGGCGACAAATCCCGCGACGTGCGCTCCTGGGAAGAGGCCAATCGCACCTTCCACCGGCTGATCCTGGCGCCCTGCAACATGCCGCGCCTGCTCTCCACCATCGACGACCTGCATGCCGCGAGCGCCCGTTTCCTGTTCGCGGCCTGGCGCTCGGAATGGGAAACTCGCACCGACCAGGATCATCGGGCGATCCTGAGCGCGCTGAGGCAAGGCAACACGGAATCGGCCGCCGCGACGCTCGGGCGGCACGTGCAATGGATCGGCCAAAAGCCGGTCAAGACCGCTTCCGGCAAGACCCGCGACGCCTTCGCCATCGTGGGGTGAGGTTCGGTGGTTGGCCGAAGCCTCTCAGCTTCGTCATCCACGGGCGGAGCGGGAGCGAAGCGGATGCGGAGACCCGAGCATCCATGCCGTACCTTGATCGTAGAGTGCGGCGGAGCGGAATTCTGCACCCCTGCAACGCTCCTGCGTAACGGCATGGATTCTAGGGTCTGCGTGCGTCGCTCCGCTCCTTGCTCCGCCCTAGAATGACGAAATCCGTTGTCTGTTCCAGGTCAGCGCTTGCCATTCTTTTCAAAATATGGATTCGATAATAGATGAAGTTCAAAAATTATCTATAATTACAGCCAACCAGGGAAGACACCGTGACCAACGCAGCCGTTTCCACCTACAAGCCCTCCTTCAGCCCGTTGCGGCTGCACAGCCGTTCGCTCGCTTGGCAGATCGGCGCCGTGATCCTCGGTTCGCTGTTCCTGGCGCTGTCGTCCTACATCGAAGTGCCGATGGTGCCGGTTCCGGTGACCATGCAGACCTTCGCCGTGACGCTGGTCGGCGCGCTTTATGGCTGGCGCTTCGGTGCGCTCACCATTGCCGCCTGGCTGGTCGAAGGCGCGGCAGGGTTTCCGGTGCTGGCGGGCGGAGCGGCCGGGATACAACATTTCGTCGGTCCGACCGGCGGATATCTCTTCGCTTTCCCGATCGTCGGCGCCGTTGTCGGCTGGCTGGCCGAACGCGGCTGGAACGGCAAGCGCGTCATGCTTGCCTTCGCTGCCATGCTCATCGGCAACCTGCTTTGCCTGGTTCTGGGCACCGCCTGGCTTGCCGTCATGATCGGTTTGGAGAAGGCCATCACCTTCGGCTTCCTGCCCTTCATCGTCGGCGGCCTGCTCAAGTCGGCGCTGGGCGCGGCCACGCTGAAACTCTTTTCCACCGATCGGGCCGAACAGCGCGACCGCCCGTCCGGGACGCGATGACCGTCAGGCTGCGCGCCCATCATCTGCTCTGCTTGCTGACCTATGTCGGCAAAGGCTACTCGCCGGCCTTCACCGCCAATTACGACAAGGTGGTGAAGCGGCTGGGCGAGGGCGAGGCGGTTATGATCGTTTCCGGGCCGGACGACATCTGCGCCCCGCTGCTCGGCGAACCAGAGCCGCACTGCCTGCGCGAGAGCGCCGCCGAGCGGGACCGGCTGGCCGCGCGTGGCGTGGGGGCTCTCCTCAACCGGCCGATCCAGGTCGGTGACCAGATCGTGCTTGACGCCTCCGGCCTGGCAGAAATGCGGAAGGCTTTTTCCGCCGGCCTGACGCGCCAGGCGTGCTCCGGCTGCGAATGGTTCGGCCTGTGCGATGCGGTTGCCGCCAGCGGATTCAGCGATACCTATCTGTAGGCAATTCGATGCCGGCATATCGGCGTCCCGGCAGAATTTTTTCGCGGGCGCGGCATCGTTTTTAAGCCGGATGATTGCAATTGTGATTCGCTGCGGATTGAAGCCCGACCCCAAAAAGGCCATGCTTTGACCGGAAAAGATCGAGTCTGTGGGCGGTCCTCGAAGGGCGGGATCGCGTCTGGCTGAAAGGGATACGATGCGGCAAGGACGTGCGCGCTGGCTGACGAGGCTGGCATTTTTGACCGGTGTGGCGCTTTGGGTGCTGCCGGTCCAGGCCAAGGAAGAGGCCCAACCGCTGCAGATCACGTCGTTCTCGGGCGCCTATCTCGCGGCTCATATCGCCGAAAGCGACAACGATCTCGACGACGCAATCGCTTATTACAAGCAGGCGCTGGCCTTTGCGCCGAACGATAAGGATCTGCAGCAGAGCCTGATGCTGGCTCTCGTCGCGCAAGGCCGCTTCGAGGAATCGCTGGTCTATGCCGACAAGCTGAAGGAAGTGCCGGACGTCGAGCGCTTCTCGCGCCTGGCGCTGGCCATCGATTCCTTCCACAAGAAGGACTACGCCAAGGCGCAATACTGGCTGAAGCTCTCGCTCGAATCCGATCTCGACCGGTTGCTCTCCGGCGTCATGGACGGCTGGGCCAAGGAGGGCGCCGGCAACGCGTCCGAGGCGATGGAGTCCATCGACAAGCTCAAGGGCCCGGACTGGTTCGGCCTGTTCAAATCGTTCCACCGCGCGCTGATCGCTGACGCTGCCGGCCTGAACGACAAGGCCGATGAACTCTACGCCGCCACGCTTGCCGACACCACGGCCGGTGGCTCCGCGCCCGAAACCTGGATGCGCAATGCGCAGGCCTATGCCTCCTTCCTCGTCCGCAAGGGCGACAAGTCGAAGGCGCTGGCTGTGTTGAACCAGGCCGAAGCCTTCGCGCCGGGCAAGCTCGAAATCACCACCCTGCGCGACCGCATCGCCAAGGGCGACAAGATCGAGCCGCTCGTCGCCGGCCCGGCTGACGGCGCATCCGAAATCCTGCTCGACCTTGCCACCGCGCTCAACCGTGGCGGCGGCGAGCCTTTCGTGCGGCTCTACCTGCAATACGCGCTGGCGCTGAAGCCGGACAGCGATGCGGCCCTGGTGCAGCTTGCCGCCGTCGCCGAGCAGCTCAAGGACGGCGAGGGCGCCATCGCGCTTTACCGGCGCATCCCGGCGTCCTCGCCGCTGAAGGAGCTTTCCGACCTGCAGCTCGGCCTGAACCTCGCCGATCTCGACAAGCATGACGAGGCGATCGCCCACCTCAAGGCCTACCTCGACAAGCATCCGGAGGACATGCGCGCCTATCTGGCGCTTGGCGGCGTCTATGGCTCGAAGGAAGATTTCCGCTCGGCCGCCAATCTTTATGACAAGGCCGTCGAGCAGTTGAAGACGCCGACCGCCGCCAACTGGAACATCTTCTACCAGCGCGGCATCGCCTATGAGCGGCTGAAGGAATGGCCGAAAGCCGAACCGAACTTCCGCAAGGCGCTAGAGTTGCAGCCCGACCAGCCGCAGGTCATGAACTATCTCGGCTATTCCTGGGTCGACATGAACATGAACCTCAAGGAAGGCCTGGCGATGATCCAGAAGGCGGTGGATCTGCGGCCAAACGACGGCTACATCGTCGATTCGCTGGGCTGGGCCTATTACCGCATGGGCCGCTTCGACGACGCCGTGCGCGAGATGGAGCGCGCCGTCTCGCTGAAACCGGAGGATCCGGTCCTCAACGACCATCTCGGCGATGCCTACTGGCGCGTTGGCCGCAAGCTCGAGGCAACCTACCAGTGGAACCAGGCGCGCGACCTGAAGCCGGATCCGGATGTTCTCGCCACCTTGCAGCAGAAGTTGCTCAAGGGCCTGCCGCCGATTGAGTCCAACACTGCGCAGGAAACCCCCAAGGCGAAGCCGGTGCCGGCGCCCGCGCCGAAAGGCTAACCCTCTCGCCAGCGTTCAAGAAAACGGGGCCCGTCGAGCCCCGTTTTTTATTTCAGCTTGGCATCTGTCGAGCTTAAGGTCGGTCCGGCCCTACTTGAATGTCGGCAAACGCCAGTTCCCTAGCAGAGAAAATCTTGATCGGTAGGCTGTGTTTGCGTTGGCAGCCGCATGCGTTGGAGATTGGGCCGAAATGCCCCACCGCGTCGTCATCCACGGGCGGAGCAAGGAGCGAAGCGACGCGCGCAGACCCGAGGATCCTGTGTGTTGGTTCTGGTGTATGGTTGAAGTGGGAAGGAGGCCGAGTGGATCCTGGTCGT
>NZ_JAIUHK010000057.1:0-27833 GCF_020165075.1 Mesorhizobium sp. CA4
GATCCGACTGCATGGCAAACCTGCCAAGCAGGCGAGCCTTCTTGCCTTCAATCTTGACAGGGAACATGAGAGACTAGGCGTATCCAACGGGCGCGGTCGCAGTTCAAATGTTGTTGCGACGGAAGTCCAGTTTGAGTTTCTCCTGGTAGACGCCAATGCGTTTTTTGGCGCGGTCGATCACATCACTGAAATGCAGTATCTCGAAATAGGTCTCGCCCAGCGATTGTCGCGTCTCGGGATCCTTCAGTTCGCTTGATTGAAACCAGCCCTTGCCGGTCGGGAACGGCGTCCAGTTCCCGCTCAGACGCAGCGTATTGACGCTATCGCCGATCAGATAGCCATAGAATTTTCTAAGTTTGCCGCCGGATTTCGCCGCAAGCAGCTGAGCATATTCAGAAAGATCGCCGATATGCTCATCAGTGGAAACACCAGGCGCCTTGAATTCGACGATGATCGCCGAGCCCTCCTTGCTGAACACCGCGATGTCGGGACGCTTGCCCCCGTTGTCACTCGTGCGTTTCGCAAGAATTTTTCGAAGTGCCTCATCGATATCACTTTCGAATACACTGGTGTCATCGTTCCATTTGATGTTCGCGAGCGGCAAGTCCGACGCGATATAGTCATAATATTGGTACTCTTCGCTCAGCAACCAGATATCGTGATCAGTCGTTTCGGTGCTGTCCTTGCGCATCGGGAAAAAGATGCTGTGGATGATCTGCTCATCCTTGCGTCTGATGCCGTCGGCGGCCGCCTGCATGGCAAGCCGCTGGCCGCAGGCGAGATCGAGGATATCGACGATCGCGGCGCGACGCACGATTAGCTGCGACAGGTTGGCCATGTCGAAGTTCTTGAGCGATGACGTATATTTCCAGGAAAGCTCATGGATCTTCTGGCGGAACTCGTCGGAGTCCGGCTCGGCTGCCATGATCTCCTCCTTGAGGCTGAAGATCGCGGCAGTCTCGTCGATGACGGCCTTCTGGTATTTGCTCAACACGCGTTCAGCGACCGACTGGGCGGATTCGCCGTACACGATCCTGGTCTTGGTATCCTGTAGCATCGCTTCGCTGATGCCGAACTGGAGGGTGGCCTCCTTGAGCACCGCCTCCTTCTTCCAGTCGGCAGGAGTGACCATCTCGTCGATGACCGGATCGAGCGCCTCATGAATGTCGGCGTAGGACAATTTTTCCGACGAAAACATATCGCCGCTCGGAATCTCGTCGGGAATATTGTCGAAGTCGTCACGCTGCTCGTTGACGCGTGCGTCCAGATAGTCAGCCTCGATCAGCACGATATGATGGAAACCGCCCACCGGGTTGTTTTGCTCGGTACGCGTCCTGAGGTAGTGACCCGTGATGTCCTTCACAGGCGTGGACTTGGCACAGAAGGCGATGGCGTTGCGCGGAAGATCATACTGTTCGGCATCGAGCTGATAGTGGGAGAGGTTGAATGTTTGCCGCGTGCCGAGACGGTCCCCTGAGGCAGGATCACGCTCTTCGACATCAATAACACGCTCGGCAGTGACTGCCGGCAGGTCTGCGAGCCGTAGCACTTCGATCTTCGCTTGGTCGTCCTTCCAGTGCCGTGTGGTGAACCGAATCTCGAAATTGCCCAGCTGTTCACTGAGTCCGACGAGCCGCTGCAGGAAAGCGACGAGCATCTGCTTTTTCAGCGCCGGCGCCGAGAAGAGGGTGCTGAGGGCCTCGCCGTGGGATATGCGCGGGCGAACCGCCTCTTTGAATTGCTCAAGCCGGATGACGGTCCCGATGTCGGCTTCAGCGACCGGCACCGTGGTAAAATCATCAGCCTCGATTTGCTTCTGCGGTTCGCAATACCGAAACACGCGCTTCAGAAGAGCGTCGCCGTCCCGGTAGGTACTGGTGATCGTCATTGCTGCGAAATGATGGAAGAACTGGATACGTCCCGCGCCCTTGCATTTTCCGATGCCAGAGATGGAGAGATCATCCTTGTAGGACGTATCCTTTGTCAGGAAGGCCTTGAGTTGGTCGTCGCCGAGACCGCATCCGTTGTCGCCGCACGACACGTTCATCAGTTCGCGATCCTCGAGCAAGTCTGCACGCAAGAAATCGACTTCGATTGTAATATTCATGTCCGGCGCGGATTGGTCGCTCGCTCGCCGAATGAGATAGGCATCGATCGCATTGGCGATAAGTTCTTCAAAGACCACGTATTGGTTCAAGCTGAGCTTGGTGTTCTTGATGCTTCCCCTGATGTCGAGCGTCATTTCGTTTCGATCCAAACCCCTAACATAAGCCAGCCTGCTTCTGGCCGCCTGCGCATGTGCAAGTCAAGCGATGCCAGTTCCCAGCCTCCACCGCAACTCATGACGAGCGTACCGTCGATAGTGTTCCTCATGCCAGCCTAAGCGGAGCTAAATCCTACGTCCGCATTTGGCGACTTCCGATGGCACCTGGAATGGCCGAAATGAGGCGCATAGCTGCCGTTTGGGTTGCGTGGAAGCTGCATGTTATTTCGCAAGCGGCGGCGCGAATACAGACCGAGCGGCCGGCGCGTCCCCACTTGACTCCCACCGCCCAATCGTAGAACAAATAGAGAACATGCTCATATACCCTTTCATGGAGGTCAACGACCATCTTGCGGCAGGAGCCCGCCATAGACGACTTGCGCGCACGGATCGAAAAGATCGAGGGTCGGCGCCGACCCGCCAGATCGGTGCTTCCTTTCGGGATCGCCGATCTGGACGCACGACTTCCGGGCGGCGGATTGGCGCTTGGCGCGCTGCATGAAATCGCGGGCGGTGGCAATGGAGCCATCGATGGAGCGGCCGCGGCGCTGTTCGCGGGCGGTGTGGCCGCGCGCACGCGCGGCAAGGTCTTGTGGTGCATCACCCGGCCCGACCTGTTCGCTCCGGCGCTGGCGCAGGCCGGCCTGAAGCCGGATCGCGTCATCTATGTCGAGGCCGGCGACGACAAGACAATCCTCGCTTGCATGGAAGAAGGCATCCGGCATGGCGGCCTGGGCGCGGTCGTCGGTGAAGTCGCGCGCCTGACCATGACAGCCTCGAGGCGGCTGCAGCTCGCTGCCGAAGAAGCCCACACGATCGGGATCGCGCTGCGAAGATGGCGGCGGCAGACGGAGGCGGCCGATTTCGGCCAGCCGACGGCCGCCATGACCCGCTGGCGCATCTCGGTCCTGCCCTCGGCGCCGCTGCCCGTGCCCGGTGTCGGCCGGCACCGCTGGCTCGTCGAATTGATCCGCGCCCGCGCGGGTGAAAGTGCCGATTTCGAATTGGAGGCGTGCGATGGCACGGGTCGTCTCGCTGTTCCTGCCGACCTGGCCAACCGACAGGGTGCGGCGCAAGGCCGGCAACGCAGCGCCGCCGGCTGAGGCCCCGCTCGTCCTGATCGGTCGCGAAAAAAACCGGCGCGTGGTGCTCGCCGCCGATGCCGCAGCACTCGCCGCCGGCCTGCGGCCCGGCATGCCGGTGACGAAGGCACAGGTGCTGGTGCCGGACATAGCGATCCAGGACGCCGACCAAGAAGCGGACGCCGAGGCGCTCGAGCGGCTCGCCGTCTGGATGCTCCGATTTGCGCCGATCGTCGCGCCCGATCCGCCCGACGGGATCGTCATCGACACGACAGGCGCCGACCATCTCCATGGGGGCGAGGCCGCCATGCTCGGGGGCATGGTCGGGCGTCTTGCCATGTCCGGCATCGTCGCCCGTGCGGCGATCGCGGACAGCTGGGGCGCGGCGCATGCTCTGGCACGGTATGGCCGCCAAGAAATTTTCATCACGCCACCCCGCCACGGCCAATCCATTGTGGAACCGCTGGCGCTCGAGGCACTGCGGATCGCGCCTTCCACGGCGGCCGAACTGCGCAGGCTCGGCTTCCAATGCATCGGCGATCTCCTGAAACAGCCGCGCGCACCACTTGCCCTGCGCTTCGGCCCGGAGATCGGCCGCCGCATCGATCAAGCTCTTGGCAACACAGCCGCGCCGATCGACCCGGTCCGCCCGCCGGACATCGTCGAAGTCCGCCGTGCCTTCCCCGAGCCGATCGGCGCGGCCGAGACAATAGCGCGCTACATTGGCAAGCTCGTGGCCCAGCTCTGCAAGCTGATGGAGCAGCGGGGCCTCGGCGCGCGCCGGCTCGATCTCATCTGCCATCGCGTCGACAATCAGGCCCAGGCGGTCCGTGTCGGCATGGCGATGCCCGTCCGGGACGCCAAACAGCTCACCCGGCTGCTTTGCGACAAGCTCGAGAACATCGCGCCCGGCTTCGGCATCGAGATGATGATCCTGGCCGCGACGGCGGCCGAACCCCTGGAGCGCAGCCAGGCCGTGAGCTCCCTCGTCGAGGAAACCGTGCCGGATGTGTCCGACCTCATCGATACGCTGATGAACCGCGTCGGCGAGCGCGCCGTCTACCGGCTTGCGCCTGTCGCCAGCGACGTGCCGGAGCGTTCGGTAAGCAAGATCCCGGCGATGGCCGCCGACACCGGCGCGGGCTGGCCCGGCCACTGGCCGCGGCCCGCCCGCCTGCTGCCGCAGCCGGACCCCGTCGAGACGGTGGCGCTGTTGCCCGACCATCCACCGGTCTCCTTCACCTGGCGCGGGGTGCGCCGGCGCGTGAGGCGCGCGGACGGTCCGGAACGGGTCTTCGGCGAATGGTGGAAGCGCGACGCCGAGCTGGTGGCGGTGCGCGATTATTTCCGGGTCGAGGACGACGCCGGCGAGCGCTACTGGCTCTACCGCGCCGGCGACGGCGAGGATGCGGCAACGGGCTCGCACCAGTGGTTTCTGCATGGGATCTTCGGATGAACGGCGTCCGCTATGCCGAGCTGCAGGTCACCTCGCATTTCAGCTTCCTGCGCGGCGCCTCCTCGGCCGATGAGCTGTTTTCGCAGGCGGCACTTCTCGGTATCGAGGCGCTCGCCGTCGCCGACCGCAACAGTCTCGCCGGCGTTGTCCGCGCCCATGAGGCCGCCAGGACCACCGGCGTGCGCCTGATCGTCGGTTGCCGCCTCGACCTCACCGACGGCATGTCGCTGCTCGCCTATCCGACCGACCGCGGCGCCTATTCCCGGCTGTGCCGACTGCTCTCGCTCGGCAAGGCCCGGGCCGGAAAGGCGAAATGCCATCTCGAATGGAGCGATGTCGTCGCCTATGGCGAAGGCCTCATCGCCGTGCTCCTGCCCGAGATGGCCGATGAGACCCTGGCGCTGCGCCTGAGACATCTGCGCCAGGCATTCGGCGATCGCGCCTATATGGCGCTGACGCTCAGGCGCCGGCCCAACGACCAGCTTCGCATCCACGACCTGGCCACGCTTGCCCTCAAGATGAAGGTGCCGAGCGTCGTCACCAACGACGTGCTCTTCCATGAGCCGGGCCGCCGCATCCTGCAGGACGTCGTCACCGCAATCCGGCACAATGTCACCGTCGACGCGCTCGGCGAACGCCGCGAGCGGCATGCCGACCGTTACCTCAAGCCGCCTCAGGAAATGCACCGGCTTTTTGCACGCTACCCGGAAGCGCTGGCGCGCACGATGGAGATCGCCGAGCGCTGCCGGTTCTCTCTCGGCGAGCTTGCTTACCAATATCCAGAGGAGCGCGACGACCCTTCGCTGACACCGCAGCAGGCGCTCGAAAAACTGACATGGCAGGGCGCCGCGACGCGCTACCCGGAAGGCGTGCCGGACAGTGTCGCACACTCGCTGCGCCACGAATTGCGGCTGATCGATAAGCTCGACTATGCACCCTATTTCCTGACCGTGAACGCGATCGTGCGTTTCGCGCGCTCGAAGGACATCCTTTGCCAGGGCCGCGGCTCCGCCGCCAATTCGGCGGTCTGCTACGTGCTCGGCATCACCTCGATCGATCCCGGCCGCAACGACCTTCTGTTCGAGCGTTTCGTCTCCGAGGAGCGTCGCGAGCCGCCCGACATCGACGTCGATTTCGAGCATGAACGGCGCGAGATCGTCATGCAGTGGGTGTTCGACACCTATGGACGCGACCACGCGGCGCTGTGTTCCACGGTGGTGCGCTACCGCACCAAGGGGGCGCTGCGCGACATCGGCAAGGCGCTCGGCCTGCCGGAGGATCTCATCCGGACGCTCTCCGGCCAGGTCTGGGGCTGGTCCGAGGAGGGCGTGGAGGAGCGGCATGTCGAGGAACTCAATCTCAACCTTGCTGATCGCCGCCTGCGACTGACGCTCGACCTCGCGCGGCAGTTGATCGGCGCGCCGCGGCACCTCAGCCAGCACCCGGGCGGCTTCGTGCTCACCAATGACCGTCTCGACGATCTGGTGCCCATCGAACCGGCGAGCATGAAGGACCGGCAGGTGATCGAATGGGACAAGGACGATATCGACGCGCTCAAATTCATGAAGGTCGACGTGCTGGCGCTCGGCATGCTGACCTGCATGAAGAAGGGCCTCGATCTCCTCGCCGAGTGCAAGGACATCCGGCTCGACCTTGCCACCATCCCGGCGGAGGATCCGCGCACCTACGCCATGATCAGGAAAGCCGATACGCTCGGCACCTTCCAGATCGAGAGCCGGGCGCAGATGTCGATGCTGCCGCGGCTGAAGCCAAGGACCTTCTACGATCTCGTAGTGCAGGTCGCGATCGTGCGCCCCGGGCCGATCCAGGGCGACATGGTCCACCCCTATCTGCGCCGCCGGGAAGGCATCGAGCCGGTGCATTACCCAAGGCCCGAGCTCGAGAAGGTGCTTGGCAAGACGCTCGGCGTGCCGCTGTTCCAGGAGCAGGCGATGCGGGTTGCCATCGAATGCGCGGGCTTCACGCCCGGCGAAGCGGACATGCTTCGCAAATCGATGGCAACGTTCAAGTTTACCGGCGGCGTTTCGTCCTTCAAGACGAAGCTGATCGACGGGATGGTGGACAATGGCTACGAGCGCGCCTTCGCCGAGCAGACCTTCAAGCAGCTCGAAGGCTTCGGCTCCTATGGTTTTCCTGAGAGCCACGCCGCTTCCTTCGCGCTGATCGCCTATGCCTCGGCCTGGCTCAAATGCTGGCATCCCGACGTCTTCTGCGGGGCGCTGTTGAACAGCCAGCCAATGGGCTTCTACGCGCCGGCGCAGATCGTGCGCGATGCGGCTGCGCATGGAGTCGAGATCCGACCGGCCTGCGTCAACGCCTCGCGCTGGGACTGCACCCTGGAGCCTCTCGCCGACGGCCGCTTTGCCGTCCGGCTCGGGTTGCGCATGGTGCGCGGTCTGGCAAATGCCCATGCAAGCACGATCATCGCCACGCGCGCCGACCAGCCCTTCGCCTCCGTCGACGATCTGTGGCGGCGTGCTGGCGTGCCGCAGGCAGCACTTGTCCAGCTCGCCGAGGCGGACGCGTTCCGGCCAGCACTTGGTCTCGGGCGGCGCGAGGCGCTTTGGGCGATCAAGGCGCTGCGCGACGAGCCCCTGCCCCTGTTTGCGGCCGCATCGGCCCGTGAAGTGGAGCTGGTGCCCGAGATCAACGAACCGGCGGTGGCGCTTCGGCCGATGACGGCCGGCGGCGAGGTCGTGGAAGACTACCGCCATATCGGCCTGACGCTGCGCAGCCATCCGATCTCGTTTCTGCGCGACGACCTTCGCCGTCGCCGCATTGTTTCCTGCTCCGAGGCGATGGAGACGCGCGACGGCCGCTGGCTGGAAACGGCAGGCATAGTGCTCGTGCGGCAGCGCCCGGGCTCGGCCAAGGGCGTGATGTTCATCACCCTTGAGGACGAGACCGGGATCGCAAACCTCGTCGTCTGGCCGAAAGTGTTCGAGCAGCACCGGCGCACGGTTCTGTCGGCGGGCATGATCGCGGTAAAGGGCCGGATCCAGCGCGAGGGCGAAGTGGTCCACCTCGTGGCTCGCAAGATCAGGGATCTGTCAGCCGAGCTCGCCAGCGTCGGCGAACGCGAGGGCAGCTTTCCCGTGCCGCACGGGCGCGGCGACCAGGTGCGCAATGGCGGCTCGGGACCCGATCCGCGCGAGCTGCCGCCCAAGGGGCTACGCAGCCGCGACATCTACATACCCGACCTCCACATCGACAACATCAAGGTCAAGACGCGGGATTTCAGGTAAAACGCCAATTTCTTGCCCGGCTCAGGATCGCAAGACGACCCAACGCGTTACAGGTCGAACGTCGTGACCGCACACCTATGAAACAAGGGAGACGACAATGGCAGACAACAAATCGAAGCGAGGCGCCGCAGACCGTCGGCAAGTCTCCCGCGGCGAAGGGTATGAGGTCAATTATTTCGCCCGCAAGCACGGTATCAGCAAAGAGCAGGCCGAAGCCCTGATCGAGCGGGTCGGCAACGACCGAGACAAGCTCAATGCCGCCGCGGAGAAACTGAAGAAATAGGCTGCGGATTGCGAATGGCGGCAGTTGGGTTTTGTTTGAGTCACGTCAGGTGAGCAAGTCAGCTTTGCGTCGGCCCACAATCAAAGGATCTTCAACTCCCCTTGCGAAGCCAGCCTCGCGCGGCGCAGCCAAGTTCGCGCCGCCCGCGTTCCGCCCGGTCCAGCTTGCAAAACTGGTGGACACTGTTCCCGCCGGCGATCGCTGGATCCACGAAATGAAATACGATGGCTACCGCATTCTCGTCGCCGTGGGCGGCGTCGAGGCGCGCGCCTATACGCGCTCCGGCCTGGATTGGTCCGACCGCTTTCCGTCCATTTTGGCGGAAGCACGCGAGCTCAAGGCTGGCTCCGCTCTGATCGACGGAGAGGCGGTTGTCATGGATACCGAGGGCCGATCCAGTTTCCAGGCGCTGCAGAACGCGTTGAAGGGCGCTCCCGCGAGCATCGATTTTTATGCCTTCGACCTGCTCCAGCTCGACGGGGAAGATCTGACCAGGCTTCCGCTCCTGCAGCGCAAGGAGAAACTGGGGACGATCCTGCCGGCGAAGAGCCCCATCCTTCGCTACTCCGACCACATCCAGGGCCGCGGGGAAGAGTTGCTGAATCGCTTCTGCTACGCCGGCCTCGAGGGGGTTATCTCGAAGCTGGCGGATTCGCACTATGTCGGCGCCCGCGATGGAAGCTGGTTGAAGATCAAGTGCATCAAGCGTCAGGAATTCGTGCTCGTCGGCTGGACGCCGTCAGACAAGGATCGCCCGTTTCGATCGCTGATCCTCGGCGTCCACGACGGCGGAAAGCTGCGCTATGCCGGCAAGGTCGGGACCGGTTTCGATGCCGCCGGGATGGCCCGGCTCATGAACACCATGGCGCCGCTCGAGCAGAAGGCGGCAACGGTCGAGGCGCCGCGCGCGGAGGTCCGCGGCGCGCACTGGCTGCGTCCCAGGCTTGTCGCCGAGATCGCCTTCACCGAGATGACCAATGAAGGAACACTGCGCCATCCAAGCTATCTCGGCCTGCGCGAGGACAAGAAGCCGGAAGCGGTCGTGCTCGAGACGGAACACCGCACAGCCGCCCTGCCGCCGCCGGCGACAAACGCGGTCGCGATCAGCAATCGCGGCCGCGTGATCTACCCCGAATCCAACATCACCAAGGGACAGCTTGCCGATCATTATTCCGACGTTGCCGCGATCATGCTTCCCTGGGCCGCCAGCAGACCGATCAGCCTTGTCCGCTGCCCGCAGGGGCGCGCGAAGAAATGTTTTTTTCAGAAGCACGACGCCGGCAGCTTCGGCGACAAGGTCCATCACGTCGGGATCACCGAAAAGGACGGCCATGAGGAGCCGTACCTTTACGTCGACGATGCCGAGGGGCTTCTAACCTGTGTCCAGATGGGAACAATCGAGTTCCATGGATGGGGAGCGCGCATCGAAGACGTCGAGAAGGCGGACCGCCTTGTGTTCGACCTCGACCCCGACGAGGGACTGGATTTCGAGGCCGTTCGCGCTGCCGCATTCCAGTTCCGGGATATACTGAGATCCATTGGCTTGATCACCTTCCCGATGCTGACGGGCGGCAAGGGCGTGCATGTCATCGCGCCGCTCACGCCGCGAGCTGAATGGCCTGAGGTGAAGGCCTTCGCCTCCGGGCTTGCTCAGGCGGTCGCGCAGAGCGACCCGGCCCACTTCACAGCCGTGTTGTCGAAGGCCAAACGCAAGGGGCGGATCTTCGTCGACTATCTGCGCAACCAGCGCGGCGCGACGGCAATCATGCCTTATAGCGCCAGGTCGCGGCCGGGCGCCCCGGTCGCAGCACCCGTCACCTGGGCGGAGATGAAGACAATCGATGCGCCCTCTCATTTCCACGTCGGCGACGCGCCCGAGTTGAACAAGCGCGCCACATCGAAAGCCCTCGCGGGTTGGGGCCGGGCCGATCAGTTCCTGCCGGACCTCATGAAGCCATGAGGATCGCGACCTACAACGTCAACGGCGTCAACGGCCGCTTGTCGGTGCTGCTGCGCTGGCTAGAAGGGGCAGCGCCGGACATTGCCTGTCTCCAGGAACTCAAGGCGCCGCAGGAGAAGTTCCCGGAAGGGCCGATCCGCGACCTCGGCTATGACGTGGTCTGGCATGGCCAGAAAAGCTGGAACGGCGTCGCGATCCTGAGCCGGGTCGGCAACATCCACGAAACGCGGCGCAGCCTCCCCGGCGACCCCGACGACAGCCATAGCCGCTACATCGAAGCAGCAGTCAACGGCATCCTGATCGGATGCCTTTATCTTCCCAATGGGAATCCAAGGCCCGGCCCGAAATTCGATTATAAGCTGCGTTGGTTCGACCGCCTCATCGACCACGCAGCCGAACTCGTCGCGTCCAAACAGCCGGTGGTGCTGGCAGGCGATTTCAACGTCATGCCGACCGAACTCGATGTCTACAAGCCGGAGCGCTGGCTGGACGATGCTCTGTTCGCGCCGGAGGCGCGCGCCGCCTACGCGACGCTGCTCAAACAAGGCTGGACCGACGCGCTGCGCGTGCGTCATCCCGGTGAGAAGATCTACACGTTCTGGGATTATTTCCGCAACGCCTTCGGCCGCAACGCAGGTCTGCGTATCGACCACCTTCTGCTGAGCCCGTCACTCAAGAAGCGGCTGATCGACGCCCAGGTCGACGTCGAGGTGCGCGGCTGGGAAAGGAGCAGTGATCACGCGCCGGTCTGGATCGATCTCTCTGAAAAGGCACTCCCTCGCGGCCGTTCGAAGGCCTAACGAACGAAGCAGCCCAGGGCGTTGGTTGCTCGCCAATGATGAAACCTTCCGCCGCATAGCTGCGGCGCCGACGGGCCTACCCCAAATCGCGACGGCATTCAGCAGCGCGCTCCTCGCATCACCCGACCTGCTCCACGACCAGCGTCCCCGCCTGAAGCGGCTTGATCAGGGATTTGGCGGAGACCGAGGGATCAAGCCAGCTCGCCCAATCCTTGCGCTCCAGGATCACGATCTGCCGATCGTGATATGGGGCGATGTCCGGACCGGGTTCCATCGTGAGCATAGTGAACGCCTCCCCGACATCATTGGTCTCGCGCCAGATCCCGGCGATGCAGAAGATCGGCTCGTCGCGCTTGGTGAAGAGCCACTTGTCCTTGCGCTTCTTGCCCTTCTCTGTCGGCTCGGTGAATTCGTAAAAACCATCGGCTGGTATCAGGCAGCGGTTCGAGGCGAACTCGCGACCGTCCGAGCGGAAGTTGTAGACCGGCCTCTTGTTCGGTCCAGGCCAGCTCCACCGGCGCTGAACAAGATCACCCTCGCTGCTCGCGCCATCGACCGGGCGGATGATCGGCCCGATGTCGGTTATCTTGATGTCCTCGCGCGCCTGGATGTTCGGCGCTCCTTCACTGTAGCGTATCTTGATCTTGAGATCGGCGAAGTCCTCCACGATCGAGGCGACATCCACCATCAGCCGATAATCATTGCACATGTCTCACCTTAACTCTGCGGTATTGCGCGGCGGCTTCGTTCCTGTTATGTTCTTTTGCTATGAGCGCAACAGTTTTCGATTCCGACAGCCCGCTCGACGAACCCCGCGTCATCATAAGACGCTACGGCGGCGATGTTGAGATGCTCAAGCTGCCGTGGGGACTCCAACCGAAGGAACCAGGGGGGGGCCCTTTCACTGTGGTGCGCGCGGAGGACCGATCGTTCCCGAGCCATCGCTGCCTCGTGCCGGCGTCTGAATTCCGGCACCGAAGTCAGGGGAAGAACTATAGCTTTCGCCTCGCCAATAGTGACTGGTTCTATTTCGCTGGCATCTGGCGGCCGGCGACGCGCGATTGGCCGGAAGCCTACGCAATCCTCACGATCCAGGCCAACGACGACATCGCGCCTTACCATGATCGCCAGATGGCAGTGCTGCGCCGAGACCAGCGCTCGGCGTGGCTGGACATGACGCGTCCCGAACACGAAGTGCTCCGTCCCCTTCCTCGGGACAGTTTTCGGATTTCGCGTCTCCATCAGGGGCGCGCACAGGCTGAATTTGCGATCTGAGAGCTGTAGATCCGGTAGCACGAAGCACATATCCTGGCGAAGTGCATTTCAGGCATATGGCCCCTGACCGCAGCGCCGACCAGCGCAAGATCATACATGTCGACATGGATGCGTTCTACGCGTCGGTCGAACAGCGCGACAATCCGGCCCTGCGCGGCAGGCCGCTTGCTGTTGGCGGTGCTGCTGCGCGCGGCGTGGTGGCTGCCGCAAGCTACGAGGCCCGCGCCTTCGGCGTTCGCTCCGCGATGCCTTCCGTCACGGCAAAGCGCAAATGCCCCGAGCTGGTCTTCGTGCCGCCCCGCTTCGACGTCTACCGGTCCGTCTCGGCCCAGATCCGCGAGGTGTTCGCCGAGCATACCGATCTCATCGAACCGCTCTCGCTCGACGAGGCTTATCTCGACGTGACGCAGAACAGGCTCAACATTTCGTCTGCCACGACGATCGCCGCGATGATCAGGGCTAAGATCGTGCTGGTGACCGGTCTCACCGCTTCCGCCGGCATCTCATACAACAAGTTCCTCGCCAAGATGGCGTCCGACCAGAACAAGCCAAACGGCCAGTTCGTCATCACGCCCCGCCACGGCCCGGCCTTCGTGCAGACCTTGCCAGTCAAGAAATTTCATGGCGTGGGGCCCGCGACGGCCGCCAAGATGGAGGCGCTGGGCATTAAGACCGGCGCCGATCTCAAGGACCGCTCGCTTGCCTTCCTGCAGCAGCATTTCGGCAAGTCAGGACTCTGGTACTATCAGATCGCGCGCGCCATCGACGAACGCGCGGTCGAGCCGGATCGGCCGCGCAAATCGATCGGCGCCGAGGATACCTTCGCAGCCGACATCTTGGAGCTCGCTGCAGCAATCGCCGAACTTAGGCCGCTGATAGCCAAGGTCTGGGGACACTGTGAAGGCAAGGGCATCCGCGGCCGGACGATCACGCTGAAGGTCAAATTTGCCGATTTCCAGCAGATCACGCGCAGTCGCACCGTGTCGGTGCCAATCGAGTTCTCTGACTTCGAACCTCTCGCAGCCGATCTCCTGAGGTCGGTGTTTCCGGTACAGAAGGGAATCCGGCTGTTGGGCATCACGCTTTCATCGCTAAGCGGTGTGTGGCCGCCGGAACAGCGGCAACTTCGGTTCGAACTTTAGGATGCCGCGCAAACGAAATCTGTCCCGGGTCTGCGCATCAACCCGCGTGGGGTCGATTTCGCGAGTTATCTGGAAGGTTTCGACGTCATGCTTGTCGGGGGCTTGGCCGTGCGAAGCAAAGGGGAAGGCACATGGCCACGTCCTCCGAAGGACATCAGGCGGCCTCGCCTTCTTCTGCGGCGTCCGGCTGAAGGCCATGCAGGAAAGCCACGGCGCGCTGCGCATGGGCCGCGGCCGAGAAGATTGCGCGCTTGTCGTCGGCGAGGACTTTCAACCACGAGCCGAGATAACTCGCATGGTCCGGCCGGGGCTCGAGTTCGGGCGCGATACCAAGATCGGCGCAGAGGAAGCAGCTTCCGAGCTCGGCAATCAGTTCCTCGCGCGCTCGCTCGCTGCGATCCTTCGCGTAGCGGCTAAGGTCGCGCTTAACGCGATGCGGCGCCGACGTCCAATGGGTGACCTCGTGACTGAGCGTGGCAACGTATGACGCGGCGTCCCGGAACGTCTGGAATGGCGGCATCTGGATGTGGTCCGTCACCGGGGCAAAGTAGGCGCGATCCCCGCCGTGCCGGATTACCGCCCCAGTATTGGCAAAGAAGCGGTCGGCATGCTCGATCCGGGCGATCGGATCGCGCACCGGCTCCGCCTGCCGTCGATAAAACTGGTCCGGCAGGCCATCGATTTGCGCAATGTTGAAAACGGAATACGCCTTGAGGAACGGGATCTCGCGGTCGATTTCCTCGCCCTGGTTCTCCGTCTCCGTCCTGGTGAAGCGGCTGGCGAAGACCACCACAGAGCCGGTCTCGCCCTTGCGAACCCCGCCGCCAAGTTCCAGCGCCTGCTTGAATGTCATCCACATCGGGCTGGAAAAGCCGCGGGCGACAGCCTCCGACCAAAGCAGCAGCACATTCATGCCGTTATAGGGCAGACCATTATGCCTGAGCGGCCGGGTGACGCGGCCGGAGGCATTGCTCGATTGCCACGGCTGCATCCAAGGACGGATGCCCTTCTCCAGCTCGGCTACGATGCGGTCGGTGATGCGCGCATAGATATCGATGCGATCTGCATTTTCTTTCCTGGTCATTTCATGAACCTCCAGTTGGAGGCCGCGCCGATCGCGGCCCCGTGACGGGGTCCGCTTGGGCGGAGCAGGAAGGCCGGCCGCGCACCCGACCGGGGACCCGTCGCGGTTGCACGATGGGATGGTCATGGGCCGCAGCGACAGCGGAGGACGGCGAAGCCGTTGCGCTGACTGCCTGGCTCCGCCAGGACCTCGGGCCAGAACGGGGCGCGAGCGGACGTCAGAAAACAGAAAGGCGGCGCTGGGCGCCGCCTGAATGCCGTGGAGATAAGGCCGGTTCAATGAACCGACCGGCCCCCGCTATAGGGATCGTATTCGAAGAGGATTTCGACATCGGCGTTGTCGAGCTCAGAGGCGGGCATGACGCCAAATTCGTCGTCGACCTGGAAGAGGATAACCGGGACCATGAGAGTGCGGGCGAGGGACCAGGCGGCCTTTTGGGCGAGTATGAGATCGTGGGACATCTAAGGGCTCCATCTTGGAGCGGGCCAATTCCCGCTGGATGGCTCCGTCAGTGTGCGGAGGCGGGCGCGATCACCCGAAGGCGTCAGCCGAGCGGCCGCAGCGTGCTGGCGGACCCCTTGCGGGTTGATCGGGGAAGATCCGCAGCCGCACCAGGAAAGCCATCACGAGAGAGCGGGGATTGGGCCGTGAAGGAGCCCAGCGTGCCGATCGGGCCGAGGCTGGCGAAAGGAGCAGGCATCGGCGGCCCTCCCCTCAGCGTCGCGCGCCGGAAGCGACATCCGAACCCGGTGCAAAGTCGCGCACATGAAATCGCTAAAGCGAGAGATTGTCGTTGTCGAGTTGGTCGCCACGGGCGGAAAATTGGGAGACGATGCAGCCGTAGTTGCCCGAGCGCACCGGATCGCAGAGGTCGTCTCTCCTCGTGCGCCACGAGCGGCACTCGCGACGTTCACTTGGCGATGATCGAACGCGTCATGTTTGGCCCATGAAAATCGGCTAGGCCCTTCGCAGTTGATGCGACGGACCGATGAGGCCGAACGTGCTCATGGAAGGAGGGCGGGACCGGAGCCCCGCCCTCGACGTTCATCCGAGAGCTGCCATCTGCAGTTCGGCCGCCTTGCGGTCGACGGATTGGCCGGGGTTTTCGACTAGACGCTCGAAGGGCTTCCAGACCTCGCCTACAACCTGCTCGTAGGCGGCGATCGCCCCCTCCGCGGCCACGCGCAGCGCATGGGCCTGTAGTGCCATATCGGCGGCGAACTCACGCTTGCGCTGGGCAGCGCTGTCGAAGCCGACCGGTCCACCGACGTCTTCGTTCCGATCGTCGCAGGCCGACTTGGCCGTCGCGTCCCGTGCTTCGGAAACCGCCCGGCTGTAGAACTGGCCGGCCCCGTAGGCGGAGCCGACAAAGGCACCGACGACGCGTTGCAGGTGTATCTGCATGGCGCGTTCGCCCAGCCCCTCGTCGAGCGCCGCGGCCGTGTCCACGATGAGCTTTTCGTGCAAGTCGCGAATGCCGTCGCTGTCGAGCACCGGGAGGCCAAAACTCTCCGAGACGAGCGAGCACTGTGCGGCGTCGGGGCACACGAGGCGGACCATTTGGAAGGTAGTGCCCTTGCGCAACGGAGCGACGCGGGCGGTTGCGCGGGAATTGGCGGCTTTCTTGGTCATTGGGATGTCCTTTCTTCTGGTTCTCGAGGCCAGGACCGGCTCCGTGCCGGCCCTTCCTCGGGCGCGGACCAAAGGAACCGGCGGAATGACGGGCGCTTCAGGGTCCGGGCGGACCGAGACGAGCATGGAAGGTTTGCGGCCAAGCAGGGCTTTCTTCAGCCCTCGCGCGGGACGCAGGCCCGCCATGTCGAGACCGGACCGATCCGGCCGCCCCGCGGCGCGGAACGCGGCCTTGAAGCGCACGGCCGCCGGTTCAGGACCGCATGAAGCCCGAGTGAGGACCGGCACGGGCCTCGACTTCGACATTGGAACCGAAGGACAGGTGATCATGGCCACCTGCAGATTCATCGACCGGAGGTGGCTCGGCATGCACACCACTGTCAACCCATGATGGCCTTGGGCCTACGCCGGAGCTACCGTTATCGGCAGCGCTCGCTGTCCCGGCCGTACACCTGCAGCCGCCAGGCGAACCTGGCGGCTGCAGAGCGATCAAAGGCGGTGAGGTCTATTCGGCGGCCTCGCGGTAGCCTTCCTCGATCCCGCCCTTCTCGGAAGGTTGGTCCTCTCCACTCAGGCCGTCGACCTCAGGCCCAACGTCGTCATCGGCCTCGGGGACGGTGCTCTTGGACAGCCACTCCGTCAGGCTTGCCGCATCGGGAGCGAACAGCGCAGCCGGGTGGACGAAGTGCGCTTCCTTGAAGTGCTCGACGAGCGCGGCCCGCGTGTCCTTTACGCGCGCCCGCGGCAGAACCGGCGTGTCGGCGCACGAGCCCTCGATCGCTGGACGCGACAGACAGGAAAGGAAGTCCTCGGTGCCCATATTGGCGAGGAAGCTGTCTGCCCCGATCGCGCCGCCTGCGACGAGCGCCACCACGCCCGACTTGCTCATGCCCTCGCGGCAGGAGAGCGCATCGATGAGGACGCCCCGGGCTGCGATGCGCAAAGTCTCGGCGTCGAATGCGAACTTGCCCTCGGCATCGAAGAGGGTGGCGGCGTGCCGAGGCATGCGGCGACCGACCCCATGATCGCCGCCGGCACCGGAATCGACGCGTACGTTCTGGCCAGCGAAGGCGAGCACGAGCAACGCCAACAGCGTGTCGTCCTCGATCGGCGCCCGCGACAGCGCCTGATGGAGAGCATCGGTGCGCAGGTCGCCGATCATCTCGATACCCTTACGGGTCACATCGGGACGCGACTTCGGCATGACGACCGCCTCGGCGGCTTCCGTCGCCTTGGCCTCCTTCTTGGCCTCCGGCAGGCGGAAGTGGACCGTCTTCACCCTTCCCTCGCGGTCGAGATACATCGCGGCGTGATCCGACTTCTTCGGCGTGCCATAGACGCGTTCCGCCTTTGGCGGGAGCTTCACCTCGCCATAGGCGTTCGGTTCGGTGATGACGCCCTTCTTGGGCAGGTTCTGCGTCATCCACTCCTGCTGGGCGCCGAGGAAGGCGTCGACGTCGGTGGTGTACCGGCTATCCTGGTCGGCCGGTGCGAACAGATCCTCCACCCAGGCGATGCCGTAGGCCTCACGCAGCTCGTCGCCAAAGCTTGCGTCGCGCGCGTACATGCGTCGCTTGGTGAGACCGTTGGCGATGCTCCACCACGACACCTGCGGATCGCCCTTGTTGGGCTTCTTGGCCTTCCAGACCTCCTTCTGCTCCTCGAGCGAAGCGGCCGCGATAGTGCGGAGCTGCTGCTCGTTCGGCATATCGCCCTTGGCCATTGCGTCGAGCATCGCCGGCAGCACATTGGCGAGCAGGCGCAGCTTCTTGATCTGGCGCACCGACTGCGCAAGGGCGATCGCAATGGACTCTTCGGTCCAGTTCAGCGCAACGAGACGCTCGATGGCACGCCAAAGATCGACCGGGTTGAGCTGCTCGTGCGTGATCGAGGTGGCCAGCGAGCGCATCGCGCCGCCGTCCTCGGCACGAGGCACCACCAGAACCGCGATCTCTTGGAGACCTGCAGCGACCGCCTGCTTCGCGCGGCGATGACCCTGATCGATGACGAAGCCATTGCCGCCATCGGCCTCAGCGAAGACGATCGGCGGCTCGACGACGCCGATCGCTTTGATCGTCGCCAGCAGCAGGGCGTCGGCCTGCGGGCTGGACTTGGAGCGGCGCGCCTTGTCAGGATTTTCCTTGAGCGAGCGCGGATCGACAAACTTCAGTTCCATTGGAATGCTCCTTGAAGGTTACGGACAGGCCCGTCGCCGGTCCTTCCTCGTCTTCTTTCCGAAGACATCCCCCGGCCCGCGGAGCGGGCGGGACGGGGCAATTGCGCTGGAGCATCCCTGCCCGGCTGGCCAAGCGGGGCTTCTTCAGCCCTGCGCAGGATGACGGGCCGGGATTGCGACCGGCGCGATTGAGCGTCAGCGTCGGCGGACCACCCGATCCGCGAGCGGTCTTCCTTGCTTTCTCGCTTCCCTGCTCGTTCGGGAAGGCCCCTCCACCGAGCCGGCGAAGGCCGCTCAGACATTAGGGGCAGGTTACGCCGCCTGCACCTCAGCGGGGCGCACGCCGTCGATGTCCTGAGACAACGATCTTTCGATTTCGGAGAGCTGGCGGCGCTTGTCGGCCAACTCGCCCGAGAAGGCGAAGGTGCTGCCCTCGCGAGAGCGATAGGACGCGAGCCGCCGCTCGGCCTCCGCAAGCCGGTGGCATGCGCGCTCCTGTTCCTCCTCGAGATTGCCAAGGATATGTTCGAGCTTTGCGATCGCGCCGAGCGGCGTGGTGGTGACAGGCAACCCGACTTCCGTCGCCGCGCCGGTGCGCAGCAACGTGGTGACATAGCCATAGCTGTCCTGGCCAAAGCGCTCGCCGCGATATTCGAGTTCGAACCCGCCGATCGCGGCGATCGTGCGGGTACCGGCATGCTGGAGTTGCACCAAGCTCAGGATATCGGTCATCAGGGCGCGGCCGGCGAGCTTGCGCTCGACGTATGTCGCGTTGCCCACGCTCATGCGGAAAGCCTCGCCCGTCGTCGGAACCAGCCGCGCGAGGTCCTGGCCGATCTCGCCGAAGCGACGTGTCGAGTGTTCGATGTCGCGCTCGGCGTCGCGAATCTGCCGGCGAATGGCGAACTGATCGTCCTGATGCGCGGACCGGAGCCGCTCGAGCCGGGCGATGTCCGCCTCGAGGCCGGCCTTCTGCATCAGGCGCGGGTCGCCCGAGGCAATCGCCTTGGCCATGGCGAACTGGTTGGCCTGCCCTTCGCCGGGGTCTTCGAGCCGGCGCACCGAGGTATCGCCCGAGAGTGCAGCTGCGATGAAGCGAGCCTTGCGCTCGTTGTTCTGCCACATCTGGGCGTCCATCGAGCCCTCGGTGGCATAGGCAAAGATGTCGACGATGTCGTGCTGATTGCCCTGCCGCAAAATGCGTCCCTCACGCTGCTCGATCTGCGAGGGGAGCCACGGCACGTCGAGATGATGCAGCGCCTTGAGCCGGAGCTGGGCATTGACGCCGGTGCCCATCGTGTCAGACGAGCCGATGAGAAAGCGGACTTTGCCCGCGCGGACATCGCCGAACAGCCGCTGCTTGGCCTCCGACTTCTTGAAATCCTGCATGAAGGCGATTTCGGCCGCCGGCACGCCCATGCGCACCAGCTCGTCGCGAATCCAACGATAGGCCGAGAAGCCACGCGTCCGCTCGACATTGAGTGTGCCGAGATCGGAAAAGATCATCTGCGCCGCGCCGGTCAGTTCGAACGGCGTGCCGTCCGGCCGGACATAGGCTGCATCTGCGGTGTCGCGCCAGATGCGGTAGGCATTGGCGACCAGATCGTTGAGCTTGTTACCCGGCTCATTGTCATGTTCCGGATCAACGAGGCGGAGGTCGATCGCTGCATGGCGGCCATCCGTGATGACCGAGAGCAGGATATCGTCGCCGGGCTTGGGTGGCGCTTCGCGCTGTTCGATCGCCTTGACACGGGCGTCGAGGACAGCCTGGTAGCGTTTGAACGCGATAGATGGTTTGGAGGTCCTGATCTGCCGCGTGCCGGTCGAGAGCGCTGGCACCTTGACGTAGTCGCGCAGATCCTCGGGCGTGACCACGTCCGCGAAGCTGCGGAACATGGCGATCAGCTCAGGGACATTGACGAAGGTGGCGAAGCGGGTGACCGGCTTGTATTTGCCGTTGGGCTGCAGCTCGAGCTCCGTAGTGACGTCGCCGAAGGTCGAAGCCCAGGCATCGAACTCGTGGAGGCCACGTTCGGACAAGGCGGCGTAGCCGAGGTAGCGCTGCACCGAGAACATCTCGCCCAAAGTATTGGTGATCGGCGTGCCGGAGGCGAGGACGAGCGCCCGGCCCGGATTCGTGGTCTCGATGAAGCGGGATTTTACATAGAGATCCCAGGCGCGCTGCGAGCCGTTCGGATCGATCCCCTTCAGGCTTGACATGTTCGTCGCGAAGCTGAGCTTCCTGAACTCCTGCGCCTCGTCGACGATGATCTGGTCGACGCCGATCTCGGAGATGGTGAGCAGGTCGTCCTTGCGGGTGGCGAGCGATTCCAGACGTTCCTTGAGGCCTTCCTTCAGCCGCTCGAGGCGCTTGCGCGACACGCGATCGCTGCTTTCCACCTTCGTGAGCAGGACCTCATATAGCGCGAGCTCGTCCTGAATCATCTGCTGTTCGAACGAGGACCCAACGCCGATGAAGCGGAAGGCCGAATGCGTGATGATGATGGCGTCCCAGTTCGCCATGGCTGCGCGGCTGAGGAAGCGGCGCCGCTTGTCCTTGGTGAAATTCGTCTCGTCGGCGACGAGGATGCGGGCCGTCGGATAGAGCGCCAGGAACTCGCGCGCGGCCTGCGCCAGGCAATGTCCTGGGACGACCATCATGGCCTTGGCGATAAGTCCGAGCCGCTTCTGCTCCATGACGGCGGCAGCCATGGTCATGGTCTTGCCGGCGCCGACGGCATGCGCGAGATAGGTCGAACCGGCCGATATGATGCGCCAGATACCGCGCTTCTGGTGTCCATAAAGAGAAACGGCGCCTGAGGCGCCCGCAAGTTGCAGATGGTCTCCGTTGAATCTTCGCGGGGCGATGTTGTTGAAGCGGTCGTTGTAAACCCGCGCCAGCCGGTCGGTGCGGTCGGGATCGGACCAGATCCAGGTCTGGAAGGCCGTTTTGATCTTGGTGAGCTTCTCCTTGGCCGCCTCGGTGTCGACGACATTGAGCACGCGCCGTTCGCTGTCGCCGTCCTTCACGGTGTCGAAAATCTGCGGCATGCGGCTGTTGAGCGCGTCGCAGACGAGCTCACCGGCATGCCGGCGCTCGGTGCCCCATTCGGAGGTGCCGGACGCCATGTAGCCGAGCTGGCGTGCGTCGACGGTCCACGACGCCAGTTCTGGCATATGATGGATGCGGATCTCGGCGCCCATCCTCTGCTTGACGAAGGCGATCACATCGGCGGCCGGTATCCAGGGAGCGCCGAGACGCGCGGTAATGTCGGATGGGCCGAGATCTGCGGGCTGGACAGCAACGAGGGCGCGGACGTTGCGATCGAAGGCGGGATCGAGAGCCGCGGCGGCTTCAGCGGCCTTGAGCTTGTCGCGGACCTGGCCGGAGAGGTAGTCGTCGGCGGTCCGCCAGGCGCCGCTCTCCGGATTGCGGTAGATGGCGTCGCCCAGATCGGCGATGACCAGGTCGGGATCGACATGCGACAGCTCGGCGATGTGATCGATGTCGACATGGCCGCGCTCGTTCAGCACGACCGCGAGAGCGTCTGCAGGCGAATTGATGATCGGGGCCGCGGGCGGTGCGATCACCCGCTCGGTGAAGATCGGACCAGGCCGCGCCGTGTCCGTCTCGAGGTCGTAGTCCTCGATCGAGGCCACGAGCCAGCAATCAGGATCGTCGAGGAACGGGGCGAGGTTCGGGCGGCGATGCGTTTCGCGCACCCCGCCGGTCTCCAGGTCCTCGCTGGTCGACACGACGGTGGTGTTGATGGGACCGAAGTTACGGACGAAGTTTGACCAGGCGATGCGAAGCTTGACCTGCGCCGCCTTCCACGGCCGATCCAGCTCCTGCGCCTTGAGAACCTCGCGCACCGCGTCGCGGATCGGGATCAGCTTGCGGATGATGCGGGCGTGCTTGTCGGGCACCCCATCGCTCGATCGCCCCTTGCGAAGGGTGAGGGGCACTGGCGCGCCGTCGACCATCTGCATCAGCGCCGTGTTCGAGGCGACGAAGAAGCTGCCCTCGCGGATTGAGGGGCCTTCGGGGAGGTCTTCACCGAAGTGCCCGGTGTGCCCGCCTTTGAGATCGATCCTCTCGGGCTCGCCGTCATAGATGGCTTGCGGAAGAAGGGGGATCGCATCCGACAGCGCCTCTACAAGATCGATGCCCGGACACGGGAGGCAGGTATACGCCTCGCCGAACGGTCCCGACGTCCTCGCGTGCGTGCCAAGCACGAAATCCGGTCGCCGGGCGAGCCAGCGGTTGATGCGGATCGCAGCATTGTCGCCCTCGGCGGGACGGACCTCGTCGGTATCGAGCCACGAGGGATCGCCTTCGGCCTCGCCGTGCCCTCGTTTGCGGAAGAAGAGGAGGTCCACCACCACATCGGTGCCGGCGTCGGCCCGGAAACTGCCCTCGGGAAGGCGGATGGCGGCGACCAGATCGGCGGTCTTGCCGATGTGCTCGCGCACCGAACGATCCATCTTGTCCATGGTGCCCGAGCTGGTGACGAACGCCGCGAGACCGCCGGGCTTCAACAGGTTGATCGAGCGGGCGATGAAGTAATCATGCAGGCGCAGCCCCATCGAACGATAGGCGCGATCCGAGCGGACGATACGGTCCGAGAAGGGTGGGTTGCCGATGGCAAGATCGAAGTCAGCCGGCAAGTCGGTGCGGGCGAAGTCGGCGTTGAGAATGCGTGCCCGAGGCTGAAGTAGCCTGGCAATTAGCGCGGTCACCGGATCGAGCTCGACGCCGGTGACGTATACCTGGTCGCGCAGCTCTGCCGGCATCAGGGCCACAAACAATCCCGTGCCGATACCGGGCTCGAGCACCCTGCCCCCACGCCAGCCGAGACGCACCAGGCCTGCCCACATCGCGCGGACGATGAACTCTGGCGTGAAGTGCGCATACTGCGTGCAGCGCGCGAGCGAGGCGTACTCGGTGCTCGAAACCATGTCCTCGAGCTCGGCGCCCATTGCGTCCCAGCCGGCGCGGAAATCATCGTCCCCGGGACGGCGAAACAGCGCATTGGCGAGCTCGGACGCACCAAAGCCGGTGAAGCGGATCAGCCTCGCCTGTTCTTCGGGCGTCGCCGGCCGATCGGCGCTCTCGATTTCGGAGGCGAGCCGTATCGCATCGAGATTATCGCGGGCTCGCTGCTTCCAGCCACGGCCAAGACCGCGATCGGTCTCGAGGACGAAGCCGTTGCCATCCGGCCCGGCCTCGGCCGCGCAGCGCGGCGAGTGGCCTGGCGGTGATGCCGGCTGTGACTCCGGCACGGCGGGCGTCGCAGTCTCTTCAGGCTCGGGGTTGCCAGCGCCGAAGTCGTTGCCGAAGGCGGTGACCCCGAAACCGAGGCCGGACGAGAGCGTGGTGGTGTTGAACAGGTGGGGCGTGAATGGATCGTCGTTGGGCATCTGGAGAAATCCTCGTCGTGAAGGCGCGCGCGAGCCCCCGGCCGAGCGGATCGGCCAGGCGATCGACGTCGCGGGTTGGGAAGTCAGCGGGTGATCAGCGAGAGCGTGATTTCGGTCTCGCTGAGTTCGACGTTGAGGTGAGTAGCCCGCACGTTGCGGTCGAACAGCGGAAGCAGACGCTCGGCCTCGATGAGCTCGATGCCGTCATCGGCACCGAAGTGGCGGCGCTTGTAGTCCCACCAGTCAATGTCACCCCTGGGGTGGCATTGCTCGGAATAGATGACGAGCGCGCGTGCCCCTTCGGCGAGCCTGCCGTTGGACATGATGTAGACGCCCTCGTCGCCGACCAGCCACAGGCCCGGCCTCTCGACCTCGCCGGGGCGGGTGCCATAATAGGGATTGCGGAAGCCGCCATTGGCCGCCGAATCCTCGATTCCGCGCTCTATGATCTTGCGCACCGCTACGATCGGGAAGGTAAACATCGCCGCTCCCCTCACGCCGCTGCGCGGACGGGAAGGTGCCTGAGATGCACCGGCAGCTTGGCCGCGATCTCGTCATCGGTCAGGTCATCGAGCAACTTCTGCTCGGGCGTCCCCAGGACGTAGACGAGGATGGTGCGTTTGCCGAGATGCTTGGCTCCGAAGCGCTCCCCGGCGTAGCCGCGGTACTCGTCATGGGTCGCGCTCCAGACATGCTCGAGGCGCTCCGCACGCGTCATCGCCTTCACTGGCCAGGATTCGCGTTCGACGATGGCGTCGCGCATCTCGACCGGCGAGCGGGGCCGCACGAGGTCGCAATAGGCATGGAAGTAGCGCGTCTTGCCGTTGATGCGCAGTGTGTAGAAGACGCTGGTCAGGCTCTCGGTGAGGAACTCGCGCAGGGCGAACATCTCACCGCAGATCCAGAGCGGCGGCAGCAGGTCGAGCATGTAATCGTGCTCGGCTCGCGCGATCTCGAACCACTCGCCGGCGAACAGGCCGCTGTCCTCATTCTCCCAGCGATTGGGCCGCTGGGCGTGGCGATCGAAGAGGCGGAACATCTGCCGGCGGTCGGCGACGCCGAAGTAGATCTTGCGGATGGCGGATTGGGTCATGGGAGGCTCCTGGCCTTGTGCGGGCCGGAGCGCGGTTCATCCCCTATGGATCACCATCTTCTTCGGCCCTTCTGGACCCCTCTCCCGCCGCCGCCTCTCCGCCCGGGCGGGTCAAGGGCCGGCGTGAGCCGGGCGAAGCTTCACCCTTGAGGCGACCGGCGGGCATGCGGCAGCTCCCTCCTTCCTCCTCTCCTGCTTCCGCTGTCATTCTCAGATCGGCGTTCCAGTCGTCCGCTAAAGGCCGAAGGCGATCGCCGCCGCACCCAGCTTCCTCCCCCAGGCTGAGCAGGCGGTCGGCATAGATGTCGCCCTGTTTGTTGTTGTCGGTAGCCGCGACGAGCTCAATACCCGGCTTGGCGGCAAGCTCGCGGAGCGCCGCATCGGCTGCCGGCGACCAGCCTCCACCGGTGCTGAGATAGGAGGTGTCGGCGCGAAAGCCCTCAAGCGCGGCAAGGCTCATGGCGTCGATCGCGGCTTCGGTCACGCAAAGGCGCAGCGCATCAGGACTGCCCAGCCGGAACAGCACCTTGGCGCCGGCGGTGGCAAAGCCGCGCCAGACCGGTCCGCGTTCTTCCCAGCCGGTAACGGTGCCGTTGGTGTCGGTATGGGCAGCCCACATCGAGCCGTGCGGGCCTTCGCGCAGAACGCCGGCGCCGATTGCGGCACGGACGATGCGGTCGGGAAGATGGCGCGTCTCGGTGAGATAGCGCCAGGTCGCCGATCCGCGCCATGGCCTGCGCCGTGCGTGCCAGCGCTCCGGTATCGACAGGTCAGGCTCGCGCTCGCGGCACACCCGCTGCCAGACCGGCTCGCACGGCACGAACCCGACGAGGCTGGCGACCTCGTTCCTGGCTTCGACGAAGGGCACCTTCTCAAGATGTTCGACCAGCCGAAAGACATCGCCTTTGCCGTCGCCGAGCGGGTCGAACCAGCCCTTGCCGTCATGGATTACGATGATGATCGACGCCTCACGGCGATATTTCATCGCCCTGCGCGTGCTCTCCTTGGTGTCGAGGGCGAACCCCGCGCGCTCCAGCACCGCAGCGCAGGGCACCTTGTCCTTCAGCCCTTCAAGTTCTGCTTTTTCCATTTTGCCCGCGCACCTTTGCAGCGCCTCCCTTCTGTTCGGTTCTCGCCCAAAGATTTGGGCAGGAACAGGAGGCCGCGAAGAGCAAGGCGGGCAAGGGCGCGGTATGCAACGCCATGATAGCGGCGGGTTGCGCCGCGGCGCAGCTTCCCTTGCCGGACTTGGCGCGCAAGCGGCACGGTGCGCCGCCGTCAGTCTCGGTGACGCTTCCGCCTCCGCGGCCACTGCATCCACCGCGTCGATGTCCATTTCCACAAACGGAGCGATTCGGACAGCGTGGCGTTGAGCGCGAACGCCTGTCCGAAACTCGTAGCATTCTTCGGACTTCCACGCCGAGATACGTCGCGCCGTCCATGAAAGAGTCTGTCTCAAGGGACAGGCAGGCTCCTGTTCGGCCGCAGCTGAGCGCGGTTCGCTTCGATGAGTACGCCTGAAATGATTGGCGATTCACCTGATCTCAGTCAGGCCGCGGCAGTTTGGTTCGTTACCACAGCTTGCCGGAGATCAGCCTGACGAACGTTCCCCGGCCAAGCCACATGGCAGATGACGCCTTGGCAGTGAAAGTACGACAAAGACGCTAAATCCGAAGTTCGTATCGCATGCACATCAATAAGTTGCAATCGATGACCCGAAAAACCAAAAGTTGACATAAGTGGCAAGGCAGCATAGGAACTGGTCGTCGGTATTGCTGGCTGAGCTTTGGTTGTCGCGCGCTTGGCAACGCGCCCTGAACGAACTTTCTTTCAAAATCGTCATCATCAATCGGCAGCGCGTTCGCGTTGCCTTGGCTCAATATTGCTATGAAAGGGTTCATCATGACCACTGGCACAGTTAAATGGTTCAATTCCACCAAGGGCTTCGGCTTCATCCAGCCTGACAATGGCGGCGCCGACGCGTTCGTTCATATCTCTGCGGTCGAGCGCGCCGGTATGCGTGAAATCGTTGAGGGCCAGAAGATTGGCTACGAACTTGAGCGGGACAGCAAGTCAGGCAAGATGTCGGCCGGTAAGCTGCAGGCCGTCTGATCGGATCAGCTTTCCTTTGACCACGGATGTACTGGCACTGTGAAAGCATGAGACCTAATGGGGGTCAGGCAAATCTGCCTGACCTTTTTTAATTTCGGCGGAATGTGCGCTTCGAATAAATGGATATTGGCGGCGGACCGAAGCCAAGATGATCGAGGAAATCTCGATGGCAAACAAAATGAACGAGCTTCAGGCAATTAATACCGCGTGGCAAATCGCAATCCAGGAAATTCTCCGGTTAGTCGTGCGGGACATCTATAAAACAGGCGACGAGGCTTTATTCTTGTCCCATATCAAGCGCCTCGAAGAGTCTGCGATAGACAGCATCTCCACGGACCTTAGGCTCCGAGGGAACGACGAATGGACCGAGGTTCTCGTCAAAGAGAAGGCAAGCAATTTCGTCACGAGCCTTCTAACATCCTTCACCTTTGATCGCATCTGAACCAAACGGTGTTCGGGCTCGGACCCCGGGCGATTACGCGAGCGAGATACGATGATCGCGATATCGCGTGGAGGAATTTTCGGGGAAAATCGTCCGTTCCTAAATGCCCCAGCGGTCAATCCCGCCGGGGCAGCGCCTACTGTTCTTTCACCTCCCCAAGGCGGCCTTCAAGTTCTTTCATAAAATGGGCTTCGTTGAGCAGGACTTCCCAATCGGTGCCGAAACGTCCGACCAGATCGTGGGCTTGCTCCTCGGATATGTTTGCTTCTCGGGACAACCGGCCGGCCAAGAGATCAAAGGTGGCGAGATCTGCCTCGAGCAAGCCATCGCGGTGCTGCATCGCCGC
>NZ_JAIUHK010000058.1:0-26442 GCF_020165075.1 Mesorhizobium sp. CA4
GCGTAGAATCACAACCGATTCCGCGCCGCAATACCTATCTTAGCGCCTATGCCCTTGCGGGGGAGATGGCCGGCAGGACAGAGGGGGGTGTGAAGGAACTCGACGTGGGCCAATAAGCCCTAGTGCCTTCGCATCGCTTTCGGCGCGTGCCCATGCTCCTCACGAAACGCCCTTGCAAAGCTCGACATCGACGCAAAGCCGCAGGCCAGCGCCACATCGCGCACCATCAGCGTCGAATGCGCCAGCAGGTCGGCAGCCCGCTTAAGTCGCAGCCGCCGGTAATATCCATTGGGCGAGATATCCAGCTCGGCGCGAAAACTGCGCTCGAGCTTGTCGGGCGAGACGCCGAGCCGTTGCGCCAGCTCCGCCATGCCGAGCCTTTCCTCAACCGCATCTTCCATGATCGCGATGGCCGACAGCACCAGCTCGTTCTTAATGCCGGTGCGCAGCCTGAGCGGCATCAGCTTGCGGTCGACGCTCGACCGCAACGGCGAGTGCACGAACCATTCGGCGACACCCGCCGCGATCTCGGCGCCATAGTCTTGCGTGATAATTTCCAGCATCATGTCGAGGCTGCCGACGCCGCCGGCCGAGGTGAAGCGCTTGCGGTCGATCACGAAGAGATCGCGCCGAAGATCGATATCCGGAAAAGCCTCGGCGAAGGCGGCCTGGCTGGTCCAGTGCAAGGTGCAGGCATGGCCGTCGAGCAGGCCGGCGCGGGCGAGGAAGAATGCGGCGTCAGCGACAGCGCCGATATGCGCGCCGCCGCGCAGGCTTTTGCGGATCCAACTCATCGCTTCATCGGCCACGACATGATCGGCATCGCCACCGGAACACACGACGATGCGGTCGACCTTCGGCGCGTCGGCGGCCGAGAAGCCGGGCTGGATGACGACGCCGTTGGAGGCCTCGACCGTGCCTCGATCGGCGCCGACGATCACCCAACGGTAGCAGTCGCGCTTCGCAAGAATGTTGACGGCGCGTAAGGGTTCGATGACGGAAGAAAACGCCATCATCGGAAAGCCGGGAAAGACCAGCACCGCAAAGGTGAGGGGCGCTCCGCCCGTCGGTTTTTCCTGGCCGCGTGAACTCACGGCCGGCGGCCGTAGCGCGGCATCACGATATCGGCGGTAAGCGGAGCGAGTTCCATGCCGCTTGCCAGCTCCGGCTTAAGCCACATCATCTCCTCGATCTCGGCCGCCGGCACCGGCTCGCCGGTGATGGAGAGTTCGAATAGCTCGGCCTCGACGCAGGCGTCCGGCTCATTGGCGGCGGGCGCAGAAAACGAGCCGAGATGGCAGGCCGCGGCCGGATCGACGGCAACGCCCAACTCCTCCCGCAATTCGCGCGCGAGGGCGGCGGCAGGCAATTCACCCGGCTCGATCTTGCCGCCGGCCTGCATGAAGACGCTGGTGCCCCGCTTGCGTACCAGAAGCAGCCTGCCGCCGTCGTCGCGGATGACGGCGGCGGCGATGCGGATCGTCCTCGCCGTCGCTGTTCTGGAATGGCTGGAGGTCACGATAGACTGTTTCCCGGCGGCGGTTTTGGTGGCAAAGAGAGGTGAACTGTAGCTGGCCGTGCGGCCGGCTTGCAACGGAGACGACACGAATGTTCGCGGCAACCGCCATTGACACCAAGGACAAGCCGGCCTTCTACAAGGAGTTGGCGGTGCAATTGAAGGCTCTGCTGGAAGGCGAGGGCGATTCCGTCGCCAATGCCGCCAACACCGCGGCGCTGATCTACCAGATGGTGCCCGACCTCAACTGGGCCGGATTCTATTTCCTCGCCTCCGACAACGAGTTGGTGCTCGGGCCGTTCCAGGGCAAGCCCGCCTGCGTTCGTATCGCCGTCGGCAAGGGTGTCTGCGGCAAGGCCATCGAGCTCGACATGTCGATGCTGGTCAAGGACGTCAACGAATTTCCCGGCCATATCGCCTGCGATGCCGATTCGCGCTCGGAGCTGGTCGTGCTTCTGCGCGATGCCGAAGGCGCGTTCGGCGTGCTCGATCTCGACAGTCCGCTGCCCGGCCGCTTCGACAAGGAAGACCAGGCGGGCATCGAGAAACTCGCCGCGATCTATGTCGCGGCCTGTGAGTTCGAGGACGATGACGAGGACTGAGGTGAGGCCGGTCTCGGGCTACCTCAGACGAGCTTCACCAGTGTCAGGCTGAAGCCCGCGATGAAGATGAACGCCGAGAAGGCCAGCACCAGAGGCTGAAGACCGCGCGAGCGCAGCTGGGAAATATCGGCCTGAAGGCCCATGGCGGTGAGCCCCATGGTCAGCATGACCTGCGCGGCCAAAGCGATTGCGGTATGGATCTGGGCCGGGACCGCAATCAGGCTGTTCAGCGCCACGACCGCGACGAAGGCGACGACGAACCAGGGCATGGGCGGCTTGGCGCCGGAACCATCGCCGCTGCCGCGGCGTGCCATGACGCCGAGCGCGATCACCATCGGCGCCAGCAGGGCGACGCGCGTCAGCTTGGCGACGGTCGCCGTCTCGCCGGCAAGCGTTCCATTCTGGAAGCCTGCGCCGATCACCTGCGCCACCTCATGGATCGAGGCTCCCGCCCACAGGCCGAAGGCGTGCTGGTCCAGGCCGAAGACCGGCGCCAGCAGCGGAAAGCCGAGCATGGCGACGGTGCCGAACAGCGTGATCGCGGCAACCGCATAGGTGACGTCCTCGTCGCGCGCATCGGTGACGATGTTGGTGGCGACGATCGCCGAGGCGCCGCAGATCGAGGTGCCGGCGGCGATAAGCTGCGCGAGCTTGGCATCGACGCCGATCAGCTTGCCGAGCGTGACGGTGAAGAGGAAGGTGGCGCCAAGCGTGGCCGCGACGATGCCGACGCCGCCGAGGCCGATCCCCACCACCTGGCCGAGCGTGAGTTGGAAGCCGAGCAGCACGATGGCGAAGCGCAGCAGACGCTTTTGCGAAAAGGCGATGCCCGCCTTGGCATGGGCGGGCACGCCGAGCACGTTGGAATAGATCATGCCGGCGACGACAGCCAAGGTCATCGGGCTGAACAAAGTGAGGCCGGAGAAACCGCGCGCCGAATAGGCGACGCTGGTGATCATCGCCACCAGCACCAGTCCCGGCACAACGCCGGTCGAGGCCCAAGCGATGGCGGGGCGCTCGCGTCCGGCATTGGCCGGGTTCAGGCTGTTTGGAAGATCGTTCGCGGTGACAGGCAGGAAAGACAATTCAATTCTCCAGGCACGTTCGTCCCCGAAATGCCATTCCCGAACCAATCTTTCCAACGAATTATTCGAGTTATAATGATTGATTTTTCCGAACGATTGGCGAGCCGGCAATGGGTTGGCCTGCCAGCGGGTTGGCCTAATGACCGACACCGGCCGAGCCTTGACGCTCGTCGGTTCCTCCTGCACCTTGCCGCGATGTCAACCCTCGCGCCCGCCAATGCCAAGCGACGTCGCCTTCGCCGAGTGCCGAGCGGCAGGCTAGTTGCGCGACGATAAAGCCCGATAGGATAGATCCGGTTCGTTCGTTCCTGCCCCGCCCGCGACTTCAGCCGGCGGGGTTTTTCATATCTGGAGCCTTGCAATGACCATCGATTCTTCCATCCGGTTTCGGGCGGCCGAGGCGGCGGATGCCGCCGCCATCCGCGACATCGTGCGCGCCGCCTATGCCAAATGGGTGCCGGTTATCGGCCGCGAGGCGCTGCCGATGCGCGCCGACTACGACAAGGCCGTCGCCGAGCATCCATTCGACCTCGCCATCTCGCAAGATCGCATTGTCGGCATGCTTGAGACTGTACTCGCCGAGGACCATCTCTGGATCGAGAATGTCTGCGTCGCGCCGGAGGCGCAAGGCAAAGGGATCGGCCGGCTGTTGCTGGAGCGGGCAGAGGGCAAGGCGCGCGAGGCCGGGCGCCATGAGCTTCGCCTGCTGACCAACGGCGCGTTCGAGGCGAATGTGTCGCTCTACAAAAGACAGGGCTACTCGGTCGACCGGGAAGAGCCGTTCATGAACGGCACGACCGTTTATATGAGCAAGCGGATCGCCGGATGACCGGTAATCGGAGCGTGGCAATGACTGCCAGGATCAGGGCTCAATGGCCCGCGCAGGCGGTGGAGCAGGCCAAACGACACGGTCTTCGGTCGCGCCAGGTGGCCGCCCGCATGCGCTCCGGGAATATCTACATCAACTACCCGACCTGGGACGCGGGCCTCCCCTTCGGTGGCTACAAGCAGTCCGGCAACGGCCGTGAATATGCCGAATACGGTCTGTAGGATTTCCTCGAGATCAAGGGCATCGCAGGCTACCAGGCGGCGGAGTAGGGCACTGCGGCCAGTGATCGTCGGCGCTGAAGTAAAAAAGGCGCGGTTCACCGCGTTCTTTTTCTGAAAAACAAGTCGACCAAGGACGGCCACTATACTCGAAGCAAGCGGAGACATCGCCTGGTCGGGATGAGATGACGCGTATTTATCAGGCTTGGCTGGTGCGATTGGGGCTGGCTGACTGCCTGTGTTTCTCGAACAATCGGAGCTTTGCCGGATATCCAAGCCGTATCGACGTTTGGCAACCCCCGCATTTGAATGTAGCCACGGACTTGAACCAGGAGCCTTTCCGGATAATTGGATGCCGGCATCTTGGACATTCGAATCTGAGATCTGTCTCATTCAGGTTTTGAGGAATCGACATTTTGCCACACGCTCCCATGCTCCCACCGATAGCACGTTAAAGTAGCAATGTTTCAGTCCTGCGACCGCCAGACTACCGCGTTGTAACGAGAGTGATTCCTGGCAACGCGACTGCGATCAGGCCCAAGCGTCGTGCTCGATCGACCGAGCATTTGGTTGCAAGGCGACCTTTCTGCGAAACACACCAGAAAGGATATTTGGTAAGGGTTAATTCAACCCGGCCGAGTATGGTGAGGGTGGCGGCTCCGGCTGGGTGCGGGGGGTGCGTTGGGCCAGAGCCGCCTGCACGGTCATTGTGTGGCAGTAGACCGCGCTGTGTCAGAATAGGACAGCGCGGTCTACAATTAGTTAACGCTAATGAGATGCGGCGATTGCGATGCCCTAATGCGCGCCGACTTGCCGGTGATTCCGTTGAGGGGATGGCCTGCCTGCGCGCAAGCTGGGCGTGGTCACCAGCGAGTTTCATTCTTTCCGAACTTCGAGCAATTGACCTAGCAACCCGAGGGCACAAGTCTTCCGGTAGAGTGCGGTGAAGCGCGAAAAAGCCCCGCCGGCGAGGTGCCTGCGGGGCTTTTTCAGCGGATAATCGATTAACGACGATCGCTTCCGCGGCCATCATGGTGGCCGCCGTTGTTGGCGCCAAGGCACATGGCATAGTAATCGTCATGATTGCTGCACGAATTGAGGGCCGCCTGCTGGGCATAAGCCGAACCAGCAAAGCCGGCGACAGCAACAAGAGCGAGAATTGCATTGCGAACAATCTTGGACATTTCGATTTTTCCTCTGTTTAAATTCCGGTCGAGCCGGTCGATGGCGGTTTTCCTGCAGTTCGGTTTCGGTTTGATGGCGCTTGAGCGCAAATTTGTTTCGAAACGGCAACGGCAGTAGCCGAGCCGGCCGGACGCCTCGCAAGCCATGGCGGTTCGTTTGCATGCAAATGTTTCAAAGGCTGTCCTTCTCGTTACGAGCCTTGCGCTTGCGTGCAATGCGGCGGAAACGATCGTCGGTCATCTAAGGCGCCATCAGGAAGGCGGCGGGATTGTCTCCGTCGCGACTTCGGCGAACCAGGGATGAAGTCTATGTCGATATTGAAGACATTGAACCGCATGGCCGCGGCCTTGAAATATGCGCAGGATGCCCGCAATCCAACGCGGATGCGGAACGGCATGCCGTCCGACAATCAGCTGGATATTTGCTGGCCGGTGATGCCGACAACCAAGCATCTGTCCTCGAACATCTGGGGCGGGATCTGAGATAGCGATCGCCCGGAAGCCCGATCGTCGAGCTGCGCATGGCAATTATCACCTCACGAGCCGCAGGCAACGCGCCGTAGCCGCGCTTCTCGGCACCTCCCGAGCTCGCTGCGAGTGTGTCGAGGAGCGATTTACCCGCGCCCTGCCTCGATGATGCCGACCATCGCCCGGGTAAATTCGACCATGCTGTTTGCGGTGATGGCGGCATTGTCGGGCGATTGACCGATGTGCTCGGCCGCTCCGCAACAGGACCGGCGGATGCTGTCGTAATATGGATCTCTCTCATCGTCCGGCAGTGCCGCCAAATTCAGGGCGCGACGGTGGATCATGCGCAATAGCTGCGCCAATGCTGTTTCGACACTCATGCGTTTTGCTCCGCATCGGTCGAGCGTCTCGGCACACCGAGCGCCGGATCGTCGATCGGGAGATGTCCCGATTCGCACAGGCTGCAGTGTAGCTATTAATATATCGTTGATTGCTAATATATGAAGCGCATCAATCCGGCATCGGCCAAGCAGGAATGTTGGCGGTGGCTGCAACTATCGTGTGACTTCTGTCACGGTTCTGTGCTGCAGCGTTTGGTATGGGCTTGTGGACGAGGGGCATGTCGGCACAGCCTGCTCGGCCAGGAGGGTTGATGCCCCTGTCAAACGACCTGCACGACAAGAACCTGATGTTTCAATGTCGGCGCTGCTCCACGACGATCGTCAGGAAGGGCTCCTGGATCAAGAGCATCAAAACCTTCAGATGCGAAGGGTGCCGATCCGAGGTGCGGATGACATATGGGCACAAGCTGGCGATCTTCGAACGGCACCGGCACTTGGCCGTGAAGGGCTCAAAGTAGGCGGGTGAGAGCCGTTATGGGCTGGGACGCGGATAGCACAGCGTCTCGCATTCCAATAACTGCCAGCGAATACGTAGAAAACTGGTGGGGGAACCTGGATTCGAACCAGGACTAACGGAGTCAGAGTCCGTGGGTTCTGCCGCCGTGAATTGATATTCATCAAACGAAATAAACGATCTACTGAAAGGGCAGGATGGCTTTCATGTAGTGCTGCCCCACTGGCCATTTCCGTTGAAGGGTTACAAGCACATATCCAGCGCCTCAAAGAGAGACGCCCACATTCGGAGCGCGCATGACAGTGAAGACCATCGAGTCCTCTCTCTTAAGTTCGGCAAGCGCCGGAGAGCCCGATGGATCGGCGCTAGCACCGTTCCGCCCTTAACGACCGCAACATGCCAATTACAACCGGATCGTAGGGCACCTTTTCATCACGGCTGTAGTTGATCGTAAACAGCGCGGCACGGTCAGGCGCATACTTTGATGGCCCGGACATACCTGATCTGGCCGTCTTTGATACCCGAATAGCTGGCCCATCTCGGCGTAAGGCGTCTATACGTCAATCTCCAACCCTCTTTTTCGTCCTGCATCATGCGGTGCTCGATCTCGGCTTCAAAACTGGCCGTGCCCAGCCGAGCGCCCCACACGGCCAAGAACGCCCGTCTTTCGCCTTCGAAAGCCGCGCCCTGATCCGAACGCTGCGACAGTGCGAAGCCGGGTGGAACATCGAATATGAAGCCAAATTCCTTGATCCCGAAATGCTGCCATGGCTTTGGCTGAACCAACGCGGTGGAGCACAGAATACAGGCAAAAGCCAAAACCATACGGGGCATAGCGCTACTCGTCCAAAGTGGTCGAGACTCTTGGCTAGAGTTCTCCAACGCCTCTCGCGGCGCGGGCGAGGCCGGAGACCTCCCAACAAAGCGGCGCGGCCGATTCCACGCCCGGCATTCACCCAACTTGGTGGCTGATCGAACGTTCCATTAGCGATTGCTTGACTAAACCGCTGCCCGCTCCAGACTCCCTTTATGGCGAAGGGCGGCATGAACGTCGGCGACGAGGTCGCCATCACCGCGAAGGTGCGGGATCGCGTGACGGAGATTAGCGTCAGCGTGACGATCCCCTCCTACGACTTTCCCCACTCGATTATCGACCGGACGACAGAGATCACGCATGGCCAGGAGATTGAACTGGCCGGCGACGTCACCCATGTCGACGAAGGGAAGGTCCGCCGAAGCGGAAGACGCCTCTGATGGACAAGGCGATATGACGAAGCTTTCGGAACTCGGCCCATTCGAACCTCACCTCAACGGAAAGATTTGCGAGCACGAAAGCGAGTATTTCTACCGCTGCCCCCGGTGCGGTCAGATGGTGGATGAGCGGGACGCGCGGCAGGTGGTCTGGCACTCTTTCTCGGAGCATCAGCGGCTGATCATCGATGGTGAGGCGCCTCACTTGCCATAAGCGACGAATTGTAGCTGGGCAGCCGAAGCGTGCAGGCCAAAAACTGGCAACCGACGGCTCGGGCTGGGGGGCGGGTGCGAGCTGTCGGTTACCGATTGCGGGAGGCCATCGAATCAGAAAATGCACCGATTGTGCCGGCACCGATGCTGGCGGGAACTCATGCTGTCTCGTTTCGAACGGGAAAAGCTGGCACTAGAGCAATTCCAGGAAAAGTGTGAGCGGTTTTCCGTCCGGAATTGCGTAAGAACAAGGAGATAGTGCGGTTCGCCGTTTCCGTGAAACGGTGAACCGCACTAGCCCTCCCACTGAAGATGTTGCCAGTTACCTTCCCGGCCGGTGGCTCGTCGGGTTTGAGGCTGTAGTTGGGGGCATAGCGGGCAAGGCGATTACGCTTGAGCGCAATGAACCTGCTCGCTGATTTCGTCGGAGATCACATGCGTATTTCTTCAGCGCGGACGCCGCTCCCGCGCTCGGCTGTGGAGCTGGTGGGATCGGGTGGTCAAAATTGTTGAACCGCCGAGGATGACCAACTTTTTCGCGGCGCAAAAACGCCACATGGACGATCCATCTATCTGTAACACTTAGAGAGTTCTAATGTCACTTAAGCCCTTGAAAATCCTCATAAAGAGGACTGGCTGGGGAACCTGGATTCGAACCAGGACTAACGGAGTCAGAGTCCGTGGGTCTACCGTTAACCTATTCCCCAGCAGGCGCGGGCCGGTGCCACGCGATGCAGGCGGGCTCATTTGCCGCGAGCGCTGCCTTGTAGCCGCCATCGGAAAATAGTCAAGCCCGCAGCTGAGATCAACCGCAGCCTTTTTTGAGCTTTTGTCCGATGCCGTCTTCCAGAACCGCTCCGCACTTTGGACGGCATGCATTGGCTCTGCGCCGGGCGTGGGGAAGGCTTCAGCTTTCGCCTTTGCTGTACTGCGAATGCTCGAAATAGAGCACCACGCCAAGGCCGATCAGCAGCGGAATGATGAGATAGAACAAGCGGAACACCAGAAGCGCGGCTAGCACGCCCACCGGATCCATGTCGGAAAGGCCGGTGAGGAAGACGACCTCGAACACGCCGAGCGCGCCTGGCGCATGCGACAGAAGCCCGATCGAGAACGACACCATGAACACGCCGAGCACGACGAAATAGCCGGGATTGCCGACTTCCGGCAGGGCAAAATAGATGATTGCAGCGGCTCCCAGCAGTTCGACCGGTCCGATCAGCAACTGTCGCGCCACGATCGGCAGCGCCGGGTAGTGGAGCTGGAAGCTGCCGATCGTCAATGGTCTTAGCTGCAGCCAGCTGCCGAAGGCGTAGGCGCCGATGAGGATAAGCATGGCGAGCCCCGCGGCGAATGCAGCGCCATGATGCGGCGCGCCGGTGAAGCGATCGATGATCTGCGGCTCGAACAGCAGAATGAGGCCGCCGAGGAAAACACTGGACAGGATGAAGGTGAACCAGCAGATCGCCACCAGCACGCCGACCTCCTGGCCGGTCAGCCCTCGCGTGGCATAGGCGCGATAGCGGATCACCGCGCCGGAAAACACAGAGCCACCGATATTGTGCGACACCGCGTAAGTGGTGAAGGAACACAGCGTGACGAACAGCCACGATACTTTTTTGCCGATATGCAGCAGCGCTATGTGGTCGTAGCCGGCGAGCGAGGCATAGGCGACGATCGCGCTCAGTGCTGCGAGCACCCAATCGCGCGGCGGGATGGCGTTAATGCCGGCCCAGACATCGTCGAGCGAAATGCCGCGCAGTTCGTGGATGAGCAGCCACAGCGAGAACGCCACGGCCGCGATGCCTATGAACGGCCAGAAATAGCGCCTCCAATTCATGGCGTCGTCATCATGCGCTGCAGCTCATTGACTTGATGTTGCCCAATCCTTCGAACCCGCATTTGAGACATGCCTGATTGAAGCCGGCTATTCAACCGGCAAGACATTGCCGCTACGCGATCCTGGCAAATGCGACGTTAGCGAAATTCGGCCTCGCGCTCTTGGTGATTGCGAACGGCGCTGCTACTCTGTTGCCAACTTGAAACAAATCGAGGTGCCTGCTGCGTCCGTTCCCGGTTCGCGCGGCGCCGGAAGGAACTGAAGTGGAAGACCACGATACCGGCGCGGGCGCGTCGGCAGTGGGCATGTCCGGGGCATCGCCGACGCAATCGGCGGGCCCGCACACGGCGCGATTCAGCCGCCACGCGGGCGCGCACCAAAGACATGCCAGCCAGCGACAGATTGGCCTAAGTCAGGCCGACCAGCATGGCGATCAACCGAAAGGCAAGACACGCAAGCGCCGCAAGCGCAAGCGCGGCCGCAAGGTGTTCGCGCGCGACGAGAACGGCGCTGTGCCGCCTGCCGCCACGGCGGCTAGCCAGCCTCGCAGCGGGCCTTCGCCGGTTGAGCCAAGGCTGGCGGCCCAGCAGCGTCCGCCGCAACAGGAGTTGCCCGTCTTTGCCGCGCTCGACCTCGGCACCAACAATTGCCGGTTGCTGGTCGCTGTGCCCGGCCGCCACGGTCAATTCCGCGTCATCGACGCTTTCTCGCGCATTGTCAGGCTGGGCGAGGGGCTGACCGCTAGCGGCCGGCTGGGCCAGGCCGCGATGGACCGCGCGGTAGAGGCACTGAAGATCTGCGGCGAGAAGCTGCGCAACCGCAAGATCAGGAAAGCCAGGCTGATCGCCACCGAGGCCTGCCGTTCGGCCGCCAACGGTGTCGAGTTTTTAGATCGCGTCGAGCGCGAGGCCGGGCTGAAGCTGGAGATCATCGATCGCCAGACCGAGGCCCGCCTTGCCGTTTCCGGCTGCGGTTCGCTGGTCGAGCGCGACACCCAAGGCGTGGTGCTGTTCGACATTGGCGGCGGCTCGTCGGAAATCGCGCTGATCGACCTGACCGGACGGCGTTCGCCACGACTGGCCAACCACATTGTCTCCTGGACATCGCTGCCCGTCGGCGTCGTCTCGCTCGCCGAACGCTTCGGCGGCCGCACCGTGACGCGCGAGACCTTTGCCGCCATGGTCGACGATGTGGCCGCCCGGCTGAAGGCCTTCGACGGCCGCGACCGGCTCGCGCATGTGCTGGCCAGCCCCAACTTCCATCTGCTCGGCACTTCCGGCACGGTGACCACGCTCGCCGGCGTGCATCTCGATCTCGATCGCTACGACCGCCGCCGCGTCGACGGGCTGTGGATGGACCGCGACAGCGTCGATCGCATGATCGAGCGGCTGATCGGCTGGGATTTCCAGCAGCGCTGCGCCAACCCATGCATCGGCGCCGACCGCGCCGATCTCGTGCTCGCCGGCTGCGCCATCCTGGAAGCGATCCGCGGTGTCTGGCCGTCCGAGCGGTTGCGCGTCGCCGACCGCGGCCTGCGCGAGGGAATTTTGAGCGAGCTGATGGCCGATGACGGCGTCTGGCGCAACAATGGCGGGCGCCGCGCATGATCCCAAAAGGTGGGAGCCGGTTTTTGGAAAAGCTCATGCGCAGAAGAGAACGCCGATGAGCAAGAAACCCGAAAAGCCGGGCTCGGGAAGCATTCGCGTCCTCAAGACCAGGATCAAGAAGAAGAGCGGCTTGAAGGAATCCTCGCGCCGCTGGCTCGAGCGCCATATGAACGATCCCTATGTGCAGCGCTCCAAGGCCGACGGCTACCGCTCGCGCGCCGCCTACAAGCTGATCGAGATCGACGACAAGCATCGTCTGCTGAAGCCCGGCATGAAGGTCATCGACCTTGGCGCCGCGCCCGGCGGATGGTGCCAGGTGGCAGCCGCGCGGACGAAGTCGACGGCGGAAAATCCGCATGTCGTCGGCATCGACTATCTCGAAATGGATGCGGTTCCGGGCGCCATCATCCTGCAGATGGATTTCCTCGATCCCGACGCGCCGCAAAAACTTGCCGAGGCGCTCGGCGGCCAGCCGGATGTGGTGCTGTCCGATATGGCCGCGCCCACGACCGGGCATCGCCGCACCGATCATCTGCGCACCATGCATCTGTGCGAAGTCGCGGCCGATTTCGCGCTGCACGTGCTCAAGCCCGGCGGGCATTTCCTTGCCAAGACGTTCCAGGGCGGTGCGGAGAACGAGCTCTTGTCGTTGCTGAAGCAGAACTTCCGCTCGGTCCATCATGTGAAGCCGCCGGCCTCGCGCGATGAATCAGTGGAACTGTATTTGCTGGCGAAGGAGTTTAAAGGTTCCGGACCTTCGTCATTCTAGGGCGGAGCAAGGAGCGAAGCGACGCGCGCAGACCCTAGAATCCATGCCGTTACCTCGGCCAAGAAACACAGCGGTCCAGAATTCGTGGCCGACATTCGCCGGAGCTGCTCCAAGTCCTGCACTGCAGCGGCACTGAAACATCACGGCATGGATTCTAGGGTCTGCGCTCCGCTTCGCGTCGCTCCGCCCTCGAATGACGATGTCACGGCAGGGCACACCACCACTACTTCCCCGCCGTGCCCACCGTTTCCAGCGTCTTCGGCGTGGTCAGCCGACCGTGCCCAGAGACCGCATTGCCGGCCTCCGGCGCAAGCCGCATGAAGGTTATCGAGGCTGCCGCCGAGACAGCTGCCACGATGAAGAAGGCGATGTGGAAATCGCGCAGGGTCAGCGGCCCGCCATGGATCGAGGTCGACACTTCGAGGATGCCGCCGGCCAGCGCCACGCCCATCGCGATCGACAATTGCTGGAAAACCGCCGTGATCGGCGTCGCCTTGCTGGTGTCGGCGGGCGTGATCTCCCCATAGGAGAGCGCATTGACGCCGGTGAAGAACATGGAGCGGATGAAGCCTCCGACCAAAAGGATCGCCAGCATCAGCGCGTAGGGCGTCTGCGGCGTGAACAGGCCGTAGATGGCGATCGAGGCGGCCGCGACCAGCGAGCCCCAGATCAGCACGCGCCGGAAGCCGGCGAGCCGGAAGATCAGCGCGGTGACGAATTTCATGCCGATGGCGCCGATCGCCGAGACGAAGGTGATCATGCCCGACTGGAAGGGCGTCAGCCCGAAGCCGATCTGGAACATCAGCGGCAGAAGGAACGGCACCGCGCCGATGCCGATGCGAAACAGCGAGCCGCCGAGCACGGAGGATCGGAAGACCTGGTTGCGGAACAGCTCCAGCGCCAGCAGCGGGTTCCTGGCGCGCCGCGCATGGATGAGATAAAGCGCGCCGGAGATCACCCCGACCGCCACCGTGATGAAACCGGCCATTGGCGGCAGCGCCGGCAGGCTGACGACGGAAAGGCCGAAGACGACGCCGGACGCTGCGAGACCGCTGAGCACAAATCCCCGGACATCGAGCGGCGGTGTCTCCGCAGGCTGGGTTTCGGGCAAGAACCGCGTGGCTAGCCAGATGCCCAGCAACCCGATCGGCACATTGATCAGAAAAATCCAGCGCCAGGTGAAATAGGTGGTGATGAAGCCGCCGATCGGTGGGCCGACCAGAGGGCCCACAAGCGCCGGCACGGTCAGCCAGGACATCGCCGCGACCAGCTCGCTCTTCGGCGTGGCGCGCACCAGCACCAGTCGGCCCACCGGCGTCATCATAGCGCCGCCTATGCCTTGCAGGAAGCGCGACACCACGAAGGCCGGCAGTGAATTGGAAAACGCGCAGGCGACCGAGCCCGCAATGAAGACGCCGATCGCGGCGCGAAACACCCTCTTGGCCCCGAACCGGTCGGCCATCCAGCCGCTGATAGGGATGAAGATCGCCAACGACACCAGATAGGCTGTCAGCGCCAGCTTCAGCGCGATCGGGCTGGTGTGGATGTCGACAGCGATCGCCGGCAGCGACGTCGCGATCACGGTCGAATCCATGTTCTCCATGAACAATGCGACCGCCAGGATAAGCGGGATGATGCGGTTCAAGGGAAACGCCCTGATCTGTCTTCGCGATTCTAGGCCCGGCTTGGGGGCGAACCGGTGCGACGGGGCGGTTATCACGCCTCGGCTTGGATGTCGCATTAAATTGCTGTCACTTTTGCGGGAGCGCAACCACTGGTGGGTGGAAAGTAACCGAGCGCAAGATTTTGCGATTGGCGCAACGCCCCGCTTTTCTTCCGTGCCAGGACGTGTTACCAGCCAGCGCCAATCCTGAAAGGGAAGATGAGAGTCGGCGCTGGCCAATCGGCCCGGCGCCTTTTCCGCATTCAAAAGGACTGGCCATGGCAAAAATCATCGAAACGTCCACCGGCGCGCTGGCGCTGACCTTCGACGACGTGCTCTTGCAGCCCGGCCATTCCGAGGTGATGCCGGGCGAAACCGACATCCGCACCCGCATTGCCGGCGACATCGATCTCAACGTGCCGATCCTGTCGGCGGCCATGGACACCGTCACCGAAGCGCGGCTGGCGATCGCCATGGCGCAGGCCGGCGGCATCGGCGTCATCCACCGCAATTTCTCGCCGGCCGAGCAGGCCGAGCAGGTCAGGCAGGTGAAGAAATTCGAATCCGGCATGGTGGTGAACCCCGTCACCATCGGCCCCGACGCAACGCTGGCCGATGCGCTGGCGCTGATGCGCACCTATTCGATTTCCGGCATTCCGGTGGTCGAAAATGGCGGCACCGGCGGTCACACGGTCGGCCGTCTGGTCGGCATCCTCACCAATCGCGACGTGCGCTTCGCCTCCGATCCGTCGCAGAAGGTCTATGAGCTGATGACGCGTGAGAACCTGATCACCGTCAAGGAGAATGTCGACCAGGACGAAGCCAAGCGTCTCCTCCACAAGCACCGCATCGAGAAGCTGGTGGTGGTCGACAGGAATGGCAATTGCGTCGGCCTGATCACCGTCAAGGACATCGAGAAGTCGCAGCTCAACCCGCACGCTACCAAGGATGCGCAGGGGCGCCTGCGCGCCGCCGCCGCCACAAGTGTCGGCGACGACGGCTTCGAGCGCGCCGAGCGCCTGATCGACGCCGGCGTCGATCTGCTTGTGATCGACACCGCACACGGTCATTCGCAGCGCGTGCTGGATGCAGTGACGCGGGCGAAGAAACTCTCCAATTCCGTGCGCATCCTGGCTGGCAATGTCGCCACCGCCGACGGCACGCAGGCGCTGATCGACGCCGGCGCCGACGCGGTCAAGGTCGGCATCGGTCCGGGCTCGATCTGCACGACCAGAATCGTCGCCGGCGTCGGCGTCCCGCAGTTGTCGGCGATCATGTCGGCGGTCGAGACGGCCAGCAAGGCCGGCGTCAGCGTCATCGCCGACGGTGGCATCAAATATTCGGGCGATCTCGCCAAGGCGCTCGCCGCCGGCGCAGGTGCGGCCATGATCGGCTCGCTGCTTGCCGGCACCGACGAGAGCCCGGGCGAAGTCTATCTGCACCAGGGCCGCTCCTTCAAGGCCTATCGCGGCATGGGTTCGGTCGGCGCCATGGCGCGTGGCTCGGCCGATCGCTACTTTCAGGCTGAAGTTCGCGACACACTGAAGTTGGTTCCGGAAGGCATTGAAGGGCAGGTTCCGTACAAAGGACCTGTGGCTGGCGTGCTGCACCAGCTTGCAGGCGGCCTGAAAGCCGCTATGGGTTATGTGGGTGGGCGTGACCTTGCAGATTTCCGCGAGCGCGCCACCTTTGTGCGCATATCCAACGCCGGACTTCGTGAAAGCCATGCCCATGACGTCACGATCACCCGCGAAAGCCCCAATTACCCGGGCGGAATTTGATCGGCAGGACGATCAGGCCGACCGCCGGCGGGGACTGTGGCGTGATTTGAGCGTGGCGGTGCTGCGGCTGTCGTGTCACGCGGCGGCGCTCTCCATCGCCTCGATTGCGCTGTTCCTGGTTATGACGGCGCTGGAGTTTCTCTATTTCCAGCGCTTGAGCGGCGGCTTGGCCTCGCTCGACATGCGTGTCGCCGGCTTCACGCCCGACGAAGGCATGGCCTGGCTCACGGCGCTCGGCCGTCGCGGCGGCGAGATCATCATCGTCTGGCACTACCTGACCTTCGATCTTTTGTTCCCGGCGCTGCTGTCGCTGACGCTGGTGAGCCTCATCCTCGCCTTCGGGCGGCGACTCAGCACCTTCCGCGCCATGCCGGCGCAACTCCAGGCATTGTTCTCGCTGGTGCTGGTGCTGCCATATGCGGTGGCCGACTACGCGCAGAATTTTGCCCTGGCGCGGCTGCTTTCCGACTTCCAGCTGGCCAATCCCGATTCGCTGGCCTTCGCCTCGTCGCTGACCGTCACCAAATTCGCCCTGCTGGCGATTCCGGTCTTCGTCATCGCGGTCTTCGCGCTGGCCGGGCAGCGGCGGCGCTGAGGGTAAGTGGATGCGCCAGACCGCTATCTTCTGGCCGATGCTGGCGCATGTTCTTCTGGTCTATGTCGTCTATCTGGTGATGTTCAAGCGGCGCTATCTCGCCGTGAGGTCGGGCGAGGCCAAAATCAGCCAGTACAAGGTCCGCTCGACTGAGCCCACCTCGATCGCCACCGTCGCCAACAATCTGATCAATCAGTTCGAGCTGCCGGTTCTCTTCTATGCGCTGTGCCTGGCGCTGTTCGTCACCAACGGCGTGAACTATCTGACGCTGGCACTGATGTGGCTCTTTATAGTCACGCGCTATGTTCACGCCTGGGTGCATCTCGACAGAAACTATGTGCTGCACCGCAGCCACGCCTTCTTCCTTGGCGCGGGCATACTTCTCATCGCCTGGATCTGGTTCGCGCTGCACCTGCTGGGGCTGGTTTAACGCTACAGGTCGAACACCGCGATCCGGCGCTTGTCGAACTTGATGCCGATCTCGCCGCGCACCAGCTTTAGCGCCTGCTCGCCGAAAACAGCGCGCCGCCAGCCCTGCAACGCCGCCACGTCGGCTTCGTCGCCCTCGGCGGCTATGCGGTCGATATCGTCGCTGGAGGCAAGCACCTTGGTGGCGACGCCTTCCTTCTCCGCGATGATCCTGAGCAGCACCTTGAGCAGTTCCGCCGCCGCGCTCGATCCCTCCGGCGGCTGCAAGCTTTTCGGCAGTTTCGGCATCGCGTCCTTGGGCAGCGCGAGGGCGGCGTTGACCGCGCCAAGCAGCGCGGTTGCCGTGGCGGAGCGCTCCCAGCCTTTCGGCGTGGTGCGCAGCTTGCCGAGCGCGGCCGCGTCACGCGGCGCCTGTTGGGCGATCTCGTAGATGGCATCGTCCTTGAGCACGCGGCCGCGCGGCACGTCGCGCTCGCGCGCCTCGCGCTCGCGCCAGGCGGCAACGGCCTGCACGATCGCCAGCTCCTGCGGCTTGCGCAGCCGCATCTTCAGCCGCTTCCAGGCATCCTCCGGATGCGGATCGTAGGTCTCGCGCGATGTGAGGACATCCATCTCCTCGTTTAGCCAATGTGCGCGATCCTCGCGCTTCAGCTCGGCGCTGAGATGCTGGTAGACCCTGATCAGATGGGTGACGTCGGCAAGCGCGTATTCGAGCTGCTTGTCGGAGAGCGGCCGGTGCCGCCAGTCGGTGAAGCGCGAGGACTTGTCCAGCCGAGCTCCGGTGACCTTCTGCACGAGCTGGTCGTAGGAAACGCTGTCGCCGAAGCCGCAGACCATCGCCGCCACCTGCGTGTCGAACACCGGATGTGGCACCAGATCGCCGAGATGGACGATGATTTCGATGTCCTGGCGCGCCGCGTGGAAGACCTTCAGCACAGCTTCATTGGCCATGAGCCGGAAAAACGGCTTGAGGTCGATGCCGGGCGCCAACGGATCGATAAGCGCCTCGATCCCAGGCGCGGCGATCTGGATCAGGCAGAGGATCGGCCAGAAGGTCGTCTCGCGGATGAATTCGGTATCGACGGTAACGAATTCCGACTTTTCGAACGCCGCGACAACGCTCTCGAGTTCTTCTTGTGTGGTGATGACGTGCATCAAATCGCTTTTGGCACAGTATTAGGCCTCTTTCAATTTCAGCCGCGCGCGCTTTCGTCAAGCGCCGCGACGTAAGCGGCGGCTCGATCGTCGGGTTCTCCCGTGCGAAATCGCACCGCGTGCCCGCACCCCATCCCGCAATGCCCGTCAAGCGGCTGCGGTCAGCGCCGCTAAGTGGTGCTGCCGCGCGAGCCCTTCACGCTTCATAAGCTCGCGCCGGGACCCTCTCTCTTGTCGAGCCGGATCCTGTCCCTTCCGGTATTTCGTTCGACGACGGGCGCCGGCCGAGCGCGCCCGCTGCCGCCAGGCTAAGCACGATGAACGGTATGCCGATGCCATAGGCCGAGCGGATGCCCCAATGGTCCGACACGAAGCCGAGCAGCGGCGGGCCAAGCAGGAAGGCGACGAAGGAGATCTGCGACAGTGCCGCCACATTGATTGCCGCGGCGCGATCGGTGCGCTGCGCCGCCGCCGAGATCGCCAGCGGGAAGATGGCGCTGCTGCCGATGCCCAGAAGGGAAAAGCCCAGCATCGAGATGAAGGGCAGGGGCGAGAAGAAGACGATGAAGACGCCGACCATCATCGTCGCCAACAGCACGCGCGCCACGCCGCTTGGTGAGTAACGATCAACGAAGCTGTCGGCGAAGAAGCGTGTCGTCGCCTGCGAGAAGGCGAACAGTGCGACCGTGATCCCGGCGACGAACGGGCCTGAGTCGAATACGGTGCGCATATAAATTGCCGACCAATCCATGCTGGCGCCTTCCATCAGCATGGCCGACAGCGTCACCGCGACGAGGATGAGGATCGGCAGCGTCGGCCGGGCGAACATCGGCGCCTTATCGCCGGCCGTGGCGAAGCGGGCGGGCGCCGGTTCGAAGCCGCCGACGAACAGCGCCATCGCAACTGCTACCATCGGCACTGCCAGCGCCAGATGCAGTTGCGGCGACAGGCCGAGATGCGCCAGCGCGCCGCCGAACAGGCCGGCGCCGAAGAAACCGATGCTCCAGAACGAATGCGCCCGGTTCATGATGCGGCGTTTGAGCAGGAACTCGGTCCTGTCGGCCTCGACATTCAAGATGATTTCGATGCTGCCGATCATCAGTCCGACCGGGAGCAGCATCAGGAACAGAGCGGCGGGGCCGGGCGCGTGCACCGCGATGGCATAGGTGAAGCCAAGCAGCGGCACCAGCCACAGCAGCGCGCGGCGAAAGCCGACGCGCTCCAGCATCGGTGTCGCCAGCGTCAGCGCGATAAGGGTGCCGATCGGCGTGCCGATCAGGGCGAGCCCCAGCGTACCGTCCTCGATCCCCATGGCTCGCTTGATGTCGGGCAGGCGCGGGAAGATGTTGCCCATGGCAAAGGAATAGATCGCAAAGCCCGCATAGACGCGGTGCTGGGGGGCGAGTTTCAGGCCAAGGGTCATCGCGGGAAATCCAATAAGGAGTAATGACGGGCGAACTCTCGGGTCCGCTCACGACTCCGTTTCTTGCATGAACCGGCAAAACATGCAATAACGTGCACAAATAAATAGGATCATGCATGCTTACCGAGGAACGGCATCAACTCATTCGGAACCAGTTGGCGGCGGACGGAAAGGTGCTGGCGGGCGAGCTCGCCAGCCGTTTCGGCGTTTCGGAAGACACGGTGCGCCGCGATCTGCGCGAGCTGGCGAAAGCCGGGCAGTTGCGCCGCGTCTATGGCGGCGCCGTCGCCTCCGCGCCTTTTGCCGCCGCGACGCTCAGCCAGCGCAGCCGTTATGCGGTCGAGGAAAAAACGCGGCTCGCCAGGGCGGCGGTTGGACTGCTGAGCGCCGGGCAATCGTTGTTTATCGACGGCGGCACGACCAACGAGGCGATCGCCAGGGCGATCCCGCGCGACATCCAACTGACCGTCGCCACCAATTCGCTGGGCGTCGCCTCGGCTCTGGTCGATCATCCTTTGGTCGAGCTGATCGTGCTCGGCGGCCGCTATGTGCCCGATCTCGGCACCTGCGTCGGTGCCGACACGCTCGCCGCCGTGGGGCAACTCGGCGCCGATCTGTTCTTTCTCGGATCCTGCGGGCTGGATTTCGCGCGCGGCGTCACCGCCTTCGATTCAGCCGAAGCCGAAGTGAAACGCGCCATGGCGAAAAACAGCGCCGGCATCGTCATTGCCGTCACCAATGACAAGCTCGCTACCGCCGCGCCCTATCGCGTGGCGGGGGCGGATGCGATCCGCCATCTCGTGGTGGAAAAGAGCGCGCCTCCGGCCACACTCGCCGATTTCCAAAGCCAGGGCGCGCAAATCCACTTTGCCTGACGGCCGAAGCGCGCCTGCGTGACCGCTTGCCTTGACAAAGCCGGCCTCTCATGCGCTTTTCGCGCCAATTTTCGAGCCGGGCCGTCGCCCGCAATTTCCGGACTTTACCAATGACCACGCATCGTTACCGCAGCCACACCTGTGCCCAGTTGAGAAAGAGCGACGTCGGCAATTCCGTCCGCGTGTCGGGCTGGGTGCATCGCGTGCGCGACCATGGCGGGCTGCTCTTCATCGATCTTCGCGACCATTACGGCCTGACCCAGATCGTCGCCGATCCGGATTCGCCGGCCTTCAAGGTCGCTGAGACCGTGCGTGGCGAATGGGTGATCCGCGTCGACGGCGAGGTCAAGGCGCGGCTGCCGGAAACCGTCAATCCGAACCTGCCGACCGGCGAGATCGAGATTTTCGCGCGCGAGATCGAAGTGCTGTCGGCGGCCAAGGAACTGCCGCTGCCGGTGTTCGGCGAACCGGAGTATCCCGAAGACATTCGCCTGAAATACCGCTTCCTCGACCTGCGTCGCGAGACGTTGCACAAGAACATCGTCGCGCGGACAAAAATCATCGCAGAGATGCGCAAGCGCATGGGCGAGGTGGGCTTCACCGAATTCTCGACGCCGATCCTGACCGCGTCCTCGCCGGAAGGCGCGCGCGACTTCCTGGTGCCTTCGCGCATTCATCCCGGCACCTTCTACGCGCTGCCGCAGGCGCCGCAGCAGTACAAGCAGCTGATCATGGTCTCGGGCTTCGACCGCTATTTCCAGATCGCGCCCTGCTTCCGCGACGAGGATCCGCGCGCCGACCGCCTGCCTGGCGAATTCTACCAGCTCGACCTTGAGATGAGCTTCGTCGAGCAGGACGACGTGCTCTCCACCATGGAACCCGTGCTGCGTGGCGTCTTTGAGACCTTCGCCGCCGGCAAGCCGGTGACCCAGGAATTCCGCCGCATTCCCTATGACGAGGCGATGCGCACCTACGGCACCGATAAGCCTGACCTGCGCAACCCGATCGAGATGCAGGCTGTCTCGGATCATTTCCGCGATTCCGGTTTCAAGGTTTTCGCCAACATTCTCGCGAACGACGCGAAGGCCGAGGTCTGGGCGATCCCGGCCAAGACTGGCGGCAGCCGCGCCTTCTGCGACCGCATGAACTCTTGGGCGCAAGGCGAGGGGCAGCCTGGACTGGGCTACATCTTCTGGCGCAAGGAAGGTGAAAAACTCGAAGGCGCCGGTCCGATCGCCAAGAACATCGGCGAGGAGCGCACCGAGGCGATCCGCCAACAGCTCGGCCTTGCCGATGGCGATGCCGCCTTCTTCGTCGCCGGCGACCCGAAGAAGTTCGTCACCTTCGCGGGAGCAGCGCGCACGCGCGCCGGTGAAGAGCTGAACCTCGTCGACCGCGATCGTTTCGAGCTCTGCTGGATCGTCGATTTCCCGTTCTTCGAATGGAACGAGGACGAGAAGAAGATCGACTTCGCCCACAACCCGTTCTCCATGCCGCAGGGCGGCATTGATGCGCTCAACGGCCAGGAGCCGCTCGGCATCAAGGCGTTCCAGTACGACATGGTCTGCAATGGCTTCGAGATCGCGTCGGGCGGCATCCGCAACCATCTGCCGGAAACCATGGTCAAGGCTTTCGAGATGGTCGGCCTGGACCGCGCGACGGTGGAAGAGCGCTTCGGCGGCCTCTACCGCGCGTTCCAGTATGGCGCGCCGCCGCATGGCGGCATGGCGGCCGGCGTCGACCGCATCGTCATGCTGCTCGTGGGCGCCAAGAACCTGCGCGAGATCACCATGTTCCCGATGAACCAGCAGGCCTACGACCTGCTGATGAACGCGCCGTCCGAAGCGACCCCGCAGCAGCTGCGCGAGCTGTCGCTGCGCGTCGCGGTGGCGAAGAAGGACTGACGGCAGCGCTGCAACTGCCCTTTCTCCCCGTCACTATACGGGGAGAAATGTCCGGCAGGACAATGAGGGGCAGCGCGGTGCTGGCGATTTACGGGCCGCCGTAGCAGGCAGGGCCTTCTAACAGGCAATCGGTCCTGCATCGAATTCATTTCATTTGCGAGCGTCGGCGGTGCCCCTCATCCGCCTGCCGGCACCTTCTCCCCGTATAGTGACGGGGAGAAGGCAGCTAGTCCGATCAGTCCTGGTTCGCCTTGACCTTGACGCCCAGCGTCTTCGGCAGGTCGAGCGGGTTGGACATGGCGCCGGCCATGATCAGCGCGAACGGCACCGATGACGGCGGCTCGGCCGAGATTTCCAGGCTCTTCGGATTGTCGAGGAAGGTGTTGACCGCCGCCGAGACTTCCGCAGTCAGCTCGGGATTGTTGAGCTGCGCCATGCCGAACGGCACGATCGCCTTGGCCTGGTTGGCGACGTCCTTGGCCGACATGCCCTGCTGCTTGCCGACATAGTCGAGCACCTTGCCGGTCAGCGAATCGTCCTCGAAGCGCACCGATGCGCCGTTGAAGGAAAGCTGCTGCATCAGGCCGAGCATGGCCATGCCTTGCGCGGAATTGTCGGCGCCTTCCGGCTGGGCGGCGAGCTTCTTCTGCATCTCCTGCATCGACTTGATGAAGTCGAGCGTGTAGCCGCCGAGGTTGAAGGTCATGCCGAGCGTGCCGGCATTCTCGACCGAGATGTCATATTTCGACAGCTCCATCTTGCCGTCGCTCGGCTGCCAGGTGCCGGCCATTGCAATGTTGCCTGAGATGTTCTGGTAGCCGAGCGCCTCGATCGCTTCCTTCGATTTCGCGTCGTCGACCAGCGAGAGATCCGCGGTGAATTTTTCGGTGTTGGCGGTGAAGTCCATCGCCTTGCCGTCGGCCGGCGGGGTGATCTGAACGGCAAGCCCGTCCATCGCGAACGCCGTCTTGTCGCCGACCTTGACCGTCATGTTGGCGAGTTCCGCCGACTTGTACATCATCAGTGAGCCGAGCGGATCGGTGCCGCCTTCGGCCGGGACCTTCATATCGTGAACGACCACCGGGCTGAGATTGAGCGTCACGCCGTCCTTGCTGTGCTCGAAGGGCGAGGTCGAGACGGTGGCGATCTCATAGCCGCCATTGGCTTCGCTGACCCCTTCCAGCTTCACGTCGCCGATCGGCAGTGCTTCCTTCTCGGCCGCCGGCTTGATGGAAACACCCTGCAGCACGGCGTTCGAATCGTCGCCCGAGACACCGGTCCAGGAAATGTCGACGCCCTGGGCGGCAAGGGCTGCCTTGATGCGCTCGGCCACCGCCGGATCGGCGGCAAAGGCCGCATTGAGCGGCAGCGTCAGCAGAAAGGTCGAAAAAGCCAATTTCTTGAGCGTCGAGCGTTGGATTGTCATGGCGAGTTCCCTGTCCTGATTTGGCTATGATGAAATTTGTTTTGAAACCTGCTCCATCACCATTCCGTGAGGAACGGGACGGGAAGAAGGCATGTCCCGGCACATTTGTCGAAAACGGCGATGAAAAGCAAACTGCGGGCGGCAGCCTTTGCGCGATGCGGTGAATTTGTCATGAAGACCGCGGCTTTCCTCCGCCAGCGCGTTGTATTGCCAGATAGCGGCCGCATGTAACGGATTGATGTTGGCCGGCGTCATGTTGCCGGCTAAGCCTGTTGCAGATTGGCGGCAAATTGCAGCCGCCGCGACGCCGCTTCCGTGAAATCCTTCACGCCGCCGGCTGCATGTCTGCGGCCGCGGCGAATGCGCCGATCTTCACGCGGCGCTTGCCGCGAATCACCCGCTCGGCTAGTCCAAATCCATGGGAAAAAGGCTTTTGCCGCCCGATGACAATGGCGGCGGCGATAAAATCGAACCGGTCGATCTGAAGGAAGCGCTCGAGCGGCGCTATCTGGCTTATGCGCTGTCGACCATCATGCACCGGGCACTGCCGGATGTGCGCGACGGACTGAAGCCGGTCCATCGCCGCATCATGCATGCCATGCGGCTGCTCAGGCTCAACCCCGATCAGGGCTTCGCCAAATGCGCCCGCATCGTGGGTGACGTGATGGGTAAGTTCCATCCGCATGGCGACCAGTCGATCTACGACGCGCTGGTGCGGCTGGCGCAGGATTTCTCGATGCGCTACCCCCTGGTCGACGGGCAGGGCAATTTCGGCAACATCGACGGCGATAATGCCGCCGCCATGCGCTATACCGAAGCGCGCATGACCGAGGTGGCGAGCGAGCTGCTTGCCGGCATCACCGAGGACGCGGTGGACTTCCGGCCGACCTACAATGAAGAGGACGAGGAGCCGTCCGTTCTGCCGGGCGCCTTCCCGAACCTGCTCGCCAACGGCTCGTCGGGCATTGCCGTCGGCATGGCGACCTCGATCCCGCCGCACAACGCGGCCGAGCTTTGCGACGCAGCACTCCACCTGATCGAGCATCCGGAAGCGCCGGTGGCGAAGCTGATGGATTTCGTCCAGGGACCGGATTTCCCGACCGGCGGCATCATTGTCGACAGCCGCGCCTCGATCCTCGAAGCTTATGAGACGGGCCGCGGCGGTTTCCGCGTGCGCTCCAAATGGGGCCAGGAGGACCAGGGCAGGGGAACCTGGAGCATCGTCGTCACCGAGATCCCCTACGGCGTGCAGAAGGCCAGGCTGATCGAGAAGATCGCCGAGCTTTTGATGGCGCGCAAGCTGCCGCTGCTCGAAGACATCCGCGACGAGAGTGCGGAAGACATCCGCATCGTGCTGGTGCCGAAGAGCCGCACCGTCGATCCCGGCATCCTTATGGAATCGCTGTTCAAGCTCACCGAGCTCGAAAGCCGTTTCCCGCTCAACATGAATGTGCTGTCGCGCGGTAAGGTGCCGAACGTTCTTTCGTTGAAAGGCGTGCTGAAGGAGTGGCTCGACCACCGCCGCGACGTTCTGATCCGCCGCTCGAAATACCGGCTCGGCGAGATCGAGAAGCGGCTGGAAATCCTCGCCGGCTACCTGATCGCCTATCTCAACATCGACGAGGTCATCAGGATCATCCGCGAGGAGGATGAGCCCAAGCAGGTGATGATGGCCCGCTGGTCGCTCACCGACAACCAGGCCGAAGCCATCCTCAACATGCGCCTGCGCGCCCTGCGCAAGCTCGAAGAGATCGAGATCCGCAAGGAATTCGACGGCCTCACCGCCGAGAAGAAGCAGATCGAGGCGCTGCTGGCGTCGGACGCCAAGCAGTGGGCGACAATCAAGTGGGAGGTCACAAAGGTCCGCGATCAGTTCGGTCCCGAGACCGAGCTCGGCAAGCGGCGTACTCAGTTTGCCGACGCTCCGGAACATGACCTGACCGACATCGCGCATGCAATGATCGAGCGCGAGCCGGTTACGGTGGTGGTGTCGGAAAAGGGCTGGCTGCGTGCCATGAAAGGCCACCTGACCGACCATTCGCAGCTTGCCTTCAAGGAAGGCGACAGCCTGAAGCTCGCCTTCCATGCCCAGACCACGGACAAGATCCTGGTCTTCACAACCGGCGGTAAGTTCTACACCATCGGCGCCGACCGGCTGCCGGGCGGGCGCGGCCATGGCGAGCCGATCCGCATCATCGTTGACATGGAGAACGACCAGGACATCGTCACCGCCTTTGTCCACGATCCGAAGCGCAAGCTGCTGCTCGTCTCCTACGACGCCAACGGTTTCGTGGTTTCGGAGGAAGAGGTCGTCGCCAACACCCGCAAGGGCAAGCAGGTGATGAACGTCAAGGCGCCGGACGAGGCCAAGCGCTGCATTCCGGTTTCGGGCGACCATCTCGCCATCGTCGGCGAGAACCGCAAGATGCTGATCTTCCCGCTCGCCGAAATTCCGGAAATGGCGCGCGGCAAGGGCGTGCGCCTGCAGAAATACAAGGACGGCGGCGTGCTGGACCTGAAGACCTTCACCCTGGAGACGGGGCTCTCCTGGCAGGACTCGGCCGATCGCACCTTCACCAAGTCGCGCGAGGAGCTGGCCGAGTGGATCGGAGCACGTGCCGCCGCCGGCCGTATGGTGCCGAAGGGTTTCCCCAGGACGGGGAAATTTGGCACCTAATCTCCCCCCTTGAGGCATAGGCGCTAAGATAGGTATTGCGGCGCGGAATCGGTTGTGATTCTACGCTGGAGATGACA
>NZ_JAIUHK010000059.1:0-25168 GCF_020165075.1 Mesorhizobium sp. CA4
CCGACTGCATGGCAAACCTGCCAAGCAGGCGAGCCTTCTTGCCTTCAATCTTGACAGGGAACATGAGAGACTAGGCGGCCGCCAGAGTAGAATTATCAAAAGGTCCTCAGATAAACTGCACCTGGACGATCTCGTACCCCCGTGCGCCGCCCGGAGCATTGACCTCGATAGCGTCGCCGACTTCCTTGCCGATCAGCGCACGCGCGATCGGCGAGGAGATCGAGATACGGCCGGACTTCACGTCCGCTTCCTGATCGCCGACGATCTGGTAGGTTTTCTTCTCTTCGGTGTCCTCGTCGACGAGCACGACAGTTGCGCCGAATTTCACCTTGTCGCCGGAAAGCTTCGAAACGTCGATAACTTCGGCCCGCGCGATCAGATCCTCGAGTTCGTTGATGCGGCCTTCATTGTGACTCTGCGACTCCTTGGCCGCGTGATATTCCGCATTTTCGGACAGGTCGCCATGCGAGCGCGCTTCGGAAATCGCCTCGATGATACGAGGACGTTCCTCCTGCTGGCGCCAGCGAAGTTCTTCCTTCAATGACGCGAACCCCTCGCCTGTCATCGGGACCTTGATCATGTGCCTGACCTTTCCTGCCGCCGCCCCCGTTTTCGGGAGCGGCCTTGTCAACGGGTACAAAAAGAAAACGGTCCGGCAGCCTCGGGCTAACGGAACCGTCTCACCACAATTTCCACGAATATAGCAATCTTCGCGCGATTTTCACGCCCAAAAATGAAATTTCGGCAAAATGATCACCGCTTTCGCGGGCCCGGCTTCCCGGGAAACGAAAAACCGGCCGCGATTGCCCGCAGCCGGTTCGAGAAGCGTCGAAGCCCTGTTCAGCTCCTCAGGAAATGGTCGATCTGCTCGGACAGCATGCCGTATTCGCGCGAGCCCTTGCCGGTCCGCTTTTCGATTTCCTGGAGCTGCTGCTGCGCGCCGGCGAGATCGCCGATCTGCAGATGCGCTTCGCCGAGATATTCGCGCACCAGCGTGTAGTTCGGGTCGATCCGCAGCGCTTCCTCATAATAGCCAAGGCCGACCGTGACGCGGCCCGAATGGCGGTGCGAATAGCCGAGATAGTTGAGGATGCGCGGATCCTGCTTGTTGGCGGCGAGCGTCAGCACCGAGATCGCCTCGTCATAGCGGCCGGCCATCGCCAGATCGTGGCCGGCCTCATAGATGCTCTCGTCGTCCAGCATGCCATATTGCGGCTTTACGCATTTGTTCTTCTTCTTATCCCAGACCTCGCCCTTCTTGCACTGCGTAGTGGTTTGACCGCTTCCGCCACCGCCTTCACCGGCAGTATAGGCCGGCGCAACGAACAGCGGCAGCGCCGCTACAGCCATGACCTGAACAAGCAAACGTCTGCGCATCGAAGCCTCCTTGAGCGTGACAATGGCAGACTAACGCCGCGCCGACGTGGTTTCATCCCGAAAAGCAAGCGGACGCGGAACTATTTTGAGCACGCGGACAGAAGCATTTACCAGCGGACGTGACGCGCGTTTTAATTCCGCTATCATCGGAACCAAGCGCTTCACGTGGAGAAAGGCAGTGCAGCAGCGCCTCGAGAAGGAGTGGGAACTTTCGATTGATCCGGACACGGTGCGCCTGTTCATTCTCAAGGCGAAGGCGCTGAGCGCCGCCGTCAACGAGGACTATGACGACGGCGCCGAGCATGAGGTCGAGTTCGACGGCGACACGCATGCCAGCCACCATCACGACGGCCTTGTCGAGGAAGCCTCGGAAGATCTCACCGAGGAGGAATTCCGCGAGCTGATCAACGATCTCAACATCGACGAAGCGGCCGAGCTGATCGCGCTCGCCTGGGTCGGGCGCGGCGACTATGACGCATCCGAATGGGTGGATGCCGTGGCCGCCGCCAGGGAGCGTCCCAGGAAGCGCACGGCCAAATACCTGCTTGGCCTGCCGATGCTTGCCGACTGGCTGGAGGAAGGCCTTGAAGCCATCGGCGCGTAACGCGCCGGTAACCGATTGTGATCGCCACGGCTGCCCGCGCAGGCAACTTCGCAACGCGACCGCCGTTTCGGGCGATGGCAACGCTGAGCCTTTCCCGAATTTGCCGACTGGCGCTGCCTGTGGCGGCCGCGATGCTGCTGGTTACGCCGGCCGTGGCCAAGCATCACCATCGGAACAAAAGACACCTGCCGCCGGCCAGCCAGAGCGCCGCTCCGGCATCGGAAACGCCGCCGGCGACCCCGGTTCCAAGGTCGCGTCCCCAGGACATGGAGAACGGCACTGAGAAATCCGGGCAAGACAAAAGCCGCCTCGACAGCAGCGACGACCTCCTCAACCAGGAGAAATCGCATCCGAAATGGGATGCCCGCCCGCCACGTTCGAAGAGCGCTCAAACCGCGCCGCGGACGGAATCCGAGCCGCTGACGCCGGATGTGGTGCCGACGCCGCCGCGGAAGCCCACTGAGTTCGAGCCGGAGCCGCCGGAAACCGCGCCGCAGCCATCGGAAAAACCCGAACCACCGGACGAGGAAAAGATGTTTCCCGATCCGCGCTCGGCCGACATGCCGGCCGACACGATGCCGGCGGAAGAAACCGCATGCCGCGAGCGGCTGAAGGAGCTGGGCGTCGAGTTCGAGGAGCACAAGGCCGAGCACGATGCGGAAATCGGCTGCTCGATCCCCTATCCGGTAATTTTGAAGACGCTCGGCAAATCCATCGGCATCGGTCCCGGCACCGAGCTCAACTGTCAGATGGCCGAGGCCGCCGCGCGCTTCATGGCCGATGTCGTTCAGCCTACGGCGAAGGCCGAACTCGGCGCCGATTTGAAGTCGGTCAACCAGGGCTCGGCCTTCGTTTGCCGTCCACGCAACGGCACCCGCAAACTGTCTGAACACGCCTTCGGCAATGCGCTCGACATCGCGAGCTTCATCTTGTCGGACGGCAGGAAGATCGAGGTCGGGCCGGCGCCGCCGGATCAAGACGCGAAGTTCCTCGACGCGGTGCGCAAGGCCGCCTGCGGGCCGTTCAAGACGGTGCTCGGACCAGGGTCCGACCCCGACCACGCGCTGCATTTCCACTTCGACCTGGAACCGCGCCGCCACGGCGGCACCTTTTGCCAGTAAGCACGATTTCGAAAGTTTCGGTCACGTCCGGGCAAGTTCAGCGCCGCAATTCCGCCCCAGGCATGAATGCCGGCGCTGATCTTTCCTTTACTGTTGAGGGCTAACCTTGTGTCATTTGGATCATGATCCAACAGGGATCAGATCTTGGGGACAAGGACGCCTTTCGATGGCTCGAAGACTTGGCGCCATGCTGGCGGCGGCGCGACGGACCAAGCGTGCGCGCATCATGCTCGTCGGGCTGGCCGCGGGCGTCGCCATCGCGGCGATATCGGCCTGTACGACCGGTGACGTCTTTGCGCTGCAGCCGGCAGTCGATGTCGGCAGCCAGACGGCAGCCGTGCCGCAGCCCGACGCGCCGCAATATTCCGGCATGCAACGCCTTGTTCCGTCCAATCCCTACATGACCCAGGCCGCCTATCCGCGCATGGATGAGCCGATGTCGCCGACCGTGCAGATGCCGGCCAGCGAGATCGACTGCCGCAACGAGTTGAAGCGGATGGGCGTGGTCTATCAGGACATTCAGCCGATCCATGAAGGCCAGTGCGGCATCGACTATCCAGTGAAGGTCTCGGCGATCGGCAGCGTCGCCATGAAGCCGGCGGCGACGCTGACTTGCAACATGGCCGCCACCTTTGCGGCCTGGACGAAGAACGAGCTGCAGCCGGCTGCCCGCTGGCGCTATTTCTCCGGGGTCAAGGCGATCCACCAAGGTTCTAGCTATTCCTGCCGTAACATCGCCGGCGAAGGCGTCCTGTCCGAGCACGGCAAGGGCAATGCCCTCGACGTCATGAGCATCGAGCTCAACAATGGCGACGACATCGACGTCCGCAAGCCCGGCCTGTTCGCCTTCCGCACGCGCGGCTTCCTCAACAATGTGCGCGCCGACGGCTGCGAGTATTTCACCACGGTGCTCGGCCCAGGCTACAATTACGACCACCGCAACCATTTCCATTTCGACATCAAGAACCGCAAAAGCGGTTACCGCGCCTGCCGCTGAGGCTGCTCTGCCCAAAACGGCCAACACCGCATAAAATGGTCGTGCGTGGATTTGGGAGCGGTTGGCTGTGGGTGAGCGAAGCCTGAGGCGGCGCGCGGCGATCTGGCTGGCGGCGGTTTGCGCCTTCTATCTGGCGCTCGCCTACGTCGCCGCGCCGGAATTCTGGACCTGGCGGGAGCGGGGTTTTCGTACCCGGCCCTTCGAGATGGTGACGCATACGCCGCAGGGCATTCCCGGCGATCCGATCAATGTCGGCCTTGTCGGCACCGAGAAGGAAGTTGTCCACGCCTTCGCGGTCGCGGGCTGGGACACGGCCGATGCCGTGACGCTCAGGACTGCGATCGACATCGGTGAAAGCGTTTTGTTTTCCCGCCCCTATCCCGATGCGCCGATGAGCCGCCTTTTGTTCGAGGGCCGCTCTCAAGATCTTGCCTTCGAAAAGCCGGTCGGCGACAGCGCCGACCGGCGCCACCACGTCCGCTTCTGGCAGACGGACACGGTCGGCGACGGCCGTCCGCTCTGGCTGGGCGCCGCCAGCTTCGATCGTGGCGTCGGCCTCAGCCACGACACGGGCGCCGTCACCCACCACATCGGCCCCGACATCGACGCGGAGCGCGACTTCCTGATCGGCGACCTGAAGGCCGCCGGCCTGCTTGCATCCACCAGCGAGATACCGGGAATCGGCGCCACCAAGACGGGACGCAACGGCGGCGGCGATCCCTATTTCACCGACGGCATGGCCGTGATCGGCGTGTTGAAGGTGCAATGACGGCACGCCCGCCACGCACGCATCGTCATCGATGCACTTGTCGGCATTTCTCGGCGCCGATCTGGGATGCGGCTTGAGCGGCGCGCCTGTCATGTTCCAAAAATAACGGCGGGCTATTTTCGAATGCACTGCAGCAATGCTATTGACCGCCCATGCTATATCTTGAAATCGCCGTCGTGGCCGTCCTCATCTTGGTGAACGGCCTTTTGTCGATGTCGGAGCTTGCCATCGTCTCGTCGCGGCCCGCCCGTCTCAAGGCGATGATCGACCGCAACGTCAACGGCGCCGGCCGTGCGTTGGCGCTCGGCTCGAACCCCGGCAAATTCCTGTCCTCGGTGCAGATCGGCATCACCCTTGTCGGCGTTCTTTCGGGCGCCTTTTCGGGCGCGACGCTCGGCGAAAGGCTGGCGCAATATCTGGCCTCGACCGGCATCCGGGAAAACATCGCCGACCCCATCGGCGTCGGCATCGTCGTCGCCTTGATCACCTATGCCTCGCTGATCGTCGGCGAATTGGTGCCAAAGCAGATCGCGCTCAAGGACCCGGAACGCGTCGCGGTCAGGGCCGCGCCGGCAATGACCATCCTCGCCACCTTCTCGGCGCCGCTGGTCTTCCTGCTCGACCTCTCCGGCCGCGCCGTGCTGTGGCTGCTCGGGCAAGCCGGCGAGACGGAAGAGAAGGTCACCGACGAGGAGATCAAGATGCTGGTGGCCGAGGCCGAGCATCACGGCACCATCGAATCCGACGAGCGCCGCATGATCGCTGGCGTCATGCGCCTCGGCGACCGCGCCGTGCGTGCCGTCATGACGCCGCGCACCGAGGTCGACTGGCTGAACCTGCAGTCGGACGACACCGCCGTCAAAAAGCTTCTGATGGACACCCAGCACTCGCGCCTGCCCGTCGGCGACGGCAATGTCGACGCCATGGTCGGCGTCATCCAGACGCGCGACGTGTTGGCGGCCCTTCTGGCCGGCAGGGTATTGGACCCGCGCCAGCATGTGCGCGCCGCCCCCATCGTGCATGACCAGGCCGACGCGCTCGACGTCCTGCAGAAACTCAGGGAATCGGACGTCCCGATGGCGCTGGTCCATGACGAATACGGCCATTTCGAAGGCATCGTCACCCCGGCCGACATCCTCGAAGCCATCACCGGCGTGTTCCGCTCCGACCTCGAGGCCGGCGAGGAGGAGAATGCCGTGAAGCGCGAGGACGGCTCCTGGCTGCTCGCCGGCTATATGCAGGCCGACGAGATGGCCGAGGTGCTGGGCATCGACCTACCGGAAAACCGCGACTACGAAACCGTCGCCGGCTATGTGCTGTCGCATCTCCACCATCTGCCGACGACCGGCGAATGCGTCGACGCGCAAGGCTGGCGCTTCGAGGTGGTCGACCTGGACGGCCGCCGCATCGACAAGCTGATCGCCACCCGCCTGCCCGACGGCCACCGCCCTGTGGTGCGCTGAGGATCGCCTCCCTCGATGCGGCTGGAACTGCCAGCACTGCTCAGGCAAGCTGCTTGCGAAAAAAGATGCGCGCCTGTCCCTCGACTGCGAAAGGAATGCGGCCGAATTCGTTATAACCATGCCGGATGTAGAATCCGGGTGCCTGAAAGCTGCTCGTTTCGACGACAGCGCCCCTGCAGCCGCGTCTTCTTGCGGCTTCCTCGACGGTTGCAAGCAGCCGAGCGCCGTAGGATCGGCCACGCAGATGCGCCGGCAGGAAAAACATGTCGAGGAACAGTAGGCCGAGCTCGGTTCGTCCCCAAAGCCCACCGAGTGCCCTGCCCGAGCCATCGTATAGCACGGCCCCGATGGGCAGGCGATCATCCACGCCTGTGGCGGCAACGTTATAGCGATAGAGCGCCGCTGCCGCCTCGGCTTTGACGGCATCGTCAGCCGACGGCAAGATTCTCAGATTCGGAGTCTCGTTCATCTTCGCCTGTTCCGAACAACTGCATGGATTGTGAACTTCCAACCTCTGCCGACGTTCCTCCTGCATGGCTTCGAAAGTCTTCGTGTTCGGCACTTTGAAGATGGGCTATCCCCTGCACGAGCAGGGTTTGAGCGGGGCCGCGTTTCTTGGCAACTGTCGGAGGCATGAGCGTTTTCCAATGCTGATTGCCGGGCCTCGCTTCGCTCCGATGATGTTTAACGAACCGGGTGCCGGCTTCCAGGTCGCCGGCGAACTTTACGAGGTGGATGAACGCATCCTCTCACGCCTCGACAGGCTTGAATCCGTCGGCGCGCCTGGCAATCTGCGCGTGCCGGTCGAGGTTGAGCCTTTCGAAGGCGGGACGTCGATCCTAGCGCAGGTCTATATGAAATCCCGGCATCTCGCCGATCCCGTACATTCCGCATATCTCGCTTATTACAATGACCGGCGCTTCGTGCTTCCCCCGAGCTCTTAGCGACTTCGCCCGCCTCCGGAAGTTCCATTTTCGGATATTAAACGGGCTAGAGCGATCGCAATCAGAGCGGCGCCGAGCAGCAACGGCTTGCGCCGCTTCCCGGCAAATGCACTCGGTGCCCGCCAGCTTGGCTATTCCCGGACGAAGGTGTCGAGGCTGATGCCAAAGGCACGCCAGGTCCCCACCCGCTTGCGGGAAGCGGTTTCGCCCTCCTTGCCGGTGATGGTGCTGCCCGCCACCGTCAGCCACATCGTCTCCAGCTTGCCGTCCCGCAATATGCCGGTGTAGCTCACCGCGGCGGGGCCGGCCGTACCCTCGCCGGCGGCCGTTACCCCGATCACGTCGCCATGCGCGATGCCGGATATCGGCACGGTCTGTCCATAGAAGCTGCTGTCTTCGAGCGCCGTGCGAAACGTGCCTTCAATCCGGCCGCCCTCCTCGCCAGTGATGTCGAGGACGGACCCGTATTGATTACGCCATCTGCCAAGCCAAGGCATTCTCCACGACTGTGCTGTCTTCGTCTTCAGCGGATTGGAGCCTGCATCTAACGCGTCGTCCCGAGCGGTCAAGTGACCGGCCAAACCCGAACGCAGGTGCGACGGCTTGAAGGGATCAAACTGGACTCCAGGCAAGACAGGTAGCTCGGGTTGCCAAAAAATAAAAAGGGCGGCACGCAAGCGCCGCCCTCCGGGAGGATGATTCTACGCAGGCGCTTTAAGCGGCCTGGGCTTCGCCGGCGATTGCGTCGGCGGCGCGGGCAGCCTTCAGCACCTTCGCCCACCAGGCAACGTCGTTGACCAGCGCGGCGGCGGCCTGGTTCAGATGCTCCATGTCCTCGAGCTTCTTCTCGCCCTGGCGCACCGCGAGGAAATCGCCCCAGGCGATATGCACGGCCGACTTGACGGGAGCCATCTGCAGCTCGACGGCGATCAGGCGGAGCTGTTCGACCGCGCGCGCGCCGCCGACCGAGCCGTAGCCGACAAAGCCGGCCGGCTTCTTGTTCCACTCATTGGCGGCGTAATCGATGGCGTTCTTCAAGACACCGGTCGGCGCGTGATTGTATTCGGCGGCGGTGAAGATGAAGCCGTCGAACTCGGCGACCTTCTTCTGCCAGCGCTGCGCCACTTCGTTCTGCGACGGCGCCCAGGCGGAGGAGGCGACTTCGTCGAAGAACGGCAGCGGCCAGTCGCGCAGATCGACGATCTCGACGTCGATATCGGCATGGGTCTTGGCGATCCTGGCGATCCACTGCGTCGGCACGTCGGCGAAGCGGGCTGCGCGCGTCGAACCGACGACAATGGCGATTTTGGGTTTGGACATAAGGGGCTCTCCTTGCGGGAATTTCTGGTATCGTTTGGATACCGGCGCTATATGTGATACTGACAAAACGGCGCGCAAGGAGGCACGTTTTTGTTACTGAGGCACCCGCACAACACCGAGGACTGCCGGGCCGTGTCGGAAATCCTGCAACGGGTCGGCGACAAATGGACCGTGCTCGTCGTCGGCAAGCTCGGCGGCGGCGCGATGCGCTTCAACGAATTGCGTGCCGCCGTCGGCGGCATTTCGCAGAAGATGCTGACCACCACCTTGCGCGGCCTGGAGCGCGACGGCTTCGTCACGCGCAAGGTGTTTCCGACCATTCCGCCGCGTGTCGATTACGAGCTGACCGAGCTCGGCCACGAGCTGCTCGTGCCGGTCGGCGCGCTCGGCGAATGGGCCCGCAAGAACACCAATCGGGTCCGCGAAGCGCGCGCGAGATTCGACGGCCAGCAGGCCTGAAACCCTTGAAGTTCAAGGATTTCTGAACCATTGAATGAGCCGCGCGGCTCGGCGCCGGGTCGTTCCTTCCTGCGGCTTTGATCGGATCCGCTGCGGCCCCGCAGCGAGCCTCGCCGGCCTCTCCGCGCAACCGCCTCGACAAGGATGGCTGTCTTTAGCCGGCCAGCGATCAGGCGCTCGGGATGGTGCTGCCGCAGCACGCCGTCGAGCAGTTCTCCGCCTGCGCGGCCTTCTTGTCGATCGCCTTCGGGCCCCGCATGCAGGCGACGCGTTGGAAGGTCGTTGCTGACTTCCATGTAGGCCGTTATGCCGAGCAGGCAGACCAGAGCAATGATGGCTGCCACGAGCCAGCCGTTCAGCATGTGTTGACGCATTGTTTTCCCCTCGCGCGCTCAAAATGGGGGCGTGAAGGCAACCATTGGATGTCGCGAGGCGCATCTCCGGCGCCGGTGTTGTTACAACACGGCAGGCCCTGGGAGAATCAGGGCCCGTCAGCTCTCGGCCGGAACCGGTTTCGGCTTGCCTTCGCCGTCGAGCGCCACCATGACGAAATCGGCATGAGTGACCTTCTCCATGAGGTCGGAAAGGTAGCGCTGCGCCCAGGCCTCGACCTTGAGCACCATCGAGGTGCGGCCGACGCGCTCGACATGGGTGTAGATGCACAACGTGTCGCCGATCTTCATCGGCTTGGCGAAGGACATCTCCTTGACCGCGGCGGTGACCACGCGACCTTTGGCGCGCTCGGCGGCGCGGATGCCGCAGGCAAGGTCCATCTGCGCCATCACCCAGCCGCCGAAAATGTCGCCGGCGGCATTGGCATCGGACGGCATGGCGAGCGTCCTCAAAGTGAGATCGCCAAGGGGTTTTCCGTCCGCGTAATGCACCATGGCGAAATCCTTAAAGGGCAGCTTCTGTTGCGTATCAATGCGACCGCCATGTCGCAAGCTCTGGTAAACGCGAAATCTGCCCCACTGCGCCGGTCGCTTTTTTCACAAGCCATGCCGGAAGCCACGGCGACGCCGCAAGCCGGCAATGTCTAGGGTAAGCCGGATATCGCGGAGCCCGCCCACACCATCATGCAGACTTATGATTTCATCATCGTCGGCTCCGGCTCGGCCGGCTCGGTCGTTGCGGAGAAGCTTTCGGCGTCGGGCCGCTTCTCGGTGCTGGTGCTGGAGGCCGGCGGAACCGACCGGCGCTTCTACGTCCAGATGCCGCTCGGCTACGGCAAGACCTTCTTCGACCCTGCTGTCAACTGGAACTACAAGGCAGAGCCCGATCCCGGCCTCGCCGGCAATGCCGATCATTGGCCGCGCGGCAAGCTGCTCGGCGGCTCGAGCTCGATCAACGCCATGGTCTTCATCCGCGGCGCGCGCGAGGATTTCGATGCCTGGGCCGCCGCCGGCAATCCCGGCTGGGCCTATGACGACCTCCTGCCCTCCTTCAAGGCGATGGAAGACAATGCGGCCGGCGCCGACCAGTGGCGCGGCACCGGAGGCCCCCTGCATGTCACCGACTGTTCGCGCGCGGTGCACCCGCTGACCAAGCGCTACCTTGCCGCCGCTCAGCAGGCCGGGCTGCCGTTCAATCCGGACTTCAACGGCGCCACTCAGGAAGGCGTCGGTGTCTATCAGATCACGACAAAGCACGGCCGCCGCATGTCGGCGGCCCGTGCCTTCCTGCGGCCGGCGATGAAACGCGGCAATGTCCGTGTCGAGACCAACGCGCTGGGGACGAAGATCCTGTTCGAGGGCAAGCGCGCCGTCGGCGTCGAATATGAGCAGAACGGGCAGATGAAGACTGCACGCGCGGGCCGCGAGGTCATCCTGTCGGGCGGCTCGATCAACTCGCCGCAGCTGCTGCAGCTGTCCGGCGTCGGCCCTGCGGCCTTGCTGGCCGACCTCGGTATCCCGGTCGTGCACGCCAATGACAATGTCGGCGCCAATCTGCAGGACCATGTCGGCATCAACTACACCTTCAAGGGCAAGCTGCCGACGCTCAACCAGATCCTAAGGCCCTGGTGGGGCAAGCTGCTGGTCGGCATGCAATATATCCTCTTGCGCTCCGGTCCGCTGTCGCTATCGATGAACAATGCCGGCGGCTTCTTCCGCACCAACCCGTCGATGACGCGGCCGAACATGCAGCTCTACTTCCAGGCCTTCTCGACTGTCATCTCGAAGAGCGGCGAGCGGCCGATCCTGACGCCCGACCCCTGGCCGGGCTTCTCGATCGGCCTGTCCAACTGCCGGCCCTCGAGCCGCGGCGAGATCATGATCCGCTCGAGCAGTCCGCGCGACTATCCGAGGATCACGCCCAACGCCTATTCGACCAATGTCGATGTCGACGAGATGCTGGCGGCGGTGAAGTTCGTGCGCAAGATCGCCGCGATGCCGGCGATGGCCGAGATCATCGAGGAAGAGGTTCTGCCCGGCCCGTCGATCCAGTCGGACGCCGACCTGATCCAGGATTTCAGGAAACGCTCCGGCACCGTCTATCACCCGGTCTCGACCTGCCGCATGGGACCTGATGCGGCGCGCGCCGTCGTCGACCCGCGGCTTCGGGTGCATGGGCTGGACGGTCTGCGCGTCATCGACACTTCAATTTTCCCCGACAACATCACGGGCAACACCAACGCCGCCGCGATCCTGACCGGATGGAAAGGCGCCGACCTGGTTCTGGAGGATCACAAATGAAAATCACCGACGTAAAGACCTGGGTTGTCGGCAACCCGCCGCCCGGTATCGGCGGCAAGTATTTCATCTTCGTCAAGCTCACCACCGATGGCGGCGTGGTCGGCTATGGCGAGGCCTATAACGCGACCTTCTCCGCGCATGTCACCGCGAAGATGATCGAGGACATGGCCGAGCGCTATCTCATCGGCCGCGATCCGCACGACGTCGAGAATTTCTTCCGCCGCGCCTATTCCTCCGGCTTCACCCAGCGTCCCGACGTCTCCGGCATGGGCTGCTTCTCGGCGCTTGAAATGGCCTGCTGGGATATCGTCGGCAAGGAAGCCGGCAAGCCGGTCTACAAGCTGCTCGGCGGCCAAGTCCACGAGACCCTGCGTTCCTACACCTACCTCTACCCGCACACCGGCAGCGTCCATTCGGAAGATGCGCGCGGCAAGAACGTCTACAACGACCCAGATCTGGCTGCGGCCTGCGCGCTCGAATATGTCGAGCAGGGTTTTAATGCCGTGAAGCTCGATCCGGCCGGCCCCTACACCGCCTATGACGGCCATCAGCCGCGCTTGATCGATATCGATCTCTCGGCGCGCATGATCAAGGCGATCCGCGAAGCAGTCGGCACCAGGGCCGACATCCTGTTCGGCACGCATGGCCAGTTCACCGCGTCGGGTGCGCTTCGCATGGCGCGCGCCATCGAGCCTTACGATCCGCTCTGGTTCGAGGAACCGGTGCCGCCTGATATGCCCGAGGTGATGGCGCAAGTCGCCCGCGGCACTTCCATTCCTGTCGCCACCGGCGAGCGGCTGACGACGAAATTCGAGTTCGCTCGCGTCATCGAGAACCGCGCCGCCACCATCCTGCAGCCGGATCTCGGCCGCTCCGGCGGCATCCTCGAAACCAAGAAGATCGCCGCTATGGCCGAGGCCTATCAAATCCAGGTGGCGCCGCACTGCTATTGCGGCCCGATCGTCGGCGCCGCCAACATCCAGCTTGCGGTGACGCTGCCCAATTTCCTGATCCTGGAATCGCTGAAGCAGTGGGACGGTTTCCACGCAACACTGCTCAAGAGGAAGATCGAATGGCAGGACGGCAACGTCATCCCCTCGAAAGAGCCGGGCCTCGGCGTCGAGCTCAACGAGGAGGTCTGCGACGCCCATCCCTATAGCGGCAAGGACCTGCACCTACAGATGATGCAGACGCCGCTGATGCCGTGACCCTCGCTTACGCCTTCATCGGCCTTGGCCATCTTGGCGGCAACCTTGCCGCCAGCCTGCTGCGCAACGGCTTTGCCGTCACCGTCTTCGACCGCGACACGGCGGCGGTCGAGCGCCTTGTCGCGCTCGGCGCCACGGCGGCGGCGAGCCCGGCCGAGGCCGCTAGCCGCGCAGGCAATGCAATCACCTGCCTGCCCTCGCCGAAGGTCAGCGAAACAGTGCTCGCCGGCCCCGACGGATTGCTCCAGGGTCTGCCCGCGGGTGGCACCTGGATCGAGATGTCGACCAACGGCCGTGACGAGATCTTGCAGCTGGCAGCCCTCGCCTCGGCCAAGGGCATCGAGACGCTCGAATGTCCGGTTACCGGCGGCGTGCACCTGGCGGCGGCGGGCCGGATCACGGCGCTCATCGGCGGTGACACGGCGCTCTACGAACGCCATCGCCCGGCCATCGAGGCGATGTGCACGAAATCCTTCCTGATGGGACCGGTCGGCTCGGCCGCGGTGATCAAGGTCATCACCAATATGCTCGCCTTCATCCATCTCGTCGCAGCCGGCGAAGCGTTGATGCTGGCGAAGCAGGGCGGCCTCGACCTCGCCCAGGCCTACCACGCCATCGTCGCCTCTTCCGGCAACAGCTTCGTCCACGAAACCGAAAGCCAGCTCGTGCTCAACGGCTCCTACAACATCGGCTTCACCATGGACCTGGCGCTGAAGGACCTCGGCTTCGCGCTTGCCATGGCCAGGGATTTCGGCGCGCCGCTCGATCTGGCGTCACGCGTCAACGCCATTTTCGAAGAGGGCAAGCGCGCCTATGGCGGTGGCGCCTGGTCGACCCAGATCGTCAAGCTTTTGGAAGACGCGGTCGGGACGGAGCTTCGTGCGCCGGGCTTCCCGGCCAAGTTGGAACGTAATCCGTCAGAAATTTAGCCAGCTGTTTCAAGCATCTGGCCTTGCCGGCTGAATCAAACTCTCAGCCGGTTGATTCAACTTCTCAGTGTCAGCGCGCTGGGCAGGATTTCAAACGTCGCCGGAATTCGCCCCGGGGACTCGCCGTCAATGTCGACCAGGGCGCCGTTCTTCTCGGCATCACCGAGCGGCTCGACCAGCACCTTGCGGCCACGCAGGATGGTTATTGCCGGATGGTCGCGATGCCGGCCGCCATAGAGCAGGCGGAGGTCGCGGATCAAGCCAAGCTTGCCGGCGGCGCGCAGGATGACGATGTCGAACTGGCCGTCGGCGAGTTCGGCGTCCGGCGCGATCATCATGCCGCCGCCGAAGAATTTGCCGTTGGCCACCGCCACCAGCGCCATGCGCACCTCGACCGGCTCGCCGTCGTCGATAGTGATCCGGACATCCTGAAAGCGATAGCGGAGGAACTCCACGACCGTGCGCCAGAAGAACAGTGCCTTGGCCGAGACCCTGCCCTTGCGCTTGTCGGCATTGACTGCGCGATCCGTCGCGCCGGACAGGCCGAGGCTGGCGATGTTGATGAAGTGGCGGCTTGCCAGCGCGCCGTGGTCGTCGATGTAGCAGATGCGTCCGGCGTCGATCTTGCGGCCTTCGGCATCGGCGATTTTCTTGACCGCGGCGTCGATGCCGCGCGGCAGGCCAAGCCCGCGCGCGAAGTCGATGCCGGCACCACAAGGCAGAAGCCCAAGCGCGGTTTCCTTGCCGGTTTCGTGCCGTGCCTGCAGCAGCCCGTCGGCCACCTCGCTGGCGGTGCCGTCGCCGCCGGCGGCGATCACCAGGTCGCACCCGCCGGCGGCGAGATCGATCGCCAGCCGCTCTGCGTCGCCGCTGGCCTGAGTTTCACGCAAGTCGAAATCGCCGAAATTCCTGTTGAGCGCCGCCGCCGCCTCCGCCCAATGTCGCTTGAGCCTGCCGCCTCCGGCTATCGGATTGAGAACCACCCCGACTTTCAAGTCGACCTCCCTCGAGGCAAGTGGCGCAAAATGTGCAGCGGCCGTGTGCGGGCATCCAAAGTCTTTTGCCGGCCCAAACTCTTTTGCCGACATTGAAACGCGGACCGGGCGACGGAGCAAGGCTCCAAGGTCGAGCGGTCACAGAAAAGCGGGGCAGGCTGTCTAAGCGGTTCGGCCAGCGGATTCCGGGGCTTTTGCCGCTGGTCCCCGATAATCCCGCTATTCACAGGCGCGCCGGCATTCCCCAAACCCGTTACCCGGCGTACATTCAACCCATCTCAGGCGGCTACCGAACGCCCAGCCGAAAGGCAAAAGCGCAAGGCGGATTTCCTGAGGCCCGTACGGCCCAGAACGAAAGCAGGCTTGCCTGTTGGAGCGACGGATGCCGAGACCTACGGGTGCCGCGGAAAGCGTGCCAACGCCGACGGCGGACCGATGCTGCCATGAAGGCCGGTAAAAACCTTCGATGGCACGCTGGGCGAAGCCCGCCAGGGTGGAGATCGGCGTGGTCTGGAACGGGCGCCGCCCTCGGGTGGCGACTGGCAGGACCGTCAAAATCAAGGCTGGCCTGGCGCGACGACTTTACGGAAGTTGCTGCCTTGACTGGTTCCTGATCTGACAGGGAGGCGCTGGGAGAAATCCCAGCGCCGACTGTTTTTTTGAGGACGGCGTCGCCTCCTGTCAGGCCTACGAATCCGCCACTACCAACATGTGCCGCACCGCGCTGACCGGCGCCGTGCGCAAGCTGCACTTGGTCCTGCCCGGCGCTCGCCAAACCCGGTGCCAAAATTGGAACATGTCTACACCGAGGACTGAGGCATTTCGGTCACAGTCGCCGGCTGAGCACCTTCGGAAACGTCCCGTCATCCACATTTCACAATGGCGGCCAAATCCCGCCTTGTTCGGCATGGATTGATGCAACCGGGTGGTGAGGGGCAATTTCGAAGGGACAAGACCGTGATCAAGACCGCCCTTGTCGCCATGACCATTGTCGGCTGCGACTGTGACGCCAAGCTGTGCGAATATATCGGTGAAACGCCGGCCAAATGGGCGACAATCGCCGACTGCGAAGCGGCGATGAAGAGCCAGATGCTGCACCAGCGCAATTTCGACTATCCGCTGGTTTCGGGCATCTGCCGCGTCAAGGGCTCGGCCTCTTCCTCCGAGCTTGCCGCGAAAGCCTCCAGGCCGGATTTGAAGCCCAGGAACCGCGCCGTCGAAACCATCGCCCCGCTGCCGCCCGAGCTCGATCATCGCCCGAGCGCTCCGGTCGGCGCAACGGTGACCGCCAGCGAAACGGAATCGGCAAAGCCGGTCGCCTTCGACAGGTCGGTCGATGGCGGCCGCGCGGTGCTTTACCGCACCAAGGCCGGCTATGCCGTGGTCAAGACCGATCTCAGCCGCGCTGCTGGCGCAACGGTGGACGCGGCGAAGCGCTCGGCAAGCTGGCTGGCCGGTTTGACCGGGCTGTAAGCCCGTCCAGGGCGCGTTGAGATTCAGGTCAGCAGAAAGTGACGGCGAAGCCGCTCTCTTATCATTGCCCGATGACAATGGCGTAAGGCCGCTTCGCAACCGCAGATCGGATTGATTAAGCCGCCACATTGCCCGAAGATAACGCACCAGGATGTTGGCCTTCACCGGGGGGTGTCATGACAATTGCCGTTCGTATCGCGTTATGCCTGCTGCTGGCGCTCGTTCCCTTGCATGCCAGGGCGGAAGGCGACGACAAGGCCATGATGATCGCCTCCGACGACGCCGAGATGGGGGCGGCGGTCGAGAAGGCGCGATCCAGCCTGGATGAATTCCTGAACCTGTCCCACGCTCCGCCGCCGGGGACCGACAAGTTCAAGCTGAAGGTGATGATCGCCGACGGAAATGCGTCTGAGCATTTCTGGGTCATTCCCTTCAAGCGGACCGACACCGGCTTCGTCGGCATATTGGCGAACGAACCGGAAATCGTCCGCAACGTCGTCCTCGGACAGAACATCGAATTCACCAGGGACGACATCTCCGACTGGGGCTACACCAGGAACGGCCGCCAGGTCGGCAGCTTCACCGTATGCGTGATGCTCAAGAAGATGTCGAAGGAAGAGGCCGAGTACATGCGTTCTGCATACGGCTTCGATTGCTGAACCCTATCCGGCCACTTCATCTCGCGAGCCGATCTTCCGCTCGGACGTGGGGAAAATCGCCACCAGTCGGGCCGCGACCCGCTGCTTGAGCGCGCCATCCAGAGCCTCGACAGGCACCAACCGCTCGTAGCTGCCTACCCGCAGCCGTATGAAGAAATGCATCCTGTAGGCGGCGATGGCGCCGCGCGTGGCCGGATCGGCGCTGACATCGACAACGAATACCGAGCCGATGCGTGCCGGCCATGGCAGTCTGGCAAAGGCGGTGCCGAGGAAATCGCCAAGCCCATAGGCGATCACGGTGTCGCCGGTGCGCTCGATGGGCTGCAAGACATGAGCGTGATGCCCGGCGATCAGCCGGACACCGTGATCCGCCAGCCGCCTCGCCAGCGCCCGGGTTGCAAGTCGTGGAAAATGCCGGAACTCCCAGTCCCAATGCGGCACGGCGCAGGTGAGATCGATGCCGGAAACGGCGTCGCTCGGCCATTCGGCGGCACGCATCGAGATGCGTTCTTCGAACGGCGCGGCGTCCGTGTTGCGCCACAGCGTGAAGGCCGCAAAGCCGACCATCAGCGATCCGGCCGCATGACGCTGGGCGGGCCCCCCGGCAACCGTGCCGATGGTCCGGATCCCGAGCCGCTTCAACGCCGCGAGCGTTTCCTCGAAACCGGCGATGCCCTGATCGAGCATATGGTTGTTGGCCAGGGACAGAACGAGCCTGTCGCGCGCGATGCCGGCGGCTGCGAGCGCATCGGCCAGGAAACGCTCGCTCATCGCATGATGCGTGCCGAGCCGCGTGCCCATGACCGCGCGTGCGCGTTCGACGATCGGGCTTTCGCAATTGCCGATCACGAGGTCGGCGGACGAAAGCAGCGTCGTGATTGCCGGATCGCATTCCGGCACACGGCGATTGGCGACGGCCGAGATGTCGCCGACGAAGGCCAGCCGCACCTTCCGTGTGGGCTGCGGATCGAGCAACGTCGCCGCGGGCGCCGCGAAGCCGCTTCTGTCGCCGGCAAGCGACGGTCTCAGCAGGCGCGGCAGCCACGACAGTTTATAGGCAAGCGGATAGTTCGACACGGGCCCATCCAGTTTCGCCCTCTGTAGACTGTCTGACGGGCCGGTTGAAGCGGGTTGCTGGCGATCCCGCGGCGGGCATCTCGGACCGACCGAAATCCGTGTATGCTCGCGAGCAGTGGAGGGCGATGACGATGGGTAGAGTGATCCTTGCAGCGGCCTTGTTTGCATTCCTGCCGGCGTCCCTTGCCTGGGCGGAGATGCCGGACGCGGCCAAGTCCATGTTCGAGGCGAAGAGCGTGGCCGACCGGAACACGGCGCTGTCGACGTTGGAGGCGGCGGCGGCCAGGGACCCGGCCTCGGCCTATGCGGCCGGGGCCGGCGAATTCTTCACCGCGCTTGAGCTACTCGCCGGCGGCCTGCATCGCCACGGGTTCGAGAGCCCGAAGTCCTTCATGCTGCCTCTGATGCGGTTGCCCGTGCCCGACAATCCCAACCCGCAGCCGCTGACCTACGAAGAATTCCGCGCCATCCTGGTCGCCTTCCGTGACCGGCTGGAGAAATCCGCCGTCACGCTTGGCTCCGTGCCGAAAGATGCCGATATCGGCATGGTGGTCGATCTCACCCATGTCGGCATCGCCTCAACGAAGATGGCAAGCTCGCGCCCGACGAAAGCATCGCTGCCATCATGGCGTCGCTCTCACGCGGCAGCGTCGACACAAGCGATGCCGCGCCTTCGCTCACCTTCCGCTTCGACCGCGCCGACGGTTTTTGGCTGCAAGGCTATGCGGAATTCCTGATGGCGCAGGCCGATTTCTGGCTGGCGCATGATTTCCGCAATGCCTTCGACGGCTCGTTCCACATGCTATTCCGCGCGCGAAACTGCCATTGCAGGATGCGCTCGTGCCGCTGGACGGCGGCATGAGCGGCAGCATGTTCGCCTCGGAATGGCGCTTCGCCGACTTCATCTCCCTGGTGCATCTCGTCAACTGGCCGGTGATCGAGCCGGAACGCCGGCAGGCCGCGCGACGCCACCTGCTGGAGATGATCCGCCTGTCGCGCGAGGACTGGAAGTCGATCCTGGCCGAGACCGACAATGACCGTGAATGGCTGCCGGGACCGCAGCAGAAGGGCGTCAATCCACTCACCGGCCTCGAGGTCGGCGAGGAACAGGTGCAGGCCTGGCTCGCCACGCTGACGGTGGCCGAGGATCTTCTCGAAGGCCGCGCGCTGCTGCCGCATTTCCGCATCGCCGGCAAGGGCATCAACATGAAGCGCTTCTTCGACGAGCCGAAACCTTTTGACCTGGTCCTTTCGATCACCGGCCCCGGCATCGCGCCCTATCTCGAAAGCGGAAAAATCCTCACCAGCGACGATTTCGACCAGATCCAGCGCGAGTTCGGCGGCGCCGGCTTTTTGACGTTTGCGCTGTGGTTCAATTGAGGCCGCCCGAACCGAGGCACCGCTGAAGCATGATCCCGAAAAGTAGGAACCGGTTTTCGGAAAAAAAATCATGCTCTGACAAAGAGTTAGATCAGGATGGCGATTCAACGAAACGTCATCCTGATCTAAAGGATCGCCCCTTGATAAAGCACCGCTTCGGCCTCCTCCGGCGCGAAGCGCCGCGCCAGGGTGCGGAAGGCGCTGTGGACACCGTCGCGGTCGAGGTTGCAGCTTCTGAGATGGCGGATGGCCAGTGTCGGATCAAATTCGGTGCGCCCGTGCAGGACCCGCTGATTGTCGAAGACCAGCACCTCGCCGGGCTGCAGCTGGTGCTGGAACTGGTTCGCCGGATCGCAGATCAGCCGCGTCAGCTCGGCAAGCGCTTCAATCAGCCCGTCGATCTCGTCGATCGAGCCAGTCTGCGGCGCCAGGCAGCGGTCGTTATAGCGCAGGCCGGTGACGGCGCCGCTCGCGTCGAGGCTGATGACATGCGCCTCGGCGCTGAAGAACACTTCGCCGGCATGCTCGCGATGGAATGTCACGCCATGACGGGTCAGCAGGTCGAAGAGCTCCGGTCTGTTCCTGCGCATCCGCTCGGCGACTTGGAAACCATCGACCATCAACGAGGTGCCGCCGCTGCCGGCGCCGGTCCTGATGGCATGGAAGAAGATGAAGCCCGGCGGCGAATAGCGGAACGGCTCGTCGGTGTGCGGAATTTGCGCGCGCGCCGTTTCCCCGGCCACCCGGGCGTCCGGCCGTGAGATGAGATCGAAAACCTTGCCGTAACTGGTCTCCCGCACGGGCCCGTAGCGGCCGGCGACGCGCAGCGTCGCCTCAGGCTCGGCCGGGACGCCGGTCAGCATGGCGATGCCATGGTCGCGCAAGGCGCGCAGCGACTGGAAAAGCGCCGCGTCGTCCTCCACCACGGCGTCGAAGGCGAAGCTCCCAAGCCGCGCGCCGAGATCGCTATTCCACAGTTCCGGCCGAAAGCGTGGCGCGCCAAGGCCAGCGGCCTGACCGGCATAAGCCGCGAGGAAGCCCGCCGCGAAGCGCGAGACATGGCCGTCCTGCCAGACCACGTCCATCGTCCCGCTCGACGAGATCTCGATCGAAATTGCCCGGACATCGGCGGGAATTTCGGCCGGTGTCAGCCAGCGCTTCCCGGAAGCGGTGTCGCCGCATATCTCGCATTCGCAGGCAAGCCGCAGCCAGCGCATCGACAGCCGGCCGGCGCTGCCGTCATCGAATTCCACGGCGATGCGCGGTCCTTCATTGCGCATCGACCGCAACGAGCGCGAACCCTGAAGAGCCCGACCGGTGGGGACAGAATGCATTTGCATACCGAGCATTGCGAGGGCCTTCCTGGATTGAGTTATCTTCAACAACGCTAGGCCGCAGCCGGCTTTTTCTGCAAATGAGTTTGTTTTCGCAAGTTTTGAGGTAAGCTCAATCCCATGACGCTTCTTCGCGAGCTCCCTCTGTCCGCTTTGCGTGCGCTGGCCGCCGCCGCGCGAACCGGCAGCCTCACCCGTGCCGCCGAGGAGCTCGGCGTCACGCCCGGCGCCGTCGGCCATCAGTTGCGGCAGTTGGAGGATCGGCTTGGCGTCAAGCTGGTCAGGCGCGAGGGCAACGGCATTGCACTCACGCGCATTGCCGAGGCGGCGCTGCCCGACATCGACCGCGGCTTCGACGCGCTGGCCTCCGGCTTGCGGCGGCTGCGTTTCGAGCGCCGTGCCGATACGTTCACCATCGCGGCCGATCCTTCCTTTTCGTCGCTTTGGCTAGCGCCACGGCTTGACAAAGTTCGAGCGGCTCTCGGCAGACTGGACGTGCGCATCGTCGTGTCGATCACGTTGGATTCGATGCTGGAGGAAGGCATCGACCTCGCCATCAGCTACCGCAACAGCACGGCCAGGGATCTCGCATCGGCCGACCTCTTCACCGAAAGGGTGATCCCGGCGTGCGCTCCGGCGCTGATCCACAACCGCACCGATCAGGACAGCGCCGAAGTGCTCGACCGCCTGCCCCTCCTCCACATCGACCAGACGATGGGCGACGACGTCTACCCCACATGGGCAAGCTGGTTCACCGCCGCCGGCCGCCAGCGCAAGCACATCGACCATGGACCACGGTTTCCTTTGACCGTGCTGGCCGCCCAGGCCGCGCTTTCCGGCATGGGCGCGCTGCTTGCCAGCGAACTGGTGCTGAGGGAGCATTTCCGCTCCGGCCAACTCGTCGAGATCGCCCGCGAGGTTCCGGCATTGACCATCAAGCGCCGCCTGGTCTGGCCGGTGGACGGACCGAAGGCCCGCCGCGCCAGCGCCGTCGCCAAGGCGCTTGCCGCTGTTGCTATGGCGGAGGCGGACGATCCCGGGCCTATCGGATCATGACGCCTCTCCTGACAGCCTTCTGTCAGCAGCGTCCACGCGCGGCCGGAGCCCTTTCACTCGGCTCTTTCCATTTCGGCCGAGTCCACCCATATTCGGGCCATGGCCAGACATCCTGACAAGAAGACGCCTTCGCAAGACGGCGCGCCGAAGCGGCGCAGTCCGCTAACCGAATTCCTCGATGCCGCCGAACCGCTGGAGCCCGGCGGCTTCGCGGAAGCGCCGCAGGCCGAGTTTTCCGGCGCGCCGCTGACCGGCTCGATCTCCGATTGGGCCGGGCAGATCGAGCGCGAGGCGGAAAAGCAGCCGAAGGCGAAAGCCCCGAAGAAGATCCCCGAACGCTCGTCGGCGCCCGGACGCACCGCGCGCGGCACCTCGATGGGCGGCGCCGCCTCGGCCAAGGAGCGCGCGGCTGCTGGACTCAACCCGGTAGCCGGCCTCGACATCAGCCTCGAAGATGCCGAGTCGGTTTCCTCCAGCGGCGTCACCGCGACCGTGGCGGCGCTGTCGGCGCTGATCGAATCCGGCAATCCACTGCACAAGGACGGCCAGCTCTGGACGCCGCACCGTCCGGCCCGGCCGGAAAAGTCCGAAGGCGGCATTGCCATCAAGATGGTGTCGGATTTCGAGCCGGCCGGCGACCAGCCGACCGCCATTAAGGACCTCGTCGAAGGCGTCGAGCGGAACGACCGCACCCAGGTGCTGCTCGGCGTCACCGGCTCGGGCAAGACCTTCACCATGGCCAAGGTGATCGAGGAGACGCAGCGCCCCGCCCTGATCCTCGCGCCCAACAAGACGCTGGCCGCGCAGCTCTATGCCGAGTTCAAGAAGTTCTTCCCAGAGAACGCGGTCGAATATTTCGTCTCCTATTACGACTATTACCAGCCGGAGGCCTACGTCCCGCGCACCGACACCTATATCGAGAAGGAATCCTCGATCAACGAGCAGATCGACCGCATGCGCCATTCGGCGACGCGCTCGCTGCTGGAGCGCGATGACGTCATCATCGTCGCTTCGGTGTCCTGCATCTACGGTATCGGCTCGGTCGAGACCTATACGGCGATGACCTTCCAGATGCAGGTCGGCGACCGGCTCGACCAGCGCTCGCTTCTCGCCGATCTCGTCGCCCAGCAATACAAGCGCCAGGACATCAACTTCGTGCGCGGCTCGTTTCGCGTGCGCGGCGACACCATCGAGATCTTCCCCGCCCACCTTGAGGACCGCGCCTGGCGCATCTCGATGTTCGGCGACGAGATCGAACAGATCACCGAGTTCGATCCGCTCACCGGCCAGAAGACCGGCGAGTTGAAGAGCGTTAAGATCTACGCCAACTCGCACTATGTGACGCCGCGCCCGACCTTGAACCAAGCCATCAAGTCGATCAAGGAAGAGCTGCAGCATCGCCTGCAAGAGCTTGAAAAGGCTGGCCGTTTGCTGGAAGCGCAGCGGCTGGAACAGCGCACGCGCTTCGATCTGGAGATGCTGGAGGCGACCGGCTCCTGCGCCGGCATCGAGAACTATTCGCGTTACCTCACCGGCCGCCGGCCGGGCGATCCGCCGCCGACCTTGTTCGAATATGTGCCCGACAACGCTCTGATCTTCATCGACGAAAGCCACGTCACCGTACCGCAGATCGGCGGCATGTATCGCGGCGACTTCCGCCGCAAGGCGACGCTGGCCGAATATGGTTTCCGCCTGCCCTCCTGCATGGACAACCGGCCGCTGCGCTTCGAGGAATGGGACGCCATGCGCCCGCTGTCTGTCGCGGTTTCCGCGACGCCCGGCGCCTGGGAACTTGAGCAGTCCGGCGGTGTCTTCGCCGAGCAGGTCATCCGCCCGACCGGCCTGATCGATCCGCCGGTCGAGGTGCGTCCGGCCAAGAGCCAGGTCGACGACGTCGTCGGCGAGATCCGCGACACGACCCGGGCCGGCTATCGCACGCTGGTGACGGTGCTGACCAAGCGCATGGCCGAGGACCTCACCGAATACCTGCACGAGAACGGCATCCGCGTCCGCTACATGCATTCCGACATCGACACGCTGGAGCGCATCGAGATCCTGCGCGACCTGCGTCTCGGCGCCTTCGACGTGCTGGTCGGCATCAACCTGTTGCGCGAGGGCCTCGACATTCCCGAATGCGGCTTCGTCGCCATCCTCGATGCCGACAAGGAAGGTTTTTTGCGCTCGGAGACCTCGCTGATCCAGACCATCGGCCGCGCCGCCCGCAATGTCGACGGCAAGGTCATTCTCTATGCCGACCAGATCACCGGCTCGATGGAACGCGCGATGGCTGAGACCAACCGTCGCCGCGAGAAGCAGATGGAGTGGAACGCCGCCAACGGCATCACGCCGGAATCGGTCAAGTCGCGCATCGCCGATATCCTCGACTCGGTTTACGAGAAGGACCACGTCCGCGCCGACATCTCGCAGTTCACCGACGATGCCGGCGCTATGATCGGCAACAATTTGAAGACGCATCTCGAGGCGCTGGACAAGCAGATGCGCGACGCCGCCGCCAATCTCGACTTCGAAAAGGCCGCCCGCATCCGCGACGAGATCAAACGGCTGCGCGAGATGGAGCTTGCCATCTCCGACGACCCGCTGGCGCGCGAGGTGGAAAGCCAAAGTCCTGCCTCAGGCCGCGAAAAGGGCAAGCACAACAAGGGGGTGGCCAGACATCGTACGGTCGAGGAACAGGAGCGTTTCCGCAAGCTTGATGAGGCACGCGCCGCCGAAGAGGCGGCAAAGGCTGCCCGGCCCAACCTCTTCCGCAAGCCGCATCTCGACGAGATGGGCGCCGACGGCGCCGTGCCGGTGAAGAAACCGCTCTTCGCCAAGCCGTCAATCGACGACATGGGGCCCGGCACGGATATGGCGACTCCGGCCGGCGCGGTGTCGCGTTCGCTGTTCAAGAAGCAGAGCGCGCAGGAAGCGCACGGTTCCGATTTCGGCATTCCCGGCGACCGGGCCAAGCCGTTGTTCCGCAAGAACTCGCTCGACGAGATGACGGTGCGGCGCACGGAAAAACCGGTCGAGGGCAAGAAGCCGGCGAAGCCGCAGCCGGTCTCGCCGGAGGCGAATGCCGCCAGAACCGAAGCGCGCGACGACAAGCCCATCGTTCGACAACGCTCAGGCATCGGCTCCTACGAGGATCCGGCAGACGAGCGTCGTCAGAAACGGCGGCCGAGCAAGACGGGACGGCCAGGACAGTAGCGCTTTTTGCGTTCTCCCGTTGGGGGCCTGTTGCGTAATTGGCTGGTTGTGATTCTCTGAGAAGGAAGCTCGGAGGGAATCGCAATGGCGGTGAAGCAGA
>NZ_JAIUHK010000006.1:0-218606 GCF_020165075.1 Mesorhizobium sp. CA4
GGAAGCTCCTCGTCGTCCTCAACGCCATCATGCGCGACAAAACCGCATTCGCATGAACACAGTTGCCATTCCGTTACCTTAATCGAAGGGTGCAGCGGAGCAGAATTCTGGACGCTCCGAGGTCACGGAATGGATCCTCGGGTCTGCGCCGCGTCGCTTCGCTCCTTGCTCCGCCCGTGGATGACGAAGTGATGGGCGCCTCGGCCAATCTCCAAGGTCAGCAAAAGTTGGCCCCACATACGGGTCCACCTGTCGGCGCTAGCCCTTCGGTTTCAGCCCATCCAGGAACAACTGCTCCAGGACCCGGGCCGCGTCCTCGAAGCGGCCGTCGCCGCCGCGGTCGGCGCCGAGCACGGCGCGCACCTGGACGTCGAAATCGGCATAGTGCTGCGTCGTCGCCCAGATCGAGAAGATGAGGTGCCAGGGGTCGGTGCGGGCGATCTTGCCGGCGCGCATCCAGCCCTTGATGACGGCGGCCTTCTCGTCGACCAGGGTCTTCAACTCGCCCTCCAGCATCGGCTTGATGCGCGGCGCGCCCTGCAGGATCTCGTTGGCGAACAGCCGGCTTTCGCGCGGAAAGTCGCGCGCCATCTCAAGCTTCCTGCGGATGTAGCTTCTGAGCTCCGTCAGCGGATCGCCGATGTCGTCAAGCTCGCGCAATGGCGCCAGCCAGGTGTCGAGCAGGCGCTGCATCAACGTCTCGTGAATGTCCTCCTTGCGGCGGAAGTAATAGAGAAGGTTGGGCTTCGACATGCCGGCGGCCTCGGCGATCTGATCGATGGTCGAGCCGCGAAACCCGTTGGCGGAGAAGACTTCGAGCGCGGCTTCGAGGATCAGCTCGCGCTTTTCCTGCTGGATGCGGGTGCGGCGGGGAGCGGAGCCTTCCATCGCCGCCGTCATCCGTCTTCGCGCGAGCTCGCTGGACCAATTGTCTGGACCAGTTTTTCCTTGGGCTGTGGAGCGCGCTTTTTATGCCGCATTTCCGCTAGTAATCCCTTGTCCGCCGACAGGCGGTGCTAACGTTTGTCCAACCGGTCAAAAATTTGCGTAGCACGAAAACGCAGCGAAGACCAAGCGTTGGCCGCACCGAAACACGCTTACAAGGGGAAGTCTTGGTCATGTCCAACCGGCTGAAAGTCACGCCGAACGATCTCAGCGCATTCTGGATGCCGTTCACGGCAAACCGCCAGTTCAAGCAGGCGCCGCGCATGTTCGTGTCCGCCAAGGACATGCATTACACCACCAGCGACGGCCGCAAGGTGCTCGACGGCACTGCGGGCCTGTGGTGTGTGAACGCCGGCCACTGCCGGCCGAAGATCACCGAGGCCATCCAGAACCAGGCTGCCGAGCTCGACTACGCGCCGGCTTTCCAGATGGGCCATCCGATCGTGTTCGAGCTGGCGAACCGGCTGGTCGATATCGCGCCCAAGGGCATGGACCATGTCTTCTTCACCAATTCCGGATCGGAATCGGTGGATACCGCACTCAAGATGGCGATCGCCTATCACCGCGTTCGCGGCGAGGGCTCGCGCACCCGCCTGATCGGCCGCGAACGCGGCTATCACGGCGTGAATTTCGGCGGCATCTCGGTCGGCGGCATCGTCTCCAACCGCAAGATGTTCGGCACGCTGCTCGGCGGCGTCGACCATCTGCCGCATACGCATCTGCCGGAGAAGAACGCCTTCTCGAAGGGCGTTCCGGAACATGGCGCGGAACTGGCGAACGATCTCGAGCGGCTGATTGCGCTGCACGATGCTTCGACCATCGCGGCCGTCATCGTCGAGCCGGTCGCCGGCTCCACCGGCGTCATCCTGCCGCCGAAGGGCTATCTGCAGAAACTTCGAGAAATCTGCACGAAGCACGGCATATTGTTGATTTTCGATGAAGTGATCACCGGCTTCGGCCGCCTCGGCGCGCCGTTCGCTGCGGACTATTTCGGCGTCACCCCGGACATCATGACCACCGCCAAGGGCGTCTCCAACGGCGTCATCCCGATGGGCGCGGTGTTCGTCAAGAAGGAGATCCACGACGCCTTCATGACCGGCCCGGAGCACATGATCGAGTTTTTCCACGGCTACACTTATTCGGGCAACCCGATCGCCTGCGCCGCGGCGCTCGGCACGCTGGACACCTACAAGCAAGAGGGCCTTTTGACGCGCGGCGAGGAGCTGGCGCCTTACTGGGAAGACGCGCTGCATTCGCTGAAGGGCGAACCGCATGTCATCGACATCCGCAACATCGGTCTGATCGGCGCGATCGAGCTGGCGCCGATCGCCGGCAGCCCGACCAAGCGGGCGTTCTCGGCCTTCGTCAAGGCGTTCGAACGCGGCGCGCTGATCCGCACCACCGGCGACATCATCGCGCTGTCGCCGCCGCTGATCATCAGCAAGGGCCAGATCAACGAGCTGATCGACCATGTGCGTGAGGTGCTGAGGTCGATCGACTAGGAAGCTCCGGGAATGGTCTCTGCCAAGCGCGAAGCGGCTTTGGAAAAGGAAAGGCAGTCTCTCGAGGCTGCCTATTCCGCTGCCTTGCTGGTTGCGCTTCGCGACTGCGCGGATGGCAGATGGGGACTGTTCGGCCAGAACGAAGGAACGCTTCCCGCCTCTCTTGAAAGCCGGTATTTGCCGGAAAGTGCAAAGCGGCTCGCCGCGATAGGCGACGAGCTTGTCGCGGTCGGGAAGAAATGGGTTTTGTCGACCTGTTTGCGCCCATGCAACGACTGGCTGAACTGAGGACGGAACGCGGGCCTAATCGGCCAGGGGAGCCGCGGCTGGCGCAAATGTTCCTCGATGAATTGAAGGAATAGCACGAGCCTGCGAAGCACGCAGGCAGGTCGGCGGGTCGCACCGACCGATCGTTTGTTGCGATGGCAGTCAATCAGGCGGGCTGCGCGCCGATGCCGGTCAGGATCACCCGCTTGATGTTTTCCTTGGCTTCCCGCCATTGCCGGTCGGAGAGCGACTTGCCGCCGTTCAGCGTCTCGATCTGGTGGCCGAAATCGGCGTAATGCTGGGTCGTGGCCCAGAGCATGTAAAGCAGATGACGCGGGTCCACCGGGTCCATCTTGCCCTCCTCGATCCAGCGCCTGATGATCTCGACGCGGCCGTCGGTCCATTCGCGCAGCGTCGATTCCATATAGTCCTGAAGCACCGGCGCGCCGTGCATCACTTCCGAGGCCCAGACCTTCGAGCCGTCTGGGTGGCGACGCGATATTTCCATCTTGGCGTCGATGTAGGCGCTGATGCCGTCCACCGGGCCGCGCGCCGCGTCGAAGCAATTGGCCGCCTGCAGCCAGATCTCGAAAATGTTTTGAACGACGGACCGGTAGAGCTCTTCCTTGGTGGCGAAATAATAGTGGAGATTTGCCTTCGGCAGCCCCGCCAGATCGGCGATCAGCTGCATCGTGGCGCCGCCGAACCCGGCTTCCGCAAACACCTTTTCGGCGGCGAGCAGGATGGCTTTTTCGTTCTCCCGCCTTATATCCTGGCGTCGCATGGGACGGGTGGGTTCGGTCATGTCTCCCCCAAGATTCTCGTTGACCGCTTGGTCAGCTTGTGTAGTCTGAAAGCTGACCATACGGTCAGGATGCAAACCACTCAAGGGGCGACAAGACCCCTGGTGAAAATGGGAACCGCAAATGGCCGCACCCGGCGAAAACCTGCGAGTGAATTCAGACCGCTTGTGGGATTCCATCATGGAGATGGCGAAGATCGGCCCCGGCATTGCCGGCGGCAACAATCGCCAAACACTGACCGATTCCGACAAGCAAGGCCGCGAGCTGTTCAAGTCCTGGTGCGATGAGGCCGGGCTCACCATGGGCGTGGACCAGATGGGCACCATGTTCATGACGCGGGCCGGCACCGATCCGGACGCGCTGCCGGTCTATGTCGGCTCCCATCTCGACACCCAGCCGACCGGCGGTAAATATGACGGCGTGCTCGGCGTACTTTCCGGCCTGGAGGTGGTGCGCTCGCTCAACGATCTCGGCATCAAGACCAGGCACCCGATCGTCGTCACCAACTGGACGAACGAGGAGGGCGCTCGTTTCGCGCCGGCGATGCTCGCCTCGGGCGTGTTCGCCGGCGTGCACACCCAGGAATATGCCTATGCCCGCAAGGATCTCGACGGCCTGACCTTCGGCGACGAGCTGAAGCGGATCGGCTGGGTGGGCGACGAGACGGTCGGGGCGCGCAAGATGCACGCCTATTTCGAATATCATATCGAGCAGGGGCCGATCCTCGAAGCCGAGAACAAGCAAATCGGTGTCGTGACCCACTGCCAGGGCCTGTGGTGGCTGGAGTTCACGCTGACCGGCAGGGAAGCGCATACCGGCTCGACGCCGATGAACATGCGCGTCAATGCAGGCCTTGCCATGGCGCGCATCCTGGAGATGGTGCAGACGGTCGCGATGGAAAACCAGCCGGATGCCGTTGGCGGGGTGGGCCAGGTGAAGTTCTCGCCCAATTCCCGGAACGTCCTGCCGGGTACGGTGATCTTCACCGTCGACATCCGCTCGCCGGACCAGGCCAAGCTCGACGGCATGCGCGCCCGCATCGAAAAGGAAGCACCGAAGATCTGCGAGGCGCTCGGCGTGAAATGCTCGGTCGAGGCGGTCGGCCATTTCGACCCGGTTACCTTCGATCCGACGCTGGTCGGCCGCGTGCGCACAGCCGCCGAAAAGCTCGGTTACAGCCATATGAATATCATCTCCGGCGCCGGCCACGACGCCTGCTGGGCGGCCAAGGTGGCGCCGGCGACCATGGTCATGTGCCCCTGCGTCGGCGGCCTCAGCCACAACGAGGCCGAGGAGATCACCAAGGAATGGGCGGCGGCGGGCGCCGACGTGCTGTTCCACGCGGTGGTGGAGACGGCGGGGATCGTCGAATGACCGACTAGATCAATCACCTCGCAACGCCGCTCGCAAAGAAGCGCGAATGAACAGGGGAACAGATATGACCAAAGTCATCCGGAATGGCACCGTCGTCACCGCCGATCGCACGTGGAAGGCCGACGTGCTTATGCAGCATGGCAAGATCGTCGCCATCGGCTCCAACCTGCACGGCGACCATGAGTTCGACGCCACGGGCTGCTACGTCATGCCGGGCGGCATCGATCCGCACACCCATCTCGAAATGCCCTTCATGGGCACTTATTCGGCCGACGATTTCGAATCCGGCACGCGCGCCGCCCTTTCCGGCGGCACGACCATGGTAGTCGATTTCTGCCTGCCGGCGCCGCAGCAATCGCTGCTGGAAGCGCTGCAGATGTGGGACAACAAGACCTCGAAAGCTTCCTGCGATTATTCCTTCCACATGGCGATCACCTGGTGGGGCAAGCAGGTGTTCGACGAGATGGCTCAAGTCGTCGACCGGGGCATCACCTCGTTCAAGCATTTCATGGCCTATAAGGGCGCGCTGATGGTGGACGACGACGAGATGTATTCGTCGTTCCAGCGTTGCGCCGGTCTCGGCGCGCTGCCGCTGGTCCATGCCGAGAATGGCGACGTGGTTGCGGCGCTTTCGCAAAAGCTTCTAGCCGCCGGCAACAACGGCCCCGAAGGCCATGCCTATTCGCGCCCGCCGGAAGTGGAAGGCGAGGCGACAAACCGCGCCATCATGATCGCCGACATGGCGGGCGTGCCGCTCTACGTCGTGCATGTCTCCTGCGAGCAGAGCCATGAAGCGATCCGCCGCGCGCGCCAGAAGGGCATGCGCGTTTATGGCGAGCCGCTGATCCAGCACCTGACGCTTGACGAGAGCGAATATTTTAACAAGGACTGGGACCATGCGGCGCGCCGCGTGATGAGCCCGCCCTTCCGCAGCAAGTGGCACCAGGATTCGCTGTGGGCCGGCCTGCAGGCCGGCTCGCTGCAGGTAGTGGCGACCGACCATTGCTCCTTCACCACCAGCCAAAAGCGCAACGGCATCGGCGATTTCACCAAGATCCCGAACGGCACCGGGGGGCTCGAAGACCGTTTGCCGGTTTTGTGGACGCGAGGCGTCAACACCGGGCGGCTGACGATGAACGAGTTCGTCGCGGTAACCTCGACCAACATCGCCAAGATCCTCAACATGTACCCGAAGAAGGGCGCGATCGTCGAAGGCGCCGACGCCGACATCGTCGTATGGGACCCGAAGCGCAACAAGACGATCTCGGCCAAGAACCAGCAGTCGGTGATCGACTACAACGTCTTCGAAGGGTTCGAGGTGACCGGCCTGCCGCGCTTCGTCTTCTCGCGCGGCGAACTCTCGATCGAGGAAGCGGACGTGAAGGCCAAGGTCGGCCATGGCGAGTTCGTCGCCCGCGAGCCGAACGCCGCGGTCAACCGGGCGCTGTCGACCTGGAAGGAGATTTCCGCGCCGCGCAAGGTGGAGCGAACCGGCATTCCGGCCACCGGGGTCTGACCATGCGGGCTCTTCATCTTGCGATCGCGGCGGCCGCGATGCTGGCCGCCGGCCAGGCTCATGCCGCCGGCATCGACCTCAGCAAGCCTTACGGCGACAAATATGGCTGCATCAACAGGAACGGCCAGCAGGTCGCTGCCGACAAGATGCTGCTTCTGACCGACAAGGAACTGATCACGGCGGCCAGCGCCTGCACTTTCAGCGACCGCCAAGCGCAGGCCGACGGATCGCTGGTGGTGACGGCAAAGTGCGAGGCGGAGGGCGAAGAGGGGCAGGCGCCGGCCAAGTTCACCATCAAGCGCAGCGCGAAGAATGCGAAGAAGCTGGTGGTGGCCGACGAGGACGGCAATGTGATGGGCGAAGTCGCGCGATGCAAATGACGGCGATCCCGTCCGTTCCTGTGAGACGTATTCGTTCCGGCCGCATTTATGCGACGCCAAGCGATGCCGCTTGGCTGCAAAATGCCCTAAGCGACGAGGCCATCCAGCTCCGGCAGCAGGACGACGCTTTCCTGCTCGTTGGGATCGGTGCGGGCGATCACCGCCGAAGACGGGGCGTCGCTCAGATTGGCGGGCAGATGCGGCACGCCCGCCGGAATGTAGAAGAGGTCGCCCGCCTTGACGACGATGTGGTGCTCGAGCCGGTCGCCGTACCAGGTGTGGACTTCGCCGGAGAGCACGTAGATCGCCGTCTCGTGGCTTTCATGCATATGCGCCTTGGCGCGCGCGCCGGGCGGCATGGTGAGAAGATGCATGCAGATGCCGGAGGAGCCGACGGTTTCGGCGGCGATACCGGCGAAATAGCTCAGCCCCTGCTTGCCCTGATAGGTGCTTTCGGGGCGAACGAGACGACAGGTGGGTTTAGGCGACATCGGCAAGGCTCCGGGCGGCGTCGATCGGGTGGGACAGGACGAGTGGAAAGCAACGCTATCATAAAATCAACCGGATTGCGGACAGCGCGGCAGCGGCTGCGAAAGGCAGGCTGCAGCCAATGACCGAACAGCAGCCAGCCGTCGTTTCGGCAAGCAAGCTCGGCCTCACCTTCCAGACCAATGACGGTCCGGTGCAGGCGCTGTCCAATGTCGATCTGACCATCGGCAAGGGCGAATTCGTCTCCTTCATCGGCCCGTCCGGCTGCGGCAAGACGACCTTGCTGCGCGTCATCGCCGATCTGGAGAAGGCGACCTCCGGGACGATCTCCGTCAACGGGATGACGCCGGAGCAGGCGCGCGAAAAACGCGCCTATGGCTACGTCTTCCAGGCTGCCGCCTTGTTTCCGTGGCGCACGATCGAGCGCAATGTGGCTTTGCCGCTGGAGGTCATGGGCCTCAGCCAGGCCGAGCAGGCGGAGCGCATCAAGCGCACGATGGAGTTGGTCAATCTTTCCGGCTTCGAAAAGAAATATCCCTGGCAGCTTTCCGGCGGCATGCAGCAGCGCGCCTCGATCGCGCGCGCTCTCGCCTTCGATGCGGATCTGCTCTTGATGGACGAACCGTTCGGCGCGCTGGACGAGATCGTGCGCGACCATCTGAACGAGCAGCTTCTCGACCTCTGGGCGCGGACCAACAAGACGATCTGCTTCGTCACCCATTCGATCCCCGAGGCGGTGTATCTGTCGACGCGCATCGTGGTGATGTCACCGCGGCCCGGCCGTGTCACCGACATCATTGAATCGACGCTGCCGAGGGAGCGGCCGCTCGACATCCGCGAGACGCCGGAGTTTTTGGCGATCGCCGCGCGGGTGCGGGATGGCTTGAGGGCAGGGCATAGCTATGATGATTGAGGGGGAGGAGTTTTCTCCTCTCCCCACCGGGGAGAGGGTGGCCGGAGCGAAGCGGACGCCAGGTGAGGGGACGGCCACTCGCGCGTTCGTCATCGTAGGGCGGAGCGACGCGAAGCGGAGCGCAGACCCTAGGATCCATGCCGTGACCTCGGCCGAAGGGTCAAAGCGGTGGAGAATGCCCGCTAAACACCGCAGGGCGCAGGGAGCTTTATTCTGGAACATCGCGGAGCTCAGAAGTAACGGAATGGATCCTAGGGTCTGCGCTGCGTCGCTTCGCTCCTTGCTCCGCCCTAGGATGACGAAAAATACCAGTGCCGCCGCAGCACTCCAGTCGAACGTGCCCGGCCTCCGCTTTGCTCCGGCCACCCTCTCCCCGTGGGGGAGAGGAGAAGGGCGGCGCTAGATGGACTCCTTCCGCTCCAAGATCTTCCCTGTCACCGCCATTCTCGCCGGCGTGGTCGTGCTCTGGTACCTATTCGCCGTCATCCTCAACGCGCCGTTCCAGCGCGATCTCGACGCCAGGGCCAACGAAACGCCCGGGGCGGTCGAGTTCATCGGCAAAACGCTGTCGCAGCCGAAGCCGACGCTACCGGCGCCGCATCAGGTGGCGGTGAATTTCTTCCAAAACACCTTCCTGCGGTCCGTCACGTCGAACCGCAGCCTGGTCTATAATGCCTGGGTGACATTGTCCTCGACGCTGCTCGGCTTCGCCTTCGGCACCGCGCTCGGCATCGTCATTGCGGTGGGCATCGTACATGTGGCGACGCTCGACCGCAGCCTGATGCCGTGGATCATCGCCTCGCAGACCATTCCGATCCTGGCGGTGGCGCCGATGATCATCGTCGTGCTGGCGGCGATCGGCATCACCGGCCTGATCCCCAAGGCGCTGATCTCGACCTATCTGTCGTTCTTCCCGGTCGCCGTCGGCATGGTGAAGGGCCTGCGCTCGCCCGAGCTCATGCATCTCGACCTGATGCACACTTATAATGCCAGCGCTTCGCAAACCTTCTGGAAGCTGCGGGTACCGGCCTCGGTGCCATTCCTGTTCACCTCGATGAAAGTGGCGGTGGCGGCAAGCCTCGTCGGCGCCATCGTCGGCGAATTGCCGACGGGTGCGGTCGCCGGCATCGGCGCGAAGCTGCTTGCGGGCGCCTATTACAGCCAGACGATCGATATCTGGTCGGCGCTTGTCGCGGGGTCCGTCGTCGCGGCGCTGCTGGTGATGGTCGTGGGCATCGCCGGACGCCTGGTCGACCGCGCCATGGGCGGGAGGCCGGCATGAATTGGCTGAAGCCATCATGGCAAGCGGTGCTGGCAATCCTGCTTTGTCTCATCGCCTTTGCGCTTGGCGCAATGACGAAGCCGGAGGCAGCCGCGCTGGCGGAGCCGGCCGCAACGCTGGCCTATCCCTATATGGGCGCCAAGGGGCTGTTCATCGGGCTGCTGCTCATTGCGGCGCTGGTCTCGACCTTAAGGCTGACGCCGGTCGTCGAGGCCATCGTGCTCTTCGTCGGCGCTCATGCCGCAGCCTGGCTCTTGGTCAAGGGCATCGCCGGTTTCGAGAGCACGGCGCTGGCGCCATATTTCCTGCTGCTTGCCGCTGCCTGGCTGCTTGCCTGGCACTGCGTTGCCTTGCTCTCCTCGTTGCGTCCGAGCGGGAGCGTCGCAAGGAACGCGCTGCGCCTGATCATCCCGGCGATCTTCGGCGCCTGGATCCTGATCATCTGGGAGGCGGTGACGCGCGGCGCCGGCATCCCCTTCATTCTTTTGCCGCCGCCGAGCGCCATCGGCGCGCGCATCGCTAACTCGCTGCCGATCCTGGGGTCGGACGTGCGGCAGACGATCTTCAAGGCGGTGCTGATCGGCTATGTCGTCGGCAATCTCGCCGGCTTTACTGTCGCTATCCTCGCCGACCGCGTGCCGTTCCTGCGGCGCGGGCTGCTGCCGATCGGCAATATGGTTTCGGCGCTGCCGATCATCGGTGTCGCGCCGATCATGGTCATGTGGTTCGGCTTCGACTGGCCATCCAAGGCCGCGGTGGTCATCATCATGACCTTCTTCCCGATGCTGGTGAACACGGTGGCGGGGCTTGCCGCGTCCGGACATATGGAGCGCGACCTGATGCGCACTTATGCATCGGGCTACTGGCCGACGCTGCTCAAGCTCAGGCTGCCGGCGGCAATGCCCTTCATCTTCAATGCGCTGAAGATCAACTCGACGCTGGCGCTGATCGGCGCCATCGTCGCCGAGTTCTTCGGAACGCCTGTGGTCGGCATGGGATTTCGCATCTCGACGGAAGTCGGGCGGATGAACATCGACATGGTGTGGGCCGAAATCGCAGTTGCAGCACTTGCGGGTTCGGTCTTTTATGGCGTGGTCGCTCTCGTCGAGAGAGCCGTCACATTTTGGCATCCCTCTGTCCGTGGTGGATAGGGGCGGTGGGTTTGGGTGCTAACTTCAGAGGGTAATAAGATGAAAAGACTGCTGATTTCTGCTCTAGCCGGCGCCATGTCGCTGGCCGCCTTCCAGGCCATGGCCGCCGACAAGGTGACACTGCAACTGAAATGGGTCACGCAGGCCCAGTTCGCCGGCTATTATGTCGCCAAGGCCAAGGGTTTCTATGACGCCGAAGGTCTCGACGTCGACATCAAGCCGGGCGGCCCGGACATCGCGCCCGAGCAGGTGATCGCCGGCGGCGGCGCCGACGTCATCGTCGACTGGATGGGCGGCGCGCTGGCGGCCCGCGACAAGGGCGTGATGCTGGTCAACATCGCCCAGCCGTTCAAGAAGGCCGGCATGGAGCTGGTCTGCCCCAAGAACGGTCCGATCAAGACGGAAGCCGACTTCAAAGGCCACACGCTCGGCGTCTGGTTCTTTGGCAACGAATATCCGTTCTACGCCTGGATGAACAAGATCGGCCTCAAGACCGATGGCGGCCCGGACGGCGTGACCGTGCTCAAGCAGAGTTTTGACGTGCAGCCACTGATCCAGAAGCAGGCCGACTGCATCTCGGTGATGACCTATAACGAATACGGCCAGGTGCTGGACGCCGGCTACAAGCCGGAAGACCTGGTCGTGTTCAACTACTCCGCCATGGGCAACGACCTTCTAGAGGACGGGCTCTACACGCTCGAGGACAAGCTCAAGGACCCGGCCTTCGAGGACAAGATGGTGCGCTTCGTGCGCGCCTCGATGAAGGGCTGGAAATACGCCACGGAAAACACCGACGAGGCGGCCGAGATCGTCGTCGACGCCGGCGGCCAGGACGAGAACCACCAGAAGTTCATGATGAAGGAAGTGGCTAAGCTGGTCGACAATGCCGACGGCAAGCTGATCCCGGCCGCTTACGAGCGCACCGCCAAGGCGCTGCTCGATCAGAAGATCATCAGCAAGGAGGCGAGCGGCGCTTACACCACTGCGATCACCGACAAGGCGATCAAGTAAGCTCCGCTCTCAATGCGGAGGATGGAAGGGGCGGGCGACCGCCCCTTTTTCGTTGCTTGCGGTAAAAAAATAACTGCGTGCCGGGATACATTCAGCCGCTCGGCCGTTAATTGGCGCATCCGCGCGCCGGGGAGCCGCGGAGGATGCTGCAATCAACGGAGGTTCTTCATGCGCATCCTATCCGTGCCGATGCTTTCGGCCTTGGCCGTTTCGACCGCCTTCCTTCTCGCATCGCCGGCCATGGCCGAGATGGTGAAGTACAAGGCGACGCTCGACGGCAGCCAGCAGAGCCCGCCCGTCACCACCAAGGGCAAGGGAACCGCCACACTCACCTTCGACACCACAAGCAAGAAGCTCAGCTGGAACGTCAAATATTCCGGCCTCAGCGGGCCAGCCGTGGCCGCCCACATACACGGGCCGGCGGATAGGGGCGCAAACGCAGACCCGGTCATCCCGTTCAAGAAGCTGAAGAGCCCGATCAAGGGATCGGCGACGCTGACGGACGCGCAGGCAGCCGATCTGGAGGCCGGCAAATATTACGTCAACGTCCACACAGCCAAGAACAAGGACGGCGAGATCCGCGGCCAGATCGAGAAGGCGATGTAGCGCCCGATAGGATCGCGACAATTCGGACGTCGGCGCGAAGGAACTCTGCCTACGCCTTCGTCGGCGCTCAGGCCTTGTTGCGGATCTGCGTCAGCGTGCGGGTCGGCGTGATCGCTTCGGGATCCAGCCTGATCTCGACGATCGCCGGCTTGCCGCAGGCGCGCGCGCGTTCGAAGGCCGGCCCGAAGTCGGCGGTTTTTTCCACCGTCTCGCCATGGCCGCCATAGGCGCGGGCCAGCGCCGCGAAGTCCGGGTTTTTAAGGTCGGTGGCGACGACGCGGCTCGGATATTCGCGCTCCTGATGCATGCGGATCGTGCCGTAAATGCCGTTGTTGACGACGATAACGACGATCGGCAGGTCATACTGGACAGCCGTCGCGAACTCCTGGCCGTTCATCAGGAAACAGCCGTCGCCGGCAAAGGCGACCACCGTGCGATCCGGGAACAGTGACTTGGCGGCGACCGCGGCCGGCGTGCCGTAGCCCATCGATCCGGAAGTCGGGGCCGCTTGCGTGCCGAAGCGGCGGTTGCGGTAGAAGCGATGCACCCAGGTGGCGTAGTTGCCGGCGCCATTGGTGAGGATGGCATCCTCCGGCAGAACCTTTCCGAGATAGTCCATGATCGGTCCCATCTGGACGGCGCCGGGGCCGGTCTGCGGCGGCGTCGACCATTCGAGATAGGCGGCGTGGGCCTTTTCCGCCTCGCCCGCCCAAGCGGTCTTGGCGGCGGGCCTGCGCTTGGCGAAAGCCTCGACGAAGGCGGCAGGCGAAGCGTTAATGGCCAGCGTCGGCCGGTAGACGCGACCGAGTTCGCCGGCATCCGCGTGGACATGCGCCAGCGCCTGGTCGGGGTACGGGCTTTTCAGCAGCGTGTAGTCGGAAGACGGCATCTCGCCCAGGCGGCCGCCGATCAAAAGCACGACGTCGGCCTGCTTGATCCGCTCCGCCACCTTGGGATTGATGCCGATGCCGACATCGCCGGCGTAATTCGCATGCAGATGATCGAACAGCATCTGGCGGCGGAAGGAGCAGCCGACCGGCAGTGCCCATGTCTCGGCGATCGTGCGCATATGCGCCACCGCTTCCTCGTTCCAGCGCGTGCCGCCGAGAATGACGAACGGCCGCTTGGCGTTGCTCAGCAACATCTCCAGTGCGTCGAGCTCGGCTTCGCCCGGGCGCGTCTCGACCGGCGTGTGCGGCAGCGCTTCCGGAGCCTCGACCTCGCTGGTCAGCATATCTTCCGGCAGCGAGATGACCACCGGGCCGGGACGGCCGGACGTCGCCACGGCGAAGGCGCGCGTGACGAATTCCGGGATGCGCGCGGCATCGTCGATCTCGACCACCCATTTGGCGATGTCGCCGAAGAAGCGCTTGTAGTCGACTTCCTGGAAGGCCTCGCGCTCCTTGGCGTGGCTGGCGACCTGGCCGATGAACAGGATCATCGGCACCGAATCCTGCATGGCGATGTGGACGCCGGCCGAGGCGTTGGTGGCGCCGGGGCCGCGGGTGACGAAGCAGATGCCGGGCTTGCCGGTCAGCCTTCCCTGGCAGTCGGCCATCATCGCAGCACCCCCTTCCTGGCGGCAGACGATGGTGCGGATCGACGAGTCATGCAGCGCGTCGAGCACTGCGAGATAGGATTCGCCCGGAACGCAGAAGATGCGGTCGGCGCCGTTCGCTTCGAGCGCATCGACGATCAGTTGTCCGCCGGTTTTCATTTTGCTGCTCTCTCCAGTTCGGCAAGGATTTCTTGAGTGTGCTCGCCTAGGCGCGGCGAGGGGCGCTCATAGACGAGCGGCGTGCCCGACATCACCATCGGCGCGCGCACCGAGGGCAGGCGGTTGCCATGGCCGTCGTCGAGGTCGAGCCGCATGCCGCGCGCGATCGTCTGCGGATCGTCGAACATCTGGCCGATGGTGTTGATCGGGCTTGCCGGGACGCCGGCCGCCTCGAGCTTCGCCAGCAGCGGATCGCGATCCCAAGTGCTCAGCGTCGCGATAATCAGTTCGCGGAGCTTAGCGCGATTGGCGACGCGGGCGGGATTGGTGGCAAAATTGGGATTGGCGGGCAGATCCGTCAGGCCGACTACGGCGCAGAACTTGCCGAACTGGCCGTCATTGCCGACCGCCAGGATGATGTGGCCGTCCCTCACCGGCAGCACCTCGTAAGGGGCAATGTTCATATGCGCGTTGCCCATCTGCACCGGCGACTTGCCGGAGACGAGATAGTTGAGGTTCTGGTTGCCGAGCGCCGAGATCTGGCTGTCGTAGAGCGCCATGTCGATATGCTGGCCTTCGCCGGTCTTTTCGGCATGGCGCAGTGCCGCCTGGATGGCGACCACCGAATAGAGGCCGGTGAACAGATCGGAGATGGCGACGCCGGCCTTCTGCGGCTCGCGGCCCGGCTCGCCGGTGATCGACATCATGCCGGCCATGGCCTGGATGATAAAATCATAGCCCGCGCGCGGCGCATAGGGACCGTCCTGGCCGAAGCCGGTGATCGAGCAATAGACGAGGCGCGGGTTAATCGCCTTCAGGCTCTCATAGTCGAGGCCGTATTTCTTGAGGCCGCCAAGCTTGAAGTTCTCGATCAGCACGTCGGCGGTGGCGACCAGCTTGCGCAGCGTCTCGGCGCCCTCAGGCTTGGAGAAATCGATGGCAATGGAGCGCTTGCCGCGGTTGCAGGAATGGTAATAGGCGGCCGAAAGGTTCTCACCATCATGGCTCATGACGAAGGGCGGACCCCATTTGCGGGTGTCGTCGCCGCCATCGGGGCTCTCGACCTTGATGACATCGGCGCCGAGATCGGCGAGCAACTGCCCGGCCCAGGGACCAGCCAGGATGCGGGCGATTTCGATAACGCGGATGCCTTTCAGCGGAGGTTCGGCCATGGATCACCGTGGTTAAACAAAGCGCAGCCTCTAGCAACCCGCACCGGCCGTGTCACGACCCATGCGATGGGCCACGCCAGGTCAGGATTTGAGCACGCTGTCGGCCCAGGCGGCAAAATCGTTCATGACGGCGTCGCGGTTGATCTCGTTCAGGCTTTCATGGCGGGTTTCCGGGTAAACCTTTGAAACCAGATTCGAAAAGCCCATTGCCCGCATCCGTCTGGCGAGGTGGTTGACCGCCTTGCCGTAATCCGATGCGGGGTCCTTCTCGCCGCCGACGAGATTGAAAGGAAGGTCGCGGCGGACGCCGGCGAAGCTGGAATCCTTGCCGGCGTGCTGCGCCATCTTGACCGCATCGCGCCACATCGAGATGGAGGCGTCCCAGCCGCAGAGTGGATCGGCGATGTATTTGTCGACCTCGGCAGAGTCGCGCGACAGCCAGTCGAATAAGGTCCGGTGGTCGGGCACCGCCTTGCCCCACGCCTGGAAAGTGAGCTTGGGCAGAAGGCGCGACGGCACGTCGGAGCCCAGCCGCATCCGTTCCCAGCCGAGGATGATCAGCGCCAATTGGCCGAGCAGGCCTTGCGAGAAATTACCGTTCCAGATCGCGGCGGCATGGACGCGTTCGGAATGGCGCAACACGAAGTTGAGCGCGACCGAGGCGCCCAGCGAATGTCCAAAAGCGATCACCGGCAAGCCCGGATGCTCGGCCGCGATCAGGTCGTGAACGGCATCGACATCGGCGATCACCTTGGCGATGCCGTCGCTATCCGCGAACTTGCCGAGCGGCGCGTCGGCCGCCTTCGTCGCGCCATGGCCGCGATGGTCGTGGGCGTAGAAATGGAAGCCGCGCCCGCTCAGGAAATCGGCAAAGCGGGCGTAGCGCGCCGCATGCTCGGCCAGGCCGTGATTGATCTGGACCACGGCACGTGGCTTCACCTCCGCGTGTTTCACATGGAGGTTGAGCTCGGCCCCGGTCGGTGAGGCCAGGCTGGTCTTTCTGTCGAATGGCATGTCTCGCTCCCTGGGCGACTGTTGGGCGAGGCTTTTGCCGGCGTCAAGTGGATGAGCGCACTTGCGAATCCGCCGATGGAGAGTGCTCAGCTGGGGATTGTTTTTTCGAGCGGCGAAAAAGATCGCAATTCTGACACGTCGGCTGTTCTAGTGTGACGAATCCAATACGGTTCAATGGTCGCCGGGAGAGCGGGATGCGGGTTTGGGCATTGTGGGGTTCGATGGTGCTGGCTCTGGCCGGTGCCGGCGCGGCGCATGCCGACGTGAAGATGAGCGGCACTTTCGTCGCCGACAGCGCCTGCCCGGCGACGCAGGCCATCAAGAGCGGCAAGAACCCCGGCAATATCTCGACGCAGGCCGGGCAGAGCTATGAGCTTCTTGCCGGCAACAAGGAAGAGCCCACCCACTACCTTATCCAGGTGCCGGGCGCCGATCCCGAGCGGCGCTGGGTGAAGATCAGTTGCGGCCATGTCAGCGGCGGCAGTGCTGCGACCACGCCGGCGCCTTCCGGTCAGACCAAGCCGTCGTCAGCCTCCGGAAAACCCGAATACGTCTTTGCGCTGAGCTGGCAGCCGGCTTTCTGCGAGACCAAGGCAAGCAAGCCCGAATGCAAGGCGCAGAGCCCCGGTGAGTTCGACGCTTCGCACTTCACGCTGCATGGGCTGTGGCCGCAGCCCAACGGCAATTTCTATTGCCAGGTGTCGGCAAGCGACAAAGCCAATGACAATCCGGCGCACTGGGGAGACCTGCCGCCGGTCGACCTCGACGCCAATACGCGCGCCGAGCTCGACCAGGTCATGCCGGGCACGGCCTCCAAACTGGAGCGGCACGAATGGATCAAGCACGGCACCTGCTACGGCAAGAGCCAGCAGCAGTATTTTTCAGACGCGCTCAATCTGATGCGGGCGGTGAACGGTTCGGCCGTGCGCGATCTCTTCAACAAGAACATCGGAAAGCAATTGACCTCGGACCAGATCCGCGGCGCGTTCAACGAGGCCTTCGGCGCAGGAGCGGGCGACCGGGTGCGCGTGTCCTGTCTGGTCGACCCGTCGAGTGGAAGGCGTATGATCGGCGAGATCACGCTCGGCCTGTCCGGTCCGATCGGCCCGGACAGCAAGCTCGCCGATCTCCTGATGGCGTCTGCGCCGACAGCCAAGGCCGGTTGCCCGAAGGGCACTGTCGACGCTATCGGTTTCCAATAGGCGAGAATTTGGGTCAGCCCGTTCTCTGTCAGGCTGATCTGGGGGCCGCCTGCAGGATGATAGCCTCGCTGCCAGGTTCGCCGACCACGCGGTCGCGGCCGCTCAATTTCGCCTTGTAGAGGCGCTGGTCGGCCAGCGCGAAAACGTCGGCAAGACAGCGCGTCGTCTCGCTGACGGTGGAGACGCCGGCGCTCACCGTGATGCTGAAACGGCCGGTATGCGCCGAGGTCTTGGCGGCGTTCCTGATAGTCTCGCCGAGCAGCCTGGCGGGCCCGTGCGACTGCTGCGTCAGCACGGCGAATTCCTCGCCGCCGATGCGGAACACCTGATCGTGGGCGCCGACCGTCTCGGCCAGCAGGGCAGCTATCGATTTCAGCACCTTGTCGCCCTCGGCATGACCGAAGCGGTCGTTGATCGACTTGAAGTGGTCGACGTCGACGACGAGCAGGCTGAGCGGCTTGCCGATCCTGATGGCGGTCGAGACTGCGGACTCGCCGTCGGCATCGAAACTGCCGCGATGCAGCAGGCCGGTGAGGCCGTCACGGCCGACATGTTTGATCAGCGCTTCGTAGCGCTCGCGATAGGTGAGGGCGTCGAAAATGTCGGAGAGGCCGCGCGGCACGGCGACATCGTGGTCTTCGACCCATTTCAGATACGCGACGAGCATGCCGCTATAGGCAAGCGCTGCGCCCATCTTGGCGAACCAGCCGCCGAAGAAGACCTCGACCGGCGCGCCGGCGACGAAATGCAGCGCGGTGAAGAAGCCGGCCTGGTCGAAGGTGAGCACGCAGGCGACCGATACGAGGATGCGTAGGAATGGCCTTGCGCGCAGATAGGCGCCGAGCTTCTCGTAGAGCAGGATGATCAGGATTGCGTCCACGAAGAGCAGCGTGGTGCCCCAGACCATCAGCCAGCCCATCTCGTCGATGAAGGCGATATCGGGAAGCTTGCCGCTTGGAAGCGGAGCGATCGCGTGCAGGCGCAGGACCAGTACCAGCCCGATCATCACTGCGTTGCCAAGCAGCAGGCCGTAGATCGGCTGGCGAACGGTCGCCGCATCCTCCTTCATGTAGAGCAGAAGCAGCATGACGAGCTTGCCGGAGAAGAGCACGGCGGAGCCTGGCGACACCAGCCCGAACGGCAGCGCGACGTAGAAGACGCTGGCAAGGTAGGTTTCGAGGAAATGCATGACGCCGAGCGCGCAGATGAACACGCCAAGCCCGATGCGGCGCCGGAAGCGGAAAAGCGTGACCATGGCACCGAAATAGAGAACCGCTTCGGCAAGGAGCAGGGCACCGTTCAGCACGTCGTCGATCCGATCCTTCCCCGAAACCGCAGCATGGCCGCGATTTCCCAACCTAGCATCGTTTTGAAGGCGAATGGTTAACCCCCGATTTCGCGCGATCGCGAGAGCGGCGAAAAAGCCCTGAGCGAATTTGGGCGCCGCAAACCGGCGAATCCGCGCCGATTGGCGCGTCTCGCGCCGAAAGCGATTGCCGTTCGGCGCTTCATCGCCTACATAGCGCCCAACCCCCATCCACCTTGACACTTCAGTTTCCAGGGAAAGCGCGCGTGGCTCGCCAGTTCATCTATCACATGTCCGGCCTGTCGAAGGCCTACGGCACCAAGAAGGTGCTCGATAACGTTCACCTGTCCTTCTATCCGGATGCCAAGATCGGCATTCTCGGCCCCAACGGCTCGGGCAAGTCGACGATCCTGCGCATCATGGCCGGGCTCGACAAGGAGTTCCAGGGCGAGGCGTGGCTGGCCGAGGGCGCCACCGTCGGCTACCTGGCGCAGGAGCCGCAGCTCGACAACACCAAGACCGTGCGTGAAAACGTCATGGACGGCGTCGCCAGGAAGACCGCCATCATCGAGCGCTACAACGAGCTGATGATGAACTATTCCGACGAGACGGCCGACGAGTCGGCCAAGCTCCAGGACGAGATGGACCGCCTCAATCTCTGGGATCTCGAACAGCAGGTCGAAATGGCGATGGACGCGCTGCAATGCCCGCCGCCTGACTCCGAAGTAACCAACCTGTCGGGCGGCGAGCGCCGCCGCGTGGCGCTGTGCAGGCTGTTGCTCGAGCAGCCCGACCTCTTGCTGCTCGACGAACCGACCAACCATCTCGACGCCGAGACCACGCAGTGGCTGGAAAAGCATCTGCGCGACTATCCTGGCTCGGTGCTGATCATCACCCACGACCGCTACTTCCTCGACAACGTCACCGGCTGGATCCTCGAGCTCGATCGCGGCCGCGGTATCCCTTACGAGGGCAACTACACCAAATATCTCGACGCCAAGGCCAAGCGCCTGATCCAGGAAGGCCGCGAGGACGACGCGCGCCAGAAGTCGATCTGGCGCGAGCGCGAGTGGATCCAGTCCTCGCCCAAGGCGCGCCAGACGAAGTCCAAGGCGCGTATCAAGGCCTATGAAGAACTGGTCGAGCAGTCGCAGAACCGCAAGCCGACCGACACCCAGATCGTCATCCCGTCGAGCGAGCGCCTCGGCAACCTCGTCATCGAGGTCGAAGGCCTCAGCAAGGGCTTCGGCGACGAGCTCCTGATCGAGGATCTGTCGTTCAAGCTGCCGCCGGGCGGCATTGTCGGCGTCATCGGCCCGAACGGCGCCGGCAAGACGACGCTGTTCAAGATGATCACGGGCCAGGAAACGCCGGATGCCGGCTCGATCCGCAAGGGCGAGACGGTGCGGCTCGGCTATGTCGACCAGAGTCGCGACGCGCTCGACCCGAACAAGACGGTATGGGAAGAGATCTCCGGCGGCGCCGAAGTCATCAAGCTCGGCAAGCACGAGGTCAACAGCCGCGCCTACTGCTCGTCCTTCAACTTCCGCGGCGGCGACCAGCAGCAGAAGGTCGGCAACCTCTCGGGCGGCCAGCGCAACCGCGTCCACCTGGCCAAGATGCTGAAGGGCGGCGGCAACGTGCTTTTGCTCGACGAACCGACCAACGACCTCGACACCGAAACGCTGGGCGCGCTAGAAGATGCGCTGGAAGCCTATGCCGGCTGCGCGGTCATCATCAGCCACGACCGCATGTTCCTCGACCGCATGGCCACCCACATGCTCGCCTTCGAGGGCGACGCGCATGTCGAGTGGTTCGAAGGCAATTTCGAGGAATATGAGAAGGACAAGCTGCGCCGCCTGGGCGCCGAAGCGGCGACCCCGCACCGCATGACCCACAAGCGGCTGACGCGATAAGATCAGTCCAAAGGGCGGCGAACAAAGCAGGTTCTCACATGGCTGACTGGTCCGCCGCCCAATATCTGAAGTTCGAGGATGAGCGCACGCGGCCGGCGCGGGATCTGGTTGCGCAGGTGCCGGTCGATTTTCCGCGTCGCGTGGTCGATGTCGGCTGCGGTCCCGGCAACTCGACCGAGCTTCTGGTCGAGCGCTGGCCGGATGCCCAGGTGAGCGGTTTCGACACCTCGCCGGACATGATCGAGAAGGCGCGGGCGCGGCTTCCGAATGTCGATTTCGAGCTGGCGGATGCCGCCGGATGGCAACCGCAGCATCCCGTCGACGTCATCTTCGCCAACGCCGCGTTCCAGTGGTTGCCGGACCATCCGGCGGTGTTCCAGCGGCTGACGGGATTGCTTGCGCCCGGCGGCGCCCTGGCCATCCAGATGCCCGACAATCTCGGCGAGCCCTCGCACCGACTGATGCGCGAAACCGCGGCGGAAGTGCCGTTCTCGGCGAAGCTCGAGGGCGCTGCGCGCGCGCCGCTGCCGCCGGTGTCCTTCTACTACGATCTTCTGTCGCCGCTCGTCGACCGGCTCGACATCTGGCACACCATCTACAACCATCCGCTGGCCGATGCCGAAGCAATCGTCGAATGGGTCAAGTCGACGGGGCTGAAGCCCTTCCTCGATCCGCTCGATGCGGATGAGAAGAAGCTGTTCCTCGACAGCTACACGGCGAAGATCGCCAAGGCCTATCCGAAGACGGCGAACGGCAAGGTGCTGCTGCGCTTCCCGCGCATCTTCATCGTCGCCAAGCGCGCTTGAGCATCCACCACCTGAATGCCAGCGGTGGTTGTCGAATTAAGCTGGAATAAACCGGGCAAATGCGACAAGTGTAGCGCCTCGCCTCGGCACAACTTGCCGCCTCTCGGACGGATTGGACATGCATCGCGTCATCATCAGCGGCATCGGCGCCGAAATCCCTGAGCCCGTCATCACCAATGAAGAGCTGGTCGCAAGCTTCAACAGCTGGGTCGACACCGAGAATGCGCGCCGCGCCGAGACCGGCGAGCCGCTCTTGCAGAAGTCGGACAGCGACTTCATCGTGCATGCCTCCGGCGTGAGAACCCGCCATGTGATCGAGCGCGAGGGCATCCTCGACCCGACCCGCATGTCGCCGCGCATTCCGGCGCGGCCGGACGACGCACTGTCGCTCGAGGCGGAGTTCGGCCTCGCTTCGGCCAGGAAGGCGCTTGCCCATGCCGGGGTCGACGGGTCGGAGATCGATCTGGTGATCTGCTCTGCCTCGCACCATCAGCGGCCCTATCCGGCCATCGCCATCGAGATGCAGGAGGCGCTAGGCACCAAGGGCGCCGGCTTCGATATGGGGCTTGGCTGCTCTTCCGCCGCGGCGGCGCTGCATGTCGCGGTCAACCTGGTGAGGGCAGGGGCGCACAAGCGCATCCTGGTGTCGACGCCGGAGATCATCACCGGCCACCTCAATTTCCGCGACCGGCAGACGCATTTCATCTTCGGCGACGCTTCGGTCGCCATGGTCGTCGAGGGTTTGGCGCAGGGCGAGAAGCGGCCGGAACGCTTCGAGGTGCTCGACACGCGCACCTGGACGCAGATGTCAAACAACATCCGCACCAATCTCGGCTACTACACGCGCACGGCGCAGGATGATCCCTACATGATCAACCTGGAGGGCAATCTCATCAAGCAGGTCGGCAACAAGGTGTTCAAGGAAGTCACCGTCGCCGGCCAGAAATTCATTGTCGAGTTCCTGGCCGAGCACGGGCTGACGCCGGAAGGCATTCGCCGCTTCTGGCTGCATCAGGCCAATGCGCGCATGAATGCGATGATCCTGAAACTGTCCTTCGGCCACGACGTCGACCATGACCGCGCGCCGATGGTGCTGGAGCGGCTCGGCAACACCGCCGGCGCCGGCGCGATCGTGGCGCTGTCGGAGAACCATGCCGATATGAAGGCTGGCGATTTCGGCCTGATCTGCGCCTTCGGCGCCGGCTATTCGATCGGCGGCGCGCTGCTGCGCATGCTTTGAGATGCGGCTTCAGGCCGGCGCGAAGGGCACCAGCATGGGCACGCGCCTGGCGTAGTCGTCATAGGCCGGGCCGAGCTCGCCGCGCAGGAAGCTTTCTTCCAGCCGCGCCTTGACGACGACGCCGACGAGCAGCAGGGCGGCGCCGGCAATGCCCCATACCGTGCCCTTGACTGCCATGGTCGCCAGGACGGACAGCAGCAGTCCCGAGTAGATCGGATGGCGGACTAGGCCATATGGGCCCGTATCGACCACGCGATGATCCGCCTTGGCGGTGACAGTGGCGGACCACAGCCGGCCGAGATGCAGGCGCGCCCACCAGGCGAAGGCGATGCCGATGGCGATTAGGGCGACGCAGATCCAGGCTTCGGTAAGCGTCGGCGTCCAAAGCCGCAGCCGGCCGCCATAGTCGTGCGCCGGCACGAACAGCAGCGCGGTGCCGGCCACCCAAAAGACGCGGTAGCGTGCCTCTGTCTTGAAGTCCGCGCGCTTCTGCGCCGGATCGGCCCAGGCAGCGGCAAGGATCCAGGACACCACCCAGAACAGCCAAAGCGCCGCGACAGCGTGTCCAACCTGCATGATCGAGCCTGCTCCCGACACAGCACGCATCGTTTATGTCGGCCGCACGGCGGTAATGCGACGAGTGTGCAGCGCGGGTGGCATTTTCTGGTAATAACCTCGTGATCGCCATCAAACGGTGTGATCGGATCATCAGCGCTTTCGACTGGACCGCATTCTCAGCGGCCTTTAGACCAGCGGCATGCAGGAAACGAACCTAGAACTTTTTCCAGCGGCCGAACCGACATTCGACATAGTGCCCGGCCGCAAGCTGACGGCAAAGGCGGCGGCGCTCTACGCCGCTCCGCACAACCATTTCGAGACGAGGGCGGTCGAAGAACTGCGGCTTGGCTTCGACGGGATCGCCGGCGACTTCCATGGCGGCACAACGCGGCGTTCGGGCGGGCGCGAGCCCTGGTATCCGCGCGGCACCGAGATGCGAAACGAGCGGCAATTGTCACTTGTCGCGGCGGCCGAGCTCGCCATCATCGCGCAACGCATGGGTCTCGAGGAGATCAAGCCGGAGTGGATCGGCGCCAATCTTGTGATCGAAGGCGTGCCGCATCTTTCGATGCTGCCGGCCGGTTCGCTGATGTTCTTCAACGGTGGCGTGACACTCAAGGTCGACGGCCAGAACAAGCCGTGCCGCGTTGCCGGACAGTCGATCGCCGAGCATGTCGGCGCCGCGGATCACAATGCCACCGCGCTGCTCTTCCCCAAGGAGGCGAAGCGACTGCGCGGCCTCGTCGCCTGGGTCGAAAAGCCGGGCGTCATTCGGGCTGGCGAAGAGATTTCCATCCGGGTCCCCGAGCAGTGGATTTATCGGTGAGGCATGCTGATATTCAGGTGAGGTCGGCCTGCGAAACGGCGATTTCCTGCGCTTCCGGTACTCACGTGCCCAAACGCACGCTCCGTTCCGGTTCTCGGAAACCACCGTTCTCGACTCGCCCTGACCTGAATCTCAACATGCCTCGGCCGGTCCAGGTCCGGCCAAGGCAGTGTCAGGCTTTGCGGTTCTTGTTGGCGCCCTGCGCCATCACCGAGACATGGTCCCACTTTTCCCAGGTGGCGATGCGGTTGGCATATTCCTGCCTGATCATCGGCAGGCCGCCATCGCCGAAGAAGACCCTGAGCGGCGGCTCGGCGGCATCGACGATCGCCAGCATCGCCGGTCCGGTCGCTTGCGGATCGCCGGCGACCGAGCGGCTGCGGCGCTCGGCCATCGCCGCGCGGACCGGCTCATAGGCCTCCAACGGCTTGGAGACCTTGGCCGACGGCCCGGCCCAGTCGGTGGAGAAGCCGCCCGGCTCGACAAGGGTGACGTGGATGCCGAAGCCGGCGACCTCCAGGCTGAGCGACTGGCTGAAGGCTTCCAGCGCCCATTTCGAGGCGTGATAAAGGCCGAGCGAGCCAAAGGCGTTGACGCCGCCGATCGAGGAGATCTGGATGATGTGGCCGGAGCGTTGCGCCCTCATAATGGGCAGCGCGGCCTGGGTCACCCAAAGTGCGCCGAAGATGTTGGTCTCGATCTGGTCGCGTGCTTCCTGCTCGCTGACCTCCTCGATGGCGCCGAAATGGCCGTAGCCGGCATTGTTGATGACGACATCGAGCCGGCCGAAGCGCTTCTGCGCTTCGGCGATCGCGGCGTCGACCGCCTGCTTGTCGGTGACGTCGAGCTGCATGGCAGCGACCTTGTCGCCATATTTCTCGACGAGATCGGCAAGCGTGCCGGCATCGCGCGCGGTTGCGGCGACGCGATCGCCGCGGGCGAGCGCGGCCTCGGCCCAGACGCGGCCAAAGCCCTTCGACGATCCGGTGATGAACCAAACCTTGTCAGTCATGATCTGCTGTCCTTGCCCAGAGGGCGATGAATTCGGAGGGATAAACGGAGGAATCTCCGCTTATCCCATGTACGGCGCCGCCGCCGTTTTTCCAGAGGCGGCATCCGATTTAATTTGGTGGGATGCGCATAGAGGGCGAAGGCGCCTATTCGTCCTCGTCGTCTTCCTGAAGCAGGCGTGTAGCGCGCCAACGGGTGAGCACCTCATTGGTCCGGCCGATTACGAAGAAGCGCGCCGAATCCCGGTCATAGCCCTCGGCGAGCAATTTCTCGTAATCGGTGTGGACATGGCGGACATGGGCGATGGTGGCCAGCCATACCGCGATCGTCGGCGGCAAGCTCTTCATATGCACCGACCCGGCGTCGGCGCGGATCTCTTCCACGTCGGCGTAGGGCGCGAGCGGCAACAGCGCGGTCAGCGCCTTGGCGATGGCGCGGCGGCGGCCGGTGGGTGCGTTCATTTCTCGTCCCGCCCGGCAATCGTCGCTTCCGGGAAGGCATCCGTGGAAGCGTAATAAGGCTTGATGTCGATGACCGGTGTCCCGTCGAGCACATCGATGGCGTCGATCCCGATCCGGCCGGCCTCGATGTGGAGTGCGACGAGTTTCGCCACATGCAGGCCGACAGGGTTCGGCCGGGCAGGGGAACGCAGCGAGAAAACGCCTTTCGGTTCAGCCGCATGGCGCGGTTTCTGCACAATCAGATTCCGCGGCGCGTGGTGGAGCCAGGACAGGATGACGACGTGGCTGGCGCGTTCCAGGCTTTGCAGCCCCGGGCGATAGGGCTCGTCGATCACGACCGTCGCGGCTCGCCCCAATTCCCGAGCGGCGCGCATGTTCTTGGGGCAATTCTCGCGACTGGCCCAGGGCGAGACGATGCGGCCGAGGAAGACGAGATAGCCGTCCGGCCGCAACCCCGCCGGATCGGCTGCAAGAAGCGTCTCACCTTCGCGCGTTTCAAACATCTTCTTCACCCCACACAAGAACCGTCTGCCACGCGCGGATCACGGCTGCGCCATTTTCTTGTCCGGAAGCGACATAGCGCTTGCCAGGATATCAAAACCGACATAAACATATCTTTATATCTTTCAACGAGAGCCCGCTCATGCATGTCTCGCTCGACACAATGGTAGATACATTGAAGGCGGCGGCCGAATCCAGCCGGCTGCGCATCCTGGTGCTGCTGGCGCGCGGGGATCTCACCGTATCCGACCTCACCGAGATCCTTGGCCAGTCGCAGCCGCGCGTCTCGCGTCATCTGAAGCTGCTGCTCGATGCCGGGCTGATCGGCCGCTATCAGGAAGGGTCCTGGGCTTTTTTCAGGCTGACCGACATCGATAATTCGCGCGATTTCGTCCAGCGTCTGGTGTCGGGCATAAGCGAGGCCGATCCGCAGGTGGTGCGCGATCTCGAGCGGCTGGCGGCGGTGAAGCGCAAGCGGCAGGACCGGGCCGCTGAATATTTCTCCGAGAATGCCGCGAGCTGGGATCACATCCGCTCCCTGCATGTGCCGGACCGCGCGGTGGAGGCGGCACTCATCAGGCTCGTCGGCAAGCGGCCGTTCCAGTCGATGCTCGACCTCGGCACCGGCACGGGCAGGCTGCTCGAAATCTTCGCGCCGCTCTACCGGCGCGGCGTCGGCATCGACATGTCGCGCGAGATGCTGACCGTGGCGCGCGCCAATCTCGACAAGGCCGGCATCGCCAATGCGCAGGTTCGCCAGGGAGATATTTTCTCGCCGCCGGTCGAGCGCAACGCCTTCGATCTCGTCACCATTCACCAGGTGCTGCACTATCTCGACGATCCCGCCCGCGCCATCGCCGAAGCGGCACGGCTGCTCAGGCCATCGGGCCGGCTGATCGTCGTCGACTTCGCGCCGCATAATCTCGAATTCCTGCGCGACCAGCACGCGCACATGCGGCTGGGCTTCTCCGACCGGCAGATGTCCGACTGGTTCGAGGAGGCCGGCCTCGATCTCGAGGACAGCCAGGAATTCGAGCCGCGCGGCGGCAACGAGGCAGGGCTTACGGTGAAGCTCTGGCTCGGCCGCGACCGTCGCCTTTTGATCGCCGATCCGTCCAACGATTCCTTGCCAGTAAGGGAAACAGCCTGATGAACCAGTTCCGCTTTTCCCGCCGCCCCGACATCGGCGACAAGGTCAGGGTCTCGTTCGAATTTTTCCCGCCGAAGACCGACGAGATGGAAGTAAGGCTGTGGGACACGGTCACAAGGCTGGAGCCGCTGAAGCCGAAATTCGTCTCGGTGACCTATGGCGCCGGCGGCTCGACCCGTGAGCGCACGGCGCGCACGGTCAAGCGCATCTTGAACGAGACATCGCTGACGCCTGCGGCGCACATGACTTGCGTCGATGCGGCGCGCGATCAGGTCGACACGGTCATCCGCGAATTCGCGGATATGGGCGTTAAGCGCTTCGTGGCGCTGCGCGGCGATCCGGCGGCAGGTGTCGGCACAAGCTATCGTCCGCATCCCGACGGCTATGCCAATGGCGCCGAACTGGTGGGCGCGCTGAAGAACGCGGGCGATTTCGACATCTCGGTCTCCGCCTATCCGGAAAAGCATCCGGAAAGCCCGGATTTTGCCACCGACATCGATATGCTGAAGCGCAAGGCCGACAATGGCGCGACGCGGGCGATCACCCAATTCTTCTTCGATAACGACCTCTACGAGCGCTATGTCGAGCGGGCGCGGCGCGCCGGCATCTATATCCCGATCGTGCCGGGCATCCTGCCGGTGCATAATTTCACGCAGGTCGCCAATTTCTCGTCTCGCTGCGGCGCCCTGGTTCCGGCATGGCTGGCCGAGCGCTTCGAAGGACTGGAGAACGACCCCCAGACGCATGCGCTGGTGGCCTCGGCCGTGGCGGCCGAGCAGGTGCTCGACCTTGTCGAGCGCGGCGTCGGCGACTTCCATTTCTACACGATGAACCGCGCCGACCTCGTCTTTGCCGTCTGCCACATGATCGGCATCCGCTCGCATGAGGCGGAGGCAGCCGGATCCGCCGCGGCTTGAGCCAAAGCTGTAACGGGAAGTCAGGGTTTCCACGGAAAAGGCCGGGTAGAACCCGGCCTTTTCGAACTGTTGGACTATTTCGGTGCTTAGTCTTCCCGGCTTTGGCGGGTCAGGGAAGAACACCTATGATAAGGGCACCGATGAATGCAAATGCGGCACAAATCATCAAAGCGTTGATCGGCCTCGCCAGTCCCATGCCATAGCCTCCTCTTCAGAGCTATGGCCGGAATCTAGAGTCATTTGGGTCACAGGCAAGCGGAAAACGTGCTGCAATGCGACATGGTTGTGGAATTTGCGACCTGGAATTTGCCATTAGCCGTTGAAACTCTTTGGCAAAAGCCGGCTTCACGGTTGTGAATAAATTGTGGCGCCGCTGTGACATGACACCGCTACCATTTGCCGAACAATCGTCCATCGATGGTGATCAGACCGAGTCCGATCAGAGTCATGCCGCCGATCTCGAACAGCGCCAGCCGCTCGCCGAGGAAGAGGAAGCCGAGCAGCACCGCGCTGACCGGCACGATCAAGGTGACCAGCGAGGCATTGGTGGCGCCGGCCGAGGCGACGAGGTTGAAATAGAGGATATAGGCGAAGGCGGTGGACAGCAGCGCCAGCCCCAGCACCGCGGCCCAGACCGGTGGCGAGGCCGAAAACAAGCCCGTCGGCCCATAGGCAATGAGCACGATGGGGATCATGATGATGCTCGATGCCGTCAGTTGCCCGGTGGCGATGACCGGCGACGGCACGCCCTTGAAGCGGCGCGCGATCATCAGGGCGATTGCGTAGGACACTGAGGCGCCGATCAGCGCGAACTTGGCCCAGACAGGGCCGCCGAGGCCGGCAATAAGGCCCGGGCCGATCATTACCGCCGTTCCCGCAACACCGAGCCCGATGCCGGCCAGCTTGTTCCAGGACAGCTTTTCGTCGGTCGTTAGCGCGTTGGCCAGGACAAGCGTCCAGAACGGCGTCGTGGCGTTGAGCACCGAGGCGACGCCGGCACCGAGCTGCGTCTGCCCGGCGAAGATCAGCGAGAAGGGCACGACGTTGTTGGTGAGCGCCAGCAGGAAGAACAGGCCGGCATGCGGGAAGGCGAGCCGGAACGAGGGGCCGCGGACCGCCAGATAGAGCTGGAGTGCGATCGCGGCGATGGCGACGCGAAACAGCACCAGCGCCAGCGGGTGGATTTCGGAAACGGCAATGCGGGCAAAGAAGAACGAGCCGCCCCAGATCGCGCCGAGCAAGAGAAGCTGCGCCCAATCCTTGAGCGTCATCGGTCCGCGCGTCGGCGCGGCGGCGGCCGTAATGGACATGTCCTGTTCCTCCCCGGGCCGATTTCAATTTCAGCCGTTACACCTCACCAACCGATATCGCGTCCGCAGGCAAGGGCCACCCGAAACCTGACTGGTGGTTTAGCGTCGCCAAAATGTGCAATAGGCCGCTCCGGGTCGCCAGACACAGAACTGTTTTCTTTGGCGGTTAGCTAGGATTAATTGTGCGCGCTCCAGACCTGAGGATTCGTCGATGCAGCGATTCGGAAATGCCCGTGATGCGGCACTGGCGCTTCGTCCCGACGATCCGGTCTATTGTTTTCGCCCGCAGGTGCTGAAGGAGGATGCCCTGCAGTTCATGGGCATGTTTCCCGGCAAGACCGCTTATGCGGTCAAGACCAATGGCGAGCAGATCGTGCTGAAGACGCTGGTCGAGGCCGGCGTCGGCACATTCGACGTCGCGTCACCCGGCGAGTTCGCCGCCGTGCGCGCGGTCTCGGCGGATGCCGAGATGCTCTACATGCATCCGGTCAAGGCGCAGTCGGACATCAAGCTGGCCCTGGAGAAATACGGCATCCGGGTGATCTCGCTCGACCATGAGGACGAGATCACCAAGCTGACGCGGGTGGTGCGGGCGCTCGATATCGACCCGGGCGCCATCACCGTCTTCGTCCGGATTCAGACCAAGGGCCATGCGGCTTACGAATTGTCGAAGAAATTCGGCGCCGGGCCGGCCAATGCGGTCGAGCTTGCCGAGCGGCTGAACCGCACCGGCTACAAGGTAGGGCTCTGCTTCCACGTCGGCAGCCAGATCGAGGATCCCGACACCTATGAGAGGGCGCTGGCCTCGGCCGACTGGGTGCGCAACCGTCTGACCTTCGACATTGCCGGGCTGGATGTCGGCGGCGGCTTTCCCGCCGAATATGGCCACGACCCCAACCGCAGGCAGGTCGAGATGCCTTCGCTCGGCCAGCTTATGTCGCGGCTGGCCGGCGACCTGAAAGAATATCAGTTCGACCAGATGCCGCTGGTGGCCGAGCCCGGCCGGGTGATCGTGGCGCGGTGCCTGTCGCTGATCGTGCGGGTGCTGTTGCGCAAGGGCAAGCGGCTCTACATCAATGACGGCATCTGGGCGTCGCTGTCGGATTCATGGACCGGCAAGATCACGCTGCCGGCACGCTTCATCCCCGATCCCGCGATCCGCACGCGCAACGGCGACGAGAAGACCATCGTGCCGTTCAAGGTCTGCGGCGCGACCTGCGATTCCGTCGATATCCTGTCCAGACCGTTCTGGCTGCCGGAAACGGTCGACACCGGCGACTGGATCGAGATCGGCCATATCGGCGCCTACTCGCTGTCGCTGAGGACCCGCTTCAACGGCTTCTTTCCCGACACATTCGTCGAGGTGACGACGCCCTTCGACGAAGGCGACGCGCCGCAAGGGTTGGCCAGCCTGGAGACGATGGCGGATTGAGCTCCCCTTCTCCCCTTGTGGGTGTCGCCGAAGACGACCGATGAGGGGTGCTCCAGGGAAAGCCAACGTCTCACTCCGCTGGAACATCCGTCTCGGCGCTTGCGCGCCGATCCACCTTCCCCCGCAAGGGGAGAAGGGAAGGGCGCTACAGCTTCGCCAAAAGCTCCGGCGTCGGCCAGCCATCGACCGGCAACCCGAGCCGCGTCTGCTCCTTGCGGACCGCTTCGCGCGTGTTGGTGCCGAGGATGCCGTCGACCGTGCCGACGTCGTAGCCCTTGGCTTCGAGCTTGGTCTGCAAGGCCTTCATCTGGTCGCCGCTCAGGCCTTGCTCGGGCGTGCGCGGATCGAATTGCGGCGCGCCGGCAAGGCGGGTCGCAAGCACGGCCGCCGTCAGCGCGTAGGTGAAGGACTGATTCCATTCCAGATAGACGTCGAAATTGTCGTAGGTCAGGAAGGCGGGACCCTTGCGACCCATCGGCAGCGCCAGACCAGCCCTGAGACCATTGTCGATAAGCGGGTTGCCGTTGGGTTCGGTGACACCCCATTGCGCCCATTGCGACAGCGGCAGCTTGTTGGTGCGGCCGGTCTGGTCCCATGGCATCTCGTCGGGAACGCGCACTTCCTGGACCCAGGGCTGATCGCGCTTCCAGCCGCGCGACATGATCTTATTGGCCGTGGTCATGATGACGTCCGGCACGCTGTTCCTGAGGTCGACCTTGCCGTCGCCGTCGCCGTCCAGGCCCTTGGCAAGATAGTCGGTCGGCAGGATCTGCGTCTGGCCGATCTCGCCGGCCCAGGCGCCTTTGACGTCGGCCGGCAGCACGCCGCGGTCGATCAAGATGAGCAGCGGCACCAATTGCTGCCGGAAGAGCTGAGGGCGGCGGCAATCATGCGAAAGCGTCACCAGCGCATTCAGCGTATGGAAGTCGCCCTGGACGGCGCCGAAGTCGGTCTCCAGGCCCCAAAAAGCAGCGATGATGGCCGGCTGAACGCCGAACTCCTTGTCGGCGCGGGCGAAAACATCGGCATATTTCTTTAGATTGGCCGCGCCCTGCTTCAGGCGGTAGGCCGAGATCATGCGATTGGCGAATTCGGTGAAGGTCTGGGTGAACACGCCCTGGGCACGGTCCCGCGCCAGCGCCCGCTGGTCGATGGTGGCGTCCTCCAGCGCGTCGAGCCCGACGGCGCCGACGCCGGCCGCCTTGGCTTCGGCCGCGACGCCCTGCTTCCAGGCCTCGAAATCGCCGCCGCATTCCTGTGCCGCGGCAGGCAGCGCAAACACGCCGACAAAGAGCGCCGCCAGGATTTCAACGCGCAATCGCATCGCTTTCCTTTCGAGACCGGCGCATGACACCATCGCGATCCGGACCGGGATCGGAAAGGCGCATGCGAGGATTTCAAAGTTCGGGAGCCGCGCCAGGCACTCGCACGAGTGCGCCGCTCCGGATTACCAGCGGTTGCATGTTTCGCCGCCCGCCGTGTCGAAAAGCAGGCGGGACGGCCGATGTCAACGGGTGTTCTGCCGCAGCCACTTCTTCCAGGCGGCTTCCGAGCCGTTGAAGACGTTGATGTCGGACTTGCCGATCATGCCGGGCACGATGCCGGTGCCGGTGTACTGCCAGAAGGTGAAGGGGTGGCTGCCGTATTTCTCGCGCGGATGGCCGGCGACCGAGCGCAGCCAATAGGGATAGCCGCGGAAGGTCGCCAATTGGTTGTCGTCGAAGAAATCGACCGAGGTGTAGATGATCGGCTTCTTGCCGTAGTAGCGCTCGACCATTTGGAGGAAGACGGTCATTTCGCTGCGCACGGTGGCCGGATCGGGGCGCAGCCTGCAGGTCGGCGATTTCGGGTTCCATTCCATGTCGAGCACCGGCGGCAGCGCCGACGGGTCTCGCGGGACATTGGCGATGAACCAGCGCGCCTGGGTTTCCGCCGGGGTGCAGAAATAGAAGAAATGATAGGCGGCGCGCGGAACTCCGGCCGCTCTTGTGCGCGCCCAGTGCTCGTTGAAATAGTCGTCGAAACGATCGCCGCCCTCGGTCGCCTTGATGAAGGCGAAGGAGATGCCGCTGGCCTTGGCGGTCGGCCAGTCGACCGAGGTCTGGTATTTGGAAACATCGGTGCCGTGGATGGCGTATGTCCACGGCGCGCCGCTGTCCCACTCATGCGGATTGGAGTCCTCGAATTTGGGTGCGCGCACGGCAACGGTCTGCGACGACGGCGACAATGGTGAGAGGTCCTCCACGGTCGAGCAGGCGCCCAGCAGCGTAAGCATCAGGATGGCCGCAAAACGGCGCATGATATCCCCCGAGCCGGGTTCAGCCGGCCGCTGGTGGGTCCTTTAATGATGGCGGTCGCTTACGCAGGCCCCCTCCGGACGATCGCCCCACATGACCGTCCTAAGTCTCGTTTGTCTGTCCATGTCGTTGTCCCAAAACCGCTGCGCACTTTTGGGCGACATGGAGCATTTGATCGCCGAACATGGTTGATAATCCATTGACGGCGCTCGACGATGCCGGCGATTTTGCGGAAGCAATGGCGGCAAATCGATGACATAAATCGAGCCGGCGAATCCGAAAGGCGGGGGACGATGCGGGCTGTGGTGAAGTTCATCAAATGGCTGCTTGGGCTTGTGGTCCTGGCGGTGGCGGCACTCTTCGCCTGGCTCTATCTCGCGCCACCGGAGCTGATCCGCGTCGGCTCCGGCTATGCGGCCAAGATCGTCTGCTCGAATGTCTTCATCGCCGGCCGCGACGCCAAAGAGGTTCTTGCCGTCGACGTGCAGGCGCCCGGCCATCCGTTGCTCAAGCTGATGAAGGTCTCCGTCGACAAGGAAAGAGGACTCGTTTCGGCGGGCTTGCTTGGGTTTTTCGGCAAGAGCGTTGCCGTCGAGCGCGATGGCGTCGGCTGCGCGTCGGTTCCGGACGGCGACACCGGCAAGGCAAGGCAGATATCGCTGCGTGCCGCGCCGCCGGCGGCGGCGCAGCCCGACGCGCTCTGGCCCGATGGTGAGCGTGTGGATGCTTCGCAGAACCCCGAAGTCGCGAAGATCGTCGACGATGCCGCTATGGCCGGCATTGGCATGCGCGCCATCGTGGTCGTGAAGAACGGCCGCATCGTCGCCGAGCGTTATGGCGAGGGCTTTTCGGCCAAGACGCCGCTGCTCGGCTGGTCGATGACCAAGACGGTGAATGCCGCGATCGTCGGCACGCTGATCAAGGACGGCAAGCTGGCGCTCGACAACAAGGGCCTGTTCAAGCCGTGGAAGGCCGACGGACGCGCCGCCGTCAGCCTTGCCGACATGATGGCAATGTCGAGCGGGCTGGCGTTCAACGAGGACTATGGCGACGTCGCCGACGTGACGCGCATGCTTTATCTCGAGCCGGACATGGCTCGCTTCGCCGAGGCTCAACCGCTGACCGGCGAGGTGGGAAAAGTGTTTTCCTATTCGAGCGGCACGGCGGTGATGCTGTCGCGGCTGTGGCAGGACGCGATCGGCGACAAGGCGAAGGCGCTGGCATGGCCGCGCACGGCGCTGTTCGAGCCGCTCGGTATGCACAGCGCGGTGCTCGAGACCGACGAGCAAGGCACGTTCGTCGGCTCCTCCTACCTCTATGCCACGGCGCATGACTGGGCGCGCTTCGGTCAATTCCTGCTGCAGGGCGGCGTCTGGAACGGAAACCAGATACTGCCTGCCGGTTTCGTCGACTGGATGCGCGAGCCCGTGCCGGCCTCGAAGGTCTACGGCAAGGGACAAGTCTGGATTGAAGGCCCGGGCGATGAGGAAAATCCCGGCGCAGGCGTCGCTGCAGGCCTGCCCAAAGACACCTACTGGATGGAGGGCCATGACGGCCAGACGGTGGCAATCATTCCGTCGGAGCAGTTGGTGGTGGTGCGGCTTGGGCTGACGCCGGGCAAGTTCGGATATCGACCACAGAGGATGGTTGGGGCGCTGGTGAAGGCGCTGCACTGATCGCGTTTGCTATTTGCAGGATCCGATCACGGCCAGCCAGGCATAGCCGCGATAAAGCGTTCTGAAACGGAAGGTTGCGCCGGTGCGCTGCGATTCCGATTCAAGCACGTCGCGCAGTGAAGCGCGCGGCGCGACATGGAATTTCCGCAGCCAGCCGCGCAGCAGGGCGCGGAACCAGGGCGGCAGGCCTTCCTGCTGGCCGAAATCGACGACATGCAGCGAGCCGCCAGAGGCGAGCGCGGCAAGGGCGGCCGATACGGTCTTTTCCCAGCCGGGGATCATCGACAGCGAATAGGAGATGAAGACGCGGTCGAAGCGTTCGATGCCGAAGAGAGCCTTGGCGTCGAAATTGGTGGCGTCGCCGCGCGCCAGGCTGACTTTGCCGGACAGACCTTCACGCGCGACGGCCGCGTTTGCCGTCTCCAGCATCTCGGCCGAGATGTCGAGGCCGAAGAAACGGGCCTCCGGATAGCGGTAGGCGGCAAGGGCGATGTTGCGGCCGGTGCCGCAGCCGAGCTCCAGAACGGTGCCGCCCTGCGGCACGTCCAGCCCGTCGATCAGCCGGTCTCGGCCAAGCAGATAATATTTGCGGGTCAGGTCATAGATATGGCGCTGCCAGCGGTAGACGCCGTCCATCAGTTCGGCATGGCTGGCCGGCAGCTCCGTCGTGCTCATGCTGCGCGCTTCACATAGAGGTGGAAGCCGCCATAGATCGCCGAGCGGTCTTTTGCCGAGAATTCGCGCGAGGCGTCGGCCTCGTAGATCCATTGGTCGAGCAGCGAACCGGAGACACGGCCGGGAAGGAGGCTTGGTTCGGCCGCGGTGCGGAAGATGACGCGGGCGCCCACCGAAGCGGTGCGGGTGATCTCGGTCCACAGCGCGTTGAGCAGGTCGTCGGTCATCCAGTCCTGCGCGTCGAGCAGGACGAAGCGGTCGGCGCTGCCCGCATCGTTGGCGGCAAGGAACTTGATCAGATTGGCGTGGTGGATGGCGACGCGATCGATGTTGTTGCGGATCGTCTTGTAATTGCCCTCTTCCAGATAAGCAGGCAGCGCCGCTTCACCGGGTTGAGGGTAGCGTCGGGCAAAGGCCTGCCAGGCGAAGTAATTGTTCTTGAGCGGGAAATCGCAAGCGAGCTTTTCCAGCCGCGCCTTGAGCACGCTCGCCATCGAACCGTCGCCGGAGGTGATCAGCGAGTCATATTGCGCCGGCGGAATGCCGAGGCCGAACAGCGAAGCCTTGCGCGAGGTCGCCCAGCGCAAGAGCTTCGTGTCGAAGATCGGCGCCAGCTTCTCGTTGAAGAAGCGGCGCTGCTCGCCGATGTTCTCCGCCTTCATGATGCCGGCCGGGTCGACGCCGAACAGTTTTGCGACGCGATGGCCCATGGCGATGAAGAGGCCGAGCAGGCCGGTCTGGTAGAAGTTACGGTTGAAGACCGAGATGCGGCGGCGGCCGCGCCAATTGCGGCGCTCCCAGTAGTGGCGGCTGACCGGATCGAGATGCGGCGCGATGAAGCGATCATAGGCGTCCGAATTGTGGCTGGTGCCGGCGGCGCCGAAGAAGCGGAACAGGTCGCGCTGCGTCGGCAGGTGGCGCACCGCTTCCACCTTCATGCGGTTCAGCGCGACATGCGCGGCGTTGAGATCGACGGCGTCGATCCGGGCCGGCGAGCGGGTGAGATAGGCCAGAATGTTGCAGCCGCCCGAGGCGATCGTGACGACCCGGTGCCCCGCGCCAAGCTGCATGGCCTCCATGTCGACCTCGGGGTCTTCCCAGATCTGCGGATAGACGAGGCCGGAGAACAGGAAGGCGAAGAGCCGCTCGGAAACGCCGTCCTTCGACAGTGCCCGGTTCTGGTAGACCGCCTTTCCGACTTCCTTGCCTCGACGATAAACGAGTTCTCCGGATACGTCCGACATGGAAAGGTGATTCCCCGTTTGCGTTGGCGCAAGCGGGTAGCGCAGCGGCATGACAGCCAGGTGACAGCCTGTTGACGCTGTTCTTACGCCTTTCCGAACGCTCCGGGTGTCGGCGTGGTGACGATGACGGCCTCGCCGGCATCGAGCGTGGTTTGGTCGCAGGCCTTCAGGACGTCGACCGATCCGTCATTGCGCCTGACCTTGGTCGAGCCGGCCTCGCCGTCGCCGCCGCCTTCGAGGCCCTGGGGCGGCCGGTTGCGGTGCGAGGACAGGATCGCGCATTCCATCTTTTCGAGGAAGCGGATGGTGCGCCTGGTGCCGTCGCCGGCGTTCCACTTGCCCTTGCCGCCGGAGCCTTCGCGGATATGGAAGTCTTCCAGCACGACGGGGAAGCGCAGTTCCAGCACCTCGGGGTCGGTAAGGCGCGAATTGGTCATGTGGGTATGGACGCCGGACGTTCCGGCGAAGCCGCGCCCGGAATTCATCCGGCCCGCCGGCGAGCCGGAGCAGATCGTCTCGTAATACTGGTATTTCCTGTTGCCGAAGGTGAGGTTGTTCATCGTGCCTTGGGCGTTGGCCATCGCGCCCATCGCGCCGAACAGCGCGTTGGTGACATGCTGCGAGGTCTCGACATTGCCAGCGACGACCGCCGCCGGATAGGACGGTTTGAGCATGCAGCCATCCGGAATAACGATGTTGATCGGCCTGAGGCATCCGGCGTTCATCGGGATCATGTCCTCGACCATGACGCGGAAGGCATAAAGCACCGCGGCGCGGGCGACGGGCTCCGGCGCGTTGAAATTGTTCTTCATGACAGGCGAGGTGCCGGTGAAATCGACCGTCGCCTCGCGCTTTTGGCGGTCGACGGTGATCTTCACCTTGATCACCTGGCCGGTGTCGGTGGGGTATTCATAAGCCGCGCTGTCGGGGAGCCGCTCGATCACGCGGCGCACGCTTTCGGCGGCATTGTCCTGGACATGGCCCATATAGGCCTCGACCACATCGAGGCCGAAATGCGCGACCATCTTGCGCAGCTCCGCCACGCCCTTTTCGTTGGCGGCGATCTGCGCCTTGAGGTCGGCGATGTTCTGGACGCGATTGCGCGCCGGATAAGGATGGTCGGTAAGCAGCGTCTCCAACTCCTTCTCACGGAAGCGGCCGCGGTCGACGATGCGGAAATTGTCGAACAGCACGCCTTCCTCATCGACCGTTGTCGCCAGCGGCGTCATCGAGCCGGGCGCGGTGCCGCCGACATCGGCGTGATGACCGCGCGATGCCGCCCAGAACAGGATCTCATTTAGCGCATCGTTGAAGACAGGCGTCACCACCGTGATGTCGGGCAGATGCGTGCCGCCATTGTAAGGGGCATTGAGCGCAAACACGTCGCCGGGATGGATGTCGCCGGAATTTAGGCGAATGATGGTTTCAACGGAACGGTCCATGGAACCCAGATGCACCGGCATGTGCGGCGCGTTGGCGACCAGCGCGCCGTGGCGGTCGAACACGGCGCAGGAGAAATCGAGCCGTTCCTTGATGTTGACCGAATAGGCGGTGTTCTGCAGCGTCACGCCCATCTGCTCGGCGATCGACATGAAGAGGTTGTTGAAGACTTCCAGCATCACCGGATCGGCTTTGGTGCCGAGCGCCGCGGTACGCGCCTTTCTTTCTGTCCGGCGAATCACGACGTGATCGAGACTGGTGATTTCAGCGCGCCAGCCCGGCTCGACGACGATGGTCTGGTTCGGCTCGATGATCAGCGCGGGCCCGGCGACCCTGCGGGATGGCCGCAGGTTTTCACGGCGGTAGACGCCGGCCTCGTGCCAGCGGCCTTCGGTGTAGATGCGCCGGTTTTCCGAAGGTTTGACCTCAACTCCTGCCGGTCCGGCAGGGGCGTAGGCCTCAGCCTTGTCCTGTCGAGCGGCTTCCATGCCTTCGACGGCGACCGTCTCGATGACGATCGGCTTGTCGTCATAGACGAAACCGAACTGCGCCTTATGCGCCGTCTCGAAATCGCTCCTGGCGCGGAAGATCGAGCCATGCTCGAAATTCACCGGCAGCGCCGTGTCGGTACCGTCATATCGGATGTGCAGGACAGGTCTCGTCGAAACCGCGTCCTCGGCAATGCCTTGCTCGCCAAGCTCGGCAATGACGTCGCCGCGCAGCGCCGTGATCAGTGCCTCGATCGCCGAGCGGGATTCTTCGGCAAGCGGCTGCAGCAGACCCTGTTGGCGCGAGGCGAAGACCGACGAGAGGCCGATGCCGTAAGCCGAAAGCAGGCCCGAGAAGGGATGGATCAGCACCGCTTCCATGCCGAGCGCATCGGCGACCAGGCAGGCGTGCTGGCCGCCGGCGCCGCCAAAACAGTTCAGCAGATACTCGGTGACGTCATAGCCGCGCTGCACCGAGATCTTCTTGATGGCGTTGGCCATGTTCTCGACGGCGATGGTGACAAAGCCTTCGGCGACCGCCTCGGGCGTCCGGCCGTCGCCGATTTCGGCGGCAAGTGCCGCGAATTTTTCGCCAACCCTTCCGATGTCGAGCGCCTGGTCCTGGCCGGGCCCAAAAATCGCCGGAAAGAAATCGGGCTGCAATTTGCCGAGCATGACATTGGCATCGGTGACGGCGAGCGGGCCGCCGCGCCGGTAGGCGGCAGGGCCGGGATTGGCGCCGGCGGAATCCGGGCCGACGCGGAAGCGGCCTGCTTCGTAATGCAGGATCGAGCCGCCGCCGGCGGCGACGGTGTGGATGCGCATCATCGGCGCGCGGATGCGCACGCCGGCGACCTCGGTGTCGAAGGCGCGCTCGTATTCGCCGTCATAATGGGCGACGTCGGTAGAGGTGCCGCCCATATCGAAGCCGATGACTTTTTCGAAGCCGGCGAGCTTCGCCGTCTCGACCATGCCGACGACCCCGCCAGCCGGGCCGGAGAGCAGCGCGTCCTTGCCCTGGAACAGGTCGGCAGCGGTCAACCCGCCCGACGACATCATGAACATCAGGCGCGGCCCGGCGCCCAGTTCTCCCGCCACCCGCCGCACATAGCGCGACAGGATCGGCGACAGATAAGCATCCACCACGGTGGTGTCGCCGCGGCCGACCAGCTTGATGAGCGGCGAGACCTCGTGGCTCACGGAAATCTGGCTGAAGCCGATCTTGCGGCAGACTTTCGCGACGGCCTTTTCGTGCTCCGGATACTTCCAGGCATGCATGAAAACAATGGCGACCGCGTCGATGCCGTCGGCCTTGGCCTGTTCGATTGCCGGGCGGCAGGCCGCGATATCGAGCAGGCGCTCGACGCAGCCGTCGGCGCGCACGCGCTCGTCGATCTCGATAACGCGCTCATAGAGCTGCTCCGGCAAGATGATCTTCTTGGCGAAGATGTCCGGCCTCGCCTGATAGGCGATGCGCAATGCGTCGCGAAAACCCTTGGTGATGAGCAGCAGCACGCGGTCGCCCTTGCGCTCGAGCAGCGCATTGGTGGCAACGGTCGTGCCCATTTTGACGTCGCCGATAGCGTCGGCGGAGATGGCGGCGCCCGCTTTCAGACCCAACAGGTCGCGGATGCCCTGAATAGCGGCATCTGCATAGGCCTCGGGATTTTCGGACAGGAGCTTTCGGGGGTGCAACCGGCCCTGCGGATCACGGCCGATGACGTCGGTAAAGGTGCCGCCGCGGTCGATCCAGAAGTCCCATTTCCCAGTTCCTGCGGCTGCCGGCATTCTGCTTATCCATTCATGTCTTCGAGCGCATGTTCTGCTGGTTTGGGATTTTCGGCGCCAGCAATCATAGGTTGATGTTACACGTCGAAATGCAACGTTACGAAACCGGCAGCCTGCTGATGCATTTCCCCTGCGACCGCTCACCGAAATGTGAGCGTCTGCTGAAGGAGAGATAGCATGAAGAAGCTCATTCTGGCGTCGGTCTCGGCGCTCGCCCTGCTGGGGGTCGCGGCTTGCAGCGACAATAGCACCGACAAGACCACAACCCAGAGCACCAATCCGCCGGCCAACGAGCAGCCCATGAAGCCGGCTTCGCCCGACGCTTCGAAGTCTGCCGAACCGGCTCCGGCAACAAAGCCGGCTCCTGCCGCGCCTGCGCAGTAAGGGCCGATCCACAATCTCGATGAAGGCCGGCATTGCCGGCCTTCTCTTTGCGCCGTCGGTCGGCACATCGCCAGTCACCTGCGGCATCGTCCCGGCTTGATAGAACCGCCCGGTTCGCACTATGAAGCCGGCATGTCGATTTGGGACCGCCTTGGCGACTTCATCGCTCGTGTTTCGTCGTCGGCGTCCTCGGGCGTCGCGGATGTCGTGGAAGCCGTGCGCACCGTGTTTTCCGGTGATCCGGATCTGCGTCGGCGCGTTGCCTTCTCGGTGGCGATGATCGCGCTTTCGGCCAAGATGGCCAAGGCCGACGGCATCGTCACGCAGGACGAGGTGCGCGCCTTCCAGGAAATCTTCGAAGTGCCGCCGAGCGAGACACGCAACGTGGCGCGGCTTTACGATATCGCCAAGCAGGACGTCGCCGGCTTCGAGACCTATGCCCAGCGCATGGCGCAGCTCTGCGGTTCCGGCCATGCCAACTGCATGATGCTGGAAGATATACTCGACGGCCTCTTCCACATCGCCAAGGCGGATGGGCTCATCCATGAGCGGGAAGGGCAGTTCCTGCACCGGATCGCCGAGATCTTTCGGATCGACGAGATGCATTACGAGGCGATCCTGTCCAGGCATGTCAATCTCGGCGCCGCCGATCCCTACGTCGTTCTGGGCATTGAGCGCGGCAAGCCGTTCGAGGAGGTCAGGAAACGCTATCGCAAGCTGATCTCCGACAATCACCCGGACAGGTTGATCGCGCGCGGTCTGCCGCAGGAATTCATCAAGATCGCCACGACCCGGGTCGCGGCGATCAATGCCGCCTATGAGATGATCGAGCGGGGCTTCAGGCACGTATGAGCGGCTTCCTGCCCGACCAGCCAGGTGCCGAGGTCCGGGTGTCGCCGAATTTCGGTCCGCGCCGCGAGACGCCCCGGCCCGACATGATCGTGCTGCATTATACCGGCATGGCAAGCGGCGCCGGCGCCGAGGCGTGGCTGTGCGACCCGGCGAGCGAAGTCTCCTCGCATTATCTTGTTCATGAAGATGGCCGCATCGTCCAGATGGTGCGCGAGAGCGATCGCGCCTGGCATGCCGGCAAAAGTTCCTGGCTCGGGTGTACCGACATAAACTCCTGTTCGGTCGGCATCGAGATCGTCAATCCCGGGCATTCGCTGGGCTACAAGGCTTTCCCGAAGCGGCAGATTGGCGCCTTGATCGAGTTGTGCGCAGGTATTGTGGGCCGTTATTCGATCCCTGCGGTAAGGGTGCTCGCGCATTCGGACGTGGCTCCGGGTCGCAAGATCGATCCTGGCGAAAAATTTCCCTGGAAGGCGCTGTTCGCGGCCGGTGTCGGCCATCTGGTGCCAGCGGCGGCGATAAAGTCCGGCGCCGCACTGAAAGCCGGCGACACCGGCGCCGAGGTCGAGGCGTTGCAGTCGATGCTGGCGCTCTACGGCTATGACGTCGAGATATCTTGTGTCTACGACCGGCAGACGGAGATCGTGGTGGCGGCTTTCCAGCGACATTTCCGGCGGCGGCTGGTGGATGGCGTGGCGGATAAATCGACGATCCGCACGCTGGAAAGACTCCTGGCTTCCGTAAAGGCAGCCTCGCTCGAATAGCAACGACAAGTTGCTTAAATTACAACCTGTCACTTAAAGTGAATTGCGCCGCCTTTATTGACGCCAATTCCGCCTCCAAATGCCTCTCCCGCAAGTCGTCGGGCGTCTATCCCCCCGGATGATCCCATGTTGAATTGGCATAGCTGCGTGAAGTTCTTCGCGCGGTTCTAACAGAACAGGACTACATGCAAAAATTGACCGTCGTAGCGGCAGCTGTTGCTGCCGGAGTGATAAGCTTTGCGTTCAACCAGGCCAACAGTTCCCCGCTGAGCCCCAGGGCAGACAATGGCTTCGCAGCCGCTCCTGCGACGCCCAAGGGCGCCGTGAGCGTCAAAACATCCGGAACCGCGAGAGCTGCTCCGGCCAAGATGCAGAAGGCGGCCGCAACCAGGGTGACGAAATCGACAGCCAAACGAGCCAAGCGCAACAGGCAGACCATCGACCTGACCGCGACAGCGTCCATCCATCCTGAGAAGCCGGGTTTGTCGTCCTCTGCGACGGGCGGCGGCCAGTATTCAGCGATCGTTGCCCGTTATGCCGCAAGCTATGGCGTGCCGGTGTCGCTGGCCACGGCCGTCATCAAGATCGAAAGCAACTACAGGCCGAACATGGTCGGCAGCGCCGGCGAGATCGGCCTGATGCAGATCAAGCCGGCCACGGCGCGCATGATGGGTTACACCGGTTCGGCCAAGGGGCTGTTCGATCCGGACACCAACATCAAATATGGCATGAAATACCTTGCCATGGCGCAAGGTCTCGGCGGCGGCACCACCTGCGGCACGATCCTCAAATACAATGCCGGCCATGGCGCGACGCGGATGAATCCGATTTCGGCCGCCTATTGCAGCAAGGTGAAGGTGCAGATGGCGGCCTTGGGCTCGCCGGCTTAAGCCGAAATGGATTTGGCAACGCGTGTCGTCCAGGCATGTCGTTGCCCAGATTCACTGCCTTGGGTGCCTCCCCAGCTTTTTCGTTTGCGTTTTCAGGCGGGAATCCCTTTATACGCGCTTGCCAGCTGGCCGGGCGGCCGCGCCCGCGAGAACCGAAAGGTTGCGGGTGAGGAAAGTCCGGGCTCCATGGAGACACGGTGCCGGCTAACGGCCGGCGGGGGCGACCCCAGGGAAAGTGCCACAGAAAGCAAACCGCCGCGGCGTTGCCGCGGCAAGGGTGAAAGGGTGGGGTAAGAGCCCACCGCGCGACTGGCAACAGGAGCGGCAGGGCAAACCCCACCGGGAGCAAAACCGAATAGGGGCGGTACGAGGGAAACCTTCGAGGGCTGTTTCCGGCCCACCGTCCGGGTAGGTTGCGTGAGGCGCGTGGCAACATGCGCCCAAGATGAATGGCCGCCACGTTCTCGCTGCGAGGCGAGGGCCATACAGAACCCGGCTTACAGGCCAGCTGGCATTTTTCGCAGCGATAGCTGAATGGGATCAGGAGGTTAGGCCGACAGGCGAATCTCCTGATCAAGCATTCTGCAAGATAGCCTCCGCGGCCTGGTCGAACGTATCCTTGAAGCTGGTGCGATTAAATCGTACCTTTGGGGAAGAGCAGGAGTGCATCATGGGCCAGGTCGACAAACGCAGCATCACGCTTTCGCCGGAACTGGCGGCTGCGGTCGACAATGTCGTCGCTGCTGGCGAATACGCCTCGGCCAGTGAAGTCATCCGCGATGCACTCAGGCAATGGAAGGAGCGGCGCGACCTGCTCGGCTATACCGTCGAGGAATTGCGGGAACTGGTGCAGGAAGGCATCGACAGCGGACCTGCCCTGGACGGCCCTCCCTTAATCGAGCGATTGCGCGCCAAATATGCGAAGATGGGGGAAGCCAAAGGCGCTGACGAGTGAAGTACCGCCTGCTTCCACAGGCATTGGTAGACCTCGAAACTATCGGCGACTACATCGCTGCCCGCAACCCAAACGCCGCAGTCCGTTTTGTGGAAGCTCTTCAGAGGCGATGGGATTTGCTGACCCTTCATCCCCGATCAGGCGCGCCGCGCGATGATATTCTGCCGGGCATCCGCCACCTCGTTGTCGGGGAGTATCTTACGTTTTATCGGATTGGCAACGACGCGATCGAAGTCCTTCGCGTCCTGCATGGCCGGCGCAAAATCGAGGCTGACGACCTGATATAGCGGACTAGGCGCCGAGCTTGTCCAGCGACGCCTTGATTGCCTTCCAGAGTTCCTCGACCGGTTCGCAGCCGATCGCGAGACGAACGAAGCCCGGCGGCACCGCGTCGCCCCGTTTCGAGCGCCGCTCGGCCGACGTGTGCACGCCGCCGAAGGAGGTTGCCGATTCAATCAGCGCGCAACCGTCGATGAACGCCTCGGCCTGTTCTTCGGAGGCCAGTTCGAAGGAAATCAGGAAACCGAAGCGCTCCATCTGGGCACGCGCCAGATTATGCGAGGCATCGCCCACGAGCCCGGGAAAGCGCAGGCCGCTGACGGCGCGATGGTCCTTCAGCCGCCGAGCGATAGTTTCGGCCGACGAGCACATGCGGTCGAGGCGCACTTCCAACGTTTCGAGGCCGCGATGCACCAGCCATGCCTCGAACGGTCCGGGGATGCCGCCGGCCGTCTCGCGCCAATCCTTCACCCTGGCGACAATGTCGGGATCGCGGCTGGCGACATGGCCGAAGAGAACGTCCGAATGGCCGTTGATCGCCTTGGTGTCGGCCGAGACCACGATGTCGGCGCCGAGATCGAGCGGACGCTGGCCGAAGGGCGTCATCGTCGTGTTGTCCACGATCAGGGTTCCGCCTTGCGCGTGGACGGCCTTGGCGGCCGCGGTGATGTCGCAGATGTCCAGCCGCGGGTTGGACGGACTTTCGACGAAAACCGCCTGGTAACCCGCGAAACCGCCGTCGAGCATGCTTGCCGTCGGCCGCACCTCATAGGCAACGCCGAGCGGTTTCAGGAAACGTTCGGCCAAGGCCCGCGTCGTATGATAGCCGTCCGACGGCAAGAGGATGCGGTCGCCCGATTTGACGAGCGCGAAGAAAGCCGCGGAAATCGCGGCCATTCCCGACGGAAAAATAACGCATTGCGCGTCTTCCAGATGGCCGAGCGCATGCTCGACGGCATGCCAGGTCGGATTGCTGAATCGGCCATATTGATCGAAGCCCGTCGCGTCGCCAGGCGCGTGGAAAATCGAGGCCATGGTCAGCGACAAGGGGATGGGATCGCCCTTGGCGAAATCGGCGCTGCGCAGATGGGCAAGTGTCGCGGCGCGTGACTTCGCAGTGTCCGACATCGGCTCGATCCTTCGGCAGAAAACTTCCACCGACGCTATGCGCGCCGGCTGTGCGCAGCAAGCTGCGTCTTTTTGGGCCAGAGGGCTCTAAACGCTTCGTTAGGCTTAATAGACGATAAAGACGAGACGTGCCTTCAACCTGCGCTTTCTGGTTGTGGCGTGCATGTTTGTGATGCCTGTTCCCGTTGACGCCCATAGTGCCCCATGATATCCCATTTAAATCAAGCTTTCGTTCCGCGTCAGGGTGAAGCGTACGCCAATCGGGCAGCCGCGGCGGCTGTGCGTTTGCCGGTTTTTGCCTCGGTGAATGAAGCCATTTGCCGCGAATGCGGCGAGGGCGCGGAGAACAACATGAGGGGTGCAGCGGCAACAACAGCGGCTGTAGCGTTTATTGGACCGGTTTCTGTCAAACACCGTGAGCAGGATCGATGCGAAAGGGCGGGTGTCCGTTCCGGCGCAGTTCCGCGCCGTGGTGCAGAAACGCGGCTATGCGGAACTCTACGCGCTGCGCTGCCTGGACCTGCCGGCCATGGATGTCGGCGGCCTCGACCTGCTCGACCGCTACGAGCAGCGGATCGCGCTGGAAAATCCATTCCTGCAGACGGCGGACGACATGTCGTTCTTCTGCCATGGAGACGGGACATTTCTAAAGCTGGACCAGGACGGCCGCATCACCATGACCGATTTCATCCGCGAGCATACGGGCATCTCGAACGAGGTGGCCTTTGTCGGTCGCGGCAACTTCTTTCAAGTATGGGAACCGGGACGGCTTGCCGCCTATGGGGCCCAGGCGCGGGCCAGGCTTTTGCAGCTACGGCAGGGGACGAAGCCCGGGGAGCGATCGGAATGATGGCTGGCCACGGCGATGACCCTCACGCCGTTGGCGGACTGGCCCGTCACATTCCGGTCCTCCTTGCCGAGGTGCTTGACGCGCTCGCGCCCAAGGCCGGCGAGACGATCATCGACGGAACATTCGGCGCCGGCGGCTACACCAGCGCCATCCTCGAGCGCGGCGCGTCGGTCGTCGCCATTGACCGCGACCCGGACGCGATCGCGGCGGGCAGGGCGCTCGAAGAGCAGGCCGGCGAACGGCTGAGGCTGGTCCAGGCGCCGTTCTCGACGCTGGACGAGCATGTCGAAAGCGCCGATGGCGTTGTGCTCGATATCGGCGTCTCGTCAATGCAGCTCGACCAGGCCGAGCGCGGATTTTCGTTTCGGGCCGACGGGCCGCTCGACATGCGCATGGCGCAGGCGGGTCTCTCCGCCGCCGACGTCGTCAACACTTTCAAGGCCGGCGACCTTGCCCGCATCTTCGGTTTTCTCGGCGAGGAACGTCATGCCGGCCGCATCGCGCGCATGATCGAGAGCCGGCGCGAGAAGAAGCCTTTCGAGCGCACGCTCGATCTCGCCGACGCCATCCAAACGCATATCGGACGGGGGCCGAAGGACAAGATCCATCCGGCCACGCGCGTCTTCCAAGCGCTGCGCATCTTCGTCAATGACGAGCTTGGCGAGCTCGCAAGGGCGCTGCTGGCCGCCGAGCGGGCATTGAAGCCCGGCGGACGGCTTGCCGTGGTGACGTTCCATTCCCTGGAAGACCGCATCGTCAAGCGCTTCATCGCCGACCGTTCCGAAGCTGGCGGCGGCTCAAGGCATATGCCCGATGCGCCGGCGCGCGCTGCGACCTTCCGCAAGGCCGGCGGCGGCGTGACGCCGGGAGAGGCCGAGCTGGACGCCAATCCGCGCGCGCGCTCGGCCAGGCTGCGCGCGGCGATCCGCACGGATGCCCCGGCGCGCGCCGACGATTTTTCGATTTTCGGCCTTCCAAAGCTTCCCGCCGTCGAACGGCCGGGGGAGAGGTGAGCACGTGTTTCGTACTAGCGACATAGTCCTGATCGCCGTCATGGTCTCGGCCGCGGCCCTTACCTACAAGACGAAGCGCGAAGCCGAAGAGCAACTGGCGGCGGTGCAGAAGATTCAAGCGCAGATCCACTACGAGGAAGAAACGATCGACCTCCTCAAGGCGGACTGGAGCCTGCTCACGCAGCCGTCGCGACTGCAGAAGCTTGCCGACGTCTATAAGAGCCAACTCGGACTCGAACCGGTCAACGCGCACCAGATCGGCAGCCTCGACGACATTCCGGTGAAACCCTTGACCATCGAGGACCTCTCCTCGCAGCGCCTTGGCGGCATGGCCGACAATTCGGGGAAGGAGCCTGCGGACGGCAAGGATCCAGTGGTCACCGGGAGCACCGTTCAATGATCAGCAGGCTTCCAAGGATCGGTGACCTGCTGAAGCGCCGAAAGAAGCAGGCTGAGGACGGCTCGATCGTCGTCGACGCCGCCCGCAAGGCGACGGGCGGCAAGGCAAAGACACGCATCGTCATGACCATGGCGGTGTTCTTCACCATCTATTCGACCATTGCCGGCCGGCTCCTCTATCTCGGCATGCAGAACCCGGATCTTTCGGGCGGCCCGGAGAGCCGGGTCACGGCGTCGCGTCCGGACATCGTCGATCGCAACGGCGAGGTGCTGGCGACCGACATCAAGACGGCGTCGCTGTTCGCCGAGCCGCGCCGCATCGTCGACGCCGACGAAGCGATCGAGAAATTGTCGACCGTGCTGCCCGAGATCGATTACGAGCAGACCTACCGCAAGCTCAAGAGCGGGGCCGGGTTCGTCTGGCTGCAGCGCCAGCTGACGCCGAAGCAGCAGGCCGACATCCTGGCGCTGGGCGTCCCCGGCCTCGGTTTCCGCACCGAAAAGCGCCGCTTCTATCCGAGCGGCGAGACCTCGTCCTATATCGTCGGCCTTACCAACATCGACAACCAGGGCATCTCCGGCATGGAGAAGTATATCGACGAGCAGGGGCTGAGCGACCTGCAGGCGTCGGGGCTCGCCGTGGCCAAGGATCTCAAGCCGGTCAAGCTGTCGATGGATCTGCGCGTCCAGCATGTGGTGCGCGACGAGATCGCCGCCGGCCTGGAGCGCTATCGCGCATTGGGCGCCGGCGCCGTCGTGCTCAACATCAAGACGGGCGAAGTGATGGCCATGGCTTCGGTGCCGGACTTCGATCCGAACAATCCGTATAATGCGCAGGAAAAGGATCGGCTGAACCGCATGTCGGCGGGTCTCTACGAGATGGGATCGACTTTCAAGAGCTTCACCTCGGCCATGGCGCTCGATTCCGGCAAGGCGACAATGAACAGCCGCTTCGACGCTTCGCATCCGATCCGGGTCGGCCATCAGGCCATCCACGATTTCCATGGCAAGAACCGTGTGCTGTCATTGCCGGAAGTGTTCCTCTATTCGTCCAACATCGGGTCGGCCAGGGAAGCCGAGCTGGTCGGCATCGAGGGGCACCGCGAATTCCTGCACCGCCTCGGCATTCTGGACAGGATGCAGACCGAACTGCCGGAGGTCGCGCGCCCGACCGAACCCAAGGTCTGGAAACAGGTCAATTCGTTCACCATCGCCTTCGGCCATGGCGTGTCGACGACGCCGCTGCAGGCAGCCGTCGGCTGCGCGGCGCTGATGCAGGGCTATCTGATCGAGCCGACATTCCTGGTGCGCAGCGAGCAGGAGGCAATGGCGGTGGCCAAGAAAGTGGTCAGTGACAAGACGGTCGAAGGCATGCGCTATCTCTATACGCTCAATGCCGAGAAGGGCTCGGCCAGAAACGCCAGAGTCCCCGGCTACCGCGTTGGCGGCAAGACCGGAACGGCCGAGAAGGTCATCAACGGCCGCTACTCCAAGGACTTGAATTTCAACACTTTCGTCGCCGCCTTCCCGATGGACGATCCGCAATATCTGGTGTTCACGATCGCCGACGCCCCGCATCCTGAAAAGCCCGGTATGACGGACGTTGCCGCCAACAATGCGGGGGTCATGGCCGGCAACATCATCAGACGCGCGGCCGCCATGCTTGGCGTGAAGCCAGATTTCAGCCATGAAAATGGTGCAACGCTGGTTTCCTATCAGTGATTCTTGGGGCGCGCCGGCAACTGCGCGCTATTTTGTTGCGGTGAACGGGACTCGATGCATCTAAAAGATCTAGCCGGTATCCTGCCTGTCGAGGGAACAGCTTTCCCCGATCTGGAGGTGACCGGATTTTCCTCCGATTCCCGCGCGGTCAAGACCGGCGTCGTCTTCTTCGCGCTTGCCGGCAGCAAGGCCGACGGCTCGACCTATGCGGCCGACGCCGCGGCCCGCGGCGCCGCGGCGATCGTCACCGGCAGGGGCACGACCGTCTCCGGCCTGTCGATCCCGGTTCTCGCCGTCGATGATCCGCGCCTGGCGCTGGCGCTCAGCGCGGCGCGCTTGTTCGGCCGCCAGCCGGAAACCATGGTCGCCGTCACCGGCACCGCCGGCAAGACATCCGTCGCCGCCTTCATCCGCCAGATCTGGGAGCAGGCGGGTTTTGCCGCCGCCTCGATCGGCACGACCGGTGTCGTGGCGCCCGGCCGCAACGAATATGGCTCACTGACGACGCCCGACCCGGTGGCGCTGCACCGATTGCTCAAGGAACTGGCGGATGCGGGTGTCACCCACGCCTCGATGGAAGCCTCCAGCCACGGTCTCGACCAGCGCCGCCTCGACGGCGTGAAGCTGGCCGCCGGCGCCTTCACCAATCTCGGCCGCGACCACATGGATTACCATCCGACGGTCGAGGATTATCACCGCGCCAAGCTGCGCCTGTTCGATACGCTGCTGCCGAAGGGCGCTCCCGCGATCGTCTTTGCCGATGATCCGTGGTCGGAGCCGACCATCAAAGCCGCGAGGGCGGCGGGGCTGAAAGTGCTGACCGTCGGCCGCCATGGCGATTTCCTGACGCTGAAGCGGGTCGAGCATGAGCGCCATCGCCAGCGCGCCGAAATCGTGGCGGACGGCGTGCTGCATGAGGTCGACCTGCCTTTGGCCGGCGACTTCCAGATCGCCAATGCGCTGGTTTCGGCTGGGCTTGCCATCGCGACCGGAACACCCGCGGCCAAGACCTTGGCGGCATTGGAGAAATTAAAGGGCGCGCCGGGCCGGCTCGACCTCGTCGGCACCACTGCCGCCGGTGCCCCCGTTTATGTCGACTATGCCCATAAGCCCGATGCGCTGGAAAATGTGCTGACTTCGGTGCGGCCTTTCACCACTGGCCGCGTCGTCGTGGTGTTCGGCTGCGGCGGCGACCGGGACCGGGGGAAAAGGCCGATCATGGGCGAGATCGCGACGCGGCTCGCCGATATCGTCATCGTCACCGACGACAATCCGCGCACGGAAGTGCCCGAGACCATCCGCGCCGCGATCCTTGCGGCTGCGCCCGGCGCCATCGAGATCGGCGACCGCCGCAAGGCGATCCACGAGGCGGTGGCGATGCTTCGCGCCGGCGACACGCTCATCGTCGCCGGCAAGGGGCATGAGGAAGGCCAGACCATCGGCTCCGAAACCTTCCACTTCTCAGACCATGAGGAAGTGCGCGAGGCGCTCAAGGAGCGCGCCGCATGAACCTGCTGTGGACGTCGGAAGCGCTCGTCGAAGCCATGGGCGGCAGGCCGATCGGCTCGCTGCCGGAGGGCATCACCGGCATTTCGATCGACAGCCGCAGCCTGGAACCCGGAGACGCTTTCTTCGCCATCAAGGGCGAGGCGATGGACGGCCATGATTTCGCGACAGCGGCGGTCAAGGCCGGAGCGGCCGTGCTGGTCGTCGCCGAGGGCAAGCTGCCCTCGCTCGGCCGGCTGACGGCGCCGATGATCGTCGTGCAGGATGTGCTTGCAGCGCTTGAGAAACTTGGTGTTGCGGCCCGTGCCCGCTCGAAGGCCAGGATCATCGCGGTCACGGGCTCGGCCGGCAAGACGACCACGAAGGAAGCGCTGCGCCATGTGCTGTCGGCAGTCGGCAAGGTGCACGCCTCGGCGCAGTCGTTCAACAACCATTGGGGCGTGCCGCTGACCCTGGCGCGCATGCCGCAGGACTGCGACTACGCGGTCTTCGAGATCGGCATGAACCATCCAGGCGAGATCAGGCCGCTGGTCAAGATGGTCAGGCCGCATGTCGCCATCGTGACGATCATTGCCGCCGCCCATCTCGGTTTCTTCAAGAATCTCGACGAGATCGCCATGGCCAAGGCCGAGATTTTCGAGGGGATCGAGCCTGGTGGCGCCGCGCTGCTCAACCGCGACGATCCACGCTGGAAGCTGCTCGGAAAAATGGCGAAAGAGGCAGGCGTCGCGCATGTCTTCGACTTCGGCGAAAATGCCCGCTCGGCCTTCCGCCTTGTCGGCTGCGAGCTTCATGCCGACCATTCCGACATCGCTGTCAAGATCGGCAAGAAGGACGTGACGGCTCGTGTCGGGGCGCCCGGCCGCCATATCGTGCAGAATGTGCTGGCGGTGCTTGGCGCCTCGCAGCTGGTCAGCGCCGATGTCGAAAAGATCGCGGCCGCGCTTGCGGACCTTTCGGCCGAGCGCGGGCGCGGCCGGCGCCACGTCCTGCATCATCCCAACGGGCCGATCACGCTGATCGACGAGAGCTACAACGCCAATCCGGCGTCGATGGCGGCGGCGATGGCCCTGCTCAACGCTACGCCGGTCTCGGGCGAGGGCCGACGCATCGCGGTGCTCGGCGACATGCTGGAGCTCGGCAGCCATTCGGCCAAGCTCCACGCGGCGCTCGCCGAGCTGATCGTCGGCACGGGCACGCGCAACGTCTTCCTCGGCGGGCCGGAAATGCAGGCGCTGGCCGAGGTTTTGCCGGCCGATATCCAGACGGAATATCGGGCGGGAGCCGAAGAGCTGAAGCCGATCGTGATCTCCGCGCTCAGGCCCGGCGACGTGGTGATGGTCAAATCGTCGAAAGGCATCGGGTTTTCAAAGCTGGTCGAGGCATTGCTCGGCAAATTTCCGGCGGAAGCCACAAACATTAAGCCGGCCTAGGTCGGGTTCCGGGGACGGAAGAACCATGTTCACACTGCTCGTCGATTTCGCGGATAAGATCTCACTCTTCAACGTCTTCCGCTACATCACTTTTCGCACCGGCGGCGCGCTGATCACCTCGGCGCTGATCGTTTTCATCTTCGGGCCGACGATCATCAATTCGCTGCGTCTGCGGCAAGGCAAGGGCCAGCCGATCCGCGCCGATGGTCCGCAGACGCATTTCAAGAAAGCGGGAACGCCGACCATGGGCGGGCTGATGATCCTGTCCGGCATCATCGGCTCGTCGCTCTTATGGGCGAACCTGTCCAGCATCTATGTCTGGGTGGTGCTTTTGGTCACCGTCGGCTTCGGCTCGATCGGCTTTTACGACGACTATCTCAAGGTCACCAAGCAGTCGCATCTGGGCTTTTCCGGCAAGGCGAGGCTGGCGATCGAGTTCATCATCGCCGCCATCGCAGCGTGGGTGATAATGCACAATGGCCAGGCGCCGTTCTCATCGTCGCTGACTTTTCCCTTCGCCAAGGAATTCCTGATAAATCTCGGCTGGTTCTTCGTGCCGTTCTCCTGCTTCGTCATCGTCGGCGCGGGAAATGCGGTGAACCTGACCGACGGTCTCGACGGGCTGGCGATCGTGCCGATCATGATCGCGGCGGCGTCCTTCGGCGTCATCGCCTATCTGTCGGGCAACGCGGTATTCGCCGAATATCTGCAGATCCATTTCGTGCCCGGCACCGGTGAGCTCGCCGTCGTGCTCGGCGCGGTGATCGGCGCGGGCCTGGGCTTCCTCTGGTTCAACGCACCCCCGGCCGCGATCTTCATGGGCGACACCGGCTCACTGGCGATGGGCGGGCTGATCGGCACCATCGCCGTCGCCACCAAGCACGAGATCGTGCTGGTCATCGTCGGCGGCCTGTTCGTGGTCGAGATCCTGTCGGTCATCATCCAGGTCGGCTATTTCAAGATGACCGGCAAGCGTGTCTTCCTGATGGCGCCGATCCATCACCATTTCGAAAAGCTCGGCTGGACCGAAAGCCAGGTGGTGATCCGCTTCTGGATCATCGCCGTCATCCTGGCGCTGGTCGGCCTCTCCACCCTCAAGCTCAGATAGGACGCCTGCTTGATCCCCGCCGCTTCCTTTTCCGGCAAACGCGTTTCGCTCTTCGGGCTTGGCGGCTCGGGGATCGCCACCGCGCATGCGCTGATCGCAGGGGGCGCCGAGGTGCTGGCCTGGGACGACAATCCAGACAGCGTCGCCAAGGCGGCCGACGCAGGCATTGCGACCGGGGACCTGCGTGGAGCCGACTGGCCGCGTTTCGCTGCCTTCGTGCTGTCGCCAGGCGTGCCGCTGACGCATCCGAAGCCGCATTGGACGGTGGAGCTCGCACGCGGCGCCGGCGTCGAGGTGATCGGCGATATCGAGCTGTTCTGCCGCGAGCGCAACAGCCGCGCGCCGGCAGCACCCTTCATCGCGATCACCGGCACCAACGGCAAGTCCACGACGACGGCACTGACGGCGCATATCTTGAAGTCGGCGGGACGTGACATGCAGGTGGGCGGCAATATAGGCCGCGCAATCATGACGCTCGATCCGCCCGAGCCTCAGCGGCACTATGTGGTCGAGTGCTCGTCTTATCAGATCGATCTGGCGCCCTCGATCAACCCGACCGCCGGCATCCTGCTCAACCTTACGCCCGACCATCTCGACCGGCACGGCACGATGGCGCATTACGCCTCGATCAAGGAGCGGCTGGTCGCCGGCAGCGACACCGCGATCATCGGCGTCGACGATTCCTGGTGCGCCCAGATCGCCGACCGTCTGGAGAGGGCCGGCCGGCCGGTCGTTCGTATTTCCAAGCGCTTGCCTTTGACCGATGGCTATTTCGCCGATGGCACCAATCTGATGGAAGCCGTTCATGGCCGCTACAGCCGCGTCGCCTTCCTCGAAGGCATCGGCTCGCTGCGCGGCCAGCACAATGCGCAGAATGCGCTGGCCGCCGTCGTCGCCTGTCTGAAAGTCGGGCTCGAACTCGGCGAAATCCAGGCCGGGCTGGAAAGCTTCCCGGGGCTTGCGCACCGCATGGAGCAGGTCGGCCGCAAGGACCATGTACTGTTCGTCAACGATTCCAAGGCAACCAATGCCGACGCGGCCGCACCCGCGCTGTCGAGCTTCGCCAACCGCATCTACTGGATCGCCGGCGGCCTGCCGAAGGAAGGAGGCATCGAGCCGCTGCGCGGCTTCTTCCCGCGCATCGCCAAGGCCTATCTGATCGGCGAGGCGGCGCCTGCCTTCGCGGCGACGCTCGGCGAGGCGGTGCCATACGAGATTTCGGGAACGCTTGCGGCGGCGGTCGAGCATGCCGCCCATGACGCGGCAAACGACACCGGCGGCGAAGCCGTGGTGCTGCTTTCGCCGGCCTGCGCCAGTTTCGACCAGTTCAAGAATTTCGAGGTTCGCGGCGAAGCCTTCAGGCAAGCTGCGACTGCTATTGATGGGGTCAAACCCATCGGAGGGCCACGTTGATGCAAAGCCGTCTCGACAAAAGTCCTGTTGCAACCTGGTGGTGGACGATCGATCGCTGGTTCCTGGCCGCGTTCCTGTCGCTCATGGGGCTAGGCATCATTTTGTCCTTCGCGGCGAGCCCCGCAGTGGCCGAGCGTATCGGCCTCGACAGCTTTCATTTCGCCACCAGGCAGGTCATCTTCACCATCCCGGCGCTCATTGTCATGCTTGCGGTCTCCTTCCTGGAGGCGCGGCAGATAAGGCGCATGTCGCTGGTAATGCTCTGCATCATGCTGGTGCTGATGGTGGCGGTGCTCTACATCGGCGTCGAGGTGAAGGGCGCGCGGCGCTGGGTGTCGCTCGCCGGCCTTTCCATCCAGCCGTCCGAATTCCTGAAACCCGCCTTCGTCATCATCTGCGCGTGGCTGTTTGCCGAGCACAAGCGCCAGCCCGATATTCCCGGCAATCTGTTCGCCATGCTTTTGCTTGCTTTGGTCATCTCGCTTCTGGTGGCGCAGCCCGACCTCGGCCAGACCATGCTGGTGACCGGCACGTGGGGCGTCATGTTCTTCATGGCCGGCCTGCCGTGGCTGTGGATCGTGGCTCTCGGCATGGTCGGGGCAAGCGGTCTGTTCGCAGCCTATTCGGTGTTCCCGCACGTTGCCTTGCGCATCGACAAATTTCTGACCGGCGAAGGCGATACGTTCCAAGTCGACATGGGCCGCGAGGCGCTGATCAACGGCAGTTGGTTCGGTGTTGGGCCGGGCGAAGGAACCGTCAAGCGCATTGTTCCGGATGCTCATACCGACTTCGTCTTCTCGGTCGCCGGCGAGGAGTTCGGGCTGATCATGTGCTTCTTCATCATGTCGATCTTTGCCTTCATCGTGCTGCGCGGCTTGAGCATCGCGCTCAAGGAACACGATGATTTCACCCGCTATGCGGTCGGCGGCCTCGTCACCGTCTTCGGTCTGCAGTCGGCCATCAATATGTGCGTGAACCTGCAACTGATGCCGGCCAAGGGCATGACGCTGCCCTTCATCTCCTATGGCGGCTCCTCGCAGATCGCCATCGCCGTCTCGATGGGCATGGTGCTCGCATTGACGCGCAAACGTCCGGAAAAGCGCAAGCAGATGGGCTTCGTCCTCTCGCAGCGCGCAATGCCGGCGGAATGAGGCGGGATGGCGAAGGGTATCATCCTGCTTGCGGCTGGTGGAACGGGCGGACATCTGTTTCCGGCCGAGGCGCTGGCGCATGAGTTGAACGAGCGTGGCTGGAAGGTGCATCTTGCCACCGACCATCGCGCCGAGCGCTATTCCCGCCATTTCCCGGCAGCCGACATTCACACGATCCCTTCGGCCACGCTGGGTTCGAAGAACCCGGTCGCCATGCTCTCGGCCTTCTGGAAAATCTGGCAGGGCGTGCGAGAGACCAGCCGAGTGATCGCCAGGATCAAGCCGGAGGCGGTCGTCGGCTTCGGCGGCTATCCGACGCTGCCGCCGCTCTATGCGGCGACAAGGCGAAGAGTGCCGACGCTGATCCATGAGCAGAACGCCGTCATGGGCCGCGCCAACAAGGCGCTCGCCCGCCGCGTCGACGCGATAGCCGGCGGCTTCCTGCCGGAAGGAGCGAGCGCCGTCGGCGCAAAAACCGTGACCACCGGCAATCCGGTCAGGCCGCAGATCCTCGAAGCAGCGAAGACGCCGTATCAGGCGTCCAACGAGGGCGAGCCGTTCCGCTTCCTGGTGTTTGGCGGCAGCCAGGGCGCGCAGTTCTTTTCCGATGCCGTGCCTGCGGCGATCGCGCTGCTGCCGCAAGAGCTGCGCAAGCGGCTGGTCATCACCCAGCAGGCGCGCGCCGAGGATGTGGCGCGGGTGAAGGCGGCCTATGCCGATCTCGGCGTCGACGCCCAGGTTTCGCCCTTCTTCACCGACATGGCGGCGCGCATCGGGGCGGCGCATCTGGTGATGTCGCGTTCCGGCGCCTCGACGGTTTCGGAAATCGCCGTCATCGGCCGGCCGGCGCTGCTGGTACCTTACCCGCACGCGCTCGATCACGACCAGGCGGCGAATGCCGCAGCCCTTGCCGCCGCCGGCGGCGCCGAGCTTCATCCGCAGTCGACGCTGTCGGCGGCACGCATCGCCGAGCTGGTCGGCGGACTGGTCAAGGACCCGAACCGGCTAACGACCATGGCCGCCGCCGCCCGCTCGGCCGGGAAACCGAACGCGGCGCGGTTGCTCGCCGATCTGACAGAGGCTATTGCGTCCGGCAAAACGGTTTCGGACTACAGGAGGACGCGCCCATGAAGATGCCGCAGACGATCGGCCTTGTGCATTTCATCGGCATCGGCGGCATCGGCATGAGCGGTATCGCCGAGGTGCTGCACAATCTGGGCTACAAGGTGCAGGGGTCCGACCAGGCCGACGGCGCCAATGTGCAGCGGCTGCGCGAAAAGGGCATAGAATGCTTCGTCGGCCACAAGGCCGAGAATGTCGGCGACGCCGAAGTCGTGGTCGTTTCGACCGCGATCAAGAAATCCAACCCTGAGCTCAAGGCTGCGCGCGAGAAGCTTTTGCCGATCGTGCGCCGGGCCGAGATGCTGGCCGAACTGATGCGTTTCCGCCAGGCAGTCGCCATCGGCGGCACGCATGGCAAGACCACGACCACCTCGATGGTGGCGACGCTGCTCGAGGCCGGCGGGCTCGACCCGACCGTCATCAATGGCGGCATCATCAACGCTTACGGCACCAATGCCCGCATGGGCGATGGCGAGTGGATGGTGGTCGAAGCCGACGAGAGCGACGGCACCTTCCTGAAACTACCGGCCGATATCGCCGTCGTCACCAACATCGATCCCGAGCATCTCGACCACTATGGCAGCTTCGACAAGGTGCGCGAAGCGTTCCGTCAGTTCGTCGAGAACGTACCGTTCTACGGCTTCGGCGTGATGTGCACCGACCATCCGGAAGTGCAGGCGCTGGTCGGCCGCATCGAGGACCGGCGCGTCATCACCTATGGCGAGAACGCGCAGGCCGACGTGCGCTTCACCAACCATCGCATGCAGGGCGCGATCTCCGAATTCGATGTCGTCATCCGCGACCGCAAGGGACGGGGCACGACGTCGATAAACGACCTGCGCCTGCCGATGCCCGGCCGGCACAATGTTTCCAACGCGACGGCGGCGATCGCGGTGGCGCATGAGCTCGGCCTCTCGGCCGAGGCGATCAAGAAGGGCCTTTCGTCCTTCGCCGGCGTCAAGCGGCGCTTCACCCGTACGGGCTCGTGGAACGGCGTGGAGGTGTTCGACGACTACGGCCACCACCCGGTCGAGATCGCGGCGGTGCTGAAGGCCGCCCGCAGCGCGACCAAGGGGCGGGTGATCGCCATTGCGCAGCCGCATCGTTTCACCCGGCTGCACGACCTCTTCGAGGAATTCTCGGTCTGCTTCAACGACGCCGACACGGTCATGGTGGCGCCGGTCTACGCGGCCGGCGAGGAACCCATCGAAGGCGTGACTTCCGACGCATTGGTGTCGCGCATCCGCTCCGGCGGGCACCGAGACGCGCGCTATATCGAGGGTCAGGCGGCAATCGCGCCCGCCATTCGCGAGCTTGCCAAGCCCGCCGATTTCGTCGTCTTCCTCGGCGCCGGCAACATCACGCAATGGGCCTATGCGCTGCCCAAGGAACTTGGTGGGACGCCGTCATGATGCGCGGCCAGGACCTGATCGATAAACTCGGCGACAAGCTTTCCGGCCTGCGCGGCCGCGTCACGCCGAACGCCGAGATGGACAAGATCACCTGGTTCCGGGCCGGCGGCCTGGCGGAGGCGCTGTTCCAGCCGGCCGACGAGGAAGACCTCGCCGCCTTCCTGCGCGCCGTGCCGGAAGAGATACCGGTCACTGTGGTCGGTGTCGGCTCCAACCTTCTGGTGCGCGACGGCGGCATTCTTGGTTTCGTCGTCAGGCTCTCGGCCAAAGGTTTTGGCGAGGCCGAGGCCACCGGGCCAACCACGATCAAGGCAGGAGCGGCAACGCCGGACAAGCGCCTCGCAGCGGTGGCCTATGAGGCCGGCATCGGCGGCTTTCATTTCTATCACGGCATCCCCGGCGCCGTTGGCGGCGCGCTCAGGATGAACGCCGGCGCCAACGGCGTCGAGACCCGCGAGCGGGTCGTCGAGGTGAGGGCGCTGGACCGTAAGGGCAATCTCCATACGCTGAGCAATGCCGATATGGGCTATGCCTATCGCCATTCGTCGGCGCCCGCCGGCCTGATCTTCACCTCGGCCATTTTCGAAGGGTTTGCGGAGGACAAGGCGGCGATCAAGGCGGCGATGGATGCGGTGCAGAACCATCGCGAGACGGTGCAGCCGATCAGAGAGAAGACCGGCGGCTCGACCTTCAAGAATCCGGAAGGCACCTCGGCCTGGAAGGAGATCGACAAGGCCGGCTGCCGCGGGCTGATGATCGGCGGCGCGCAGATGTCGCCGATGCATTGCAACTTCATGATCAACACCGGCACGGCGACCGGCTACGATCTCGAATATCTCGGCGAGACGGTGCGGGCGCGCGTGCTCGAAAATTCCGGCATCCGGTTGCACTGGGAGATCAAGCGCCTCGGCAATTTCAGGCCTGACCATGCGGTGCAGGAGTTTCTTGGCCAGCTTCTTTAGTTTAGGCTTAAGTTCATGTGATGCTTGAACTTCCAGCGGTCTGAAACGGCCGCAAAACCGTTGCCTTAAAGACTCACAAATCACTTTTTGCGGCCGTTTTCGCGGAAAGTGAATCTCTCGGAATCTTAGGTACTTGCCAGCGAATCAACTCTCTGATTCTCTGCCCTAAAGCGTTTCCTGATTTGAGTCGTTCGACGCGTTCAGCCGCGTTTTCCGTCTGGGGGGCAACCTGCCGGAAGACTCGGACTCAATGCGCGGAAATGCGGTGCGGGAATATCGGTTGCAGGCCCGGCGTGAGAGGGGATGACGGGAATGAAGAAGAAGCATGTGGCTGTCCTCCTGGGTGGATTCTCCTCGGAGCGGCCCGTGTCTCTGTCCTCGGGAAAGGCGTGTGCGGATGCGCTCGAGAGTGAAGGCTATCAGGTCACCCGTGTCGATGTTTCGCGCGATGTCGGGGCTGTGCTTGCCGATCTCAAGCCCGATGTCGCCTTCAACGCGCTGCATGGTCCGTTCGGCGAGGACGGCACCATCCAGGGGATTCTCGAATATCTCGCAATTCCCTACACCCATTCGGGTGTGCTCGCTTCGGCGCTGGCCATGAACAAGGAGCAGGCCAAGAAAATTGCCAAGGCGTCCGGCATTCCGGTCGCGGAATCGAAGGTGGTCAACCGCTTCGCCATCCAGAACAAGCATCCGATGAAGCCGCCTTATGTGGTCAAGCCGGTCAATGAGGGGTCGAGCTTCGGCGTGGTCATCGTGCATGAGGGGCAGTCGCATCCGCCGCAGGTGATCGGCTCGACCGAATGGCAATATGGCGAGATCGTCATGGTCGAGCGCTACATCCATGGGCGCGAATTGACCTGTGCGGTGATGGGCGATGTGGCGCTTGGCGTCTGCGAGATCATCCCGACCGGGCATTCCTTCTACGATTACGATTCAAAATACGTTCCGGGCGGATCAAAACACGAAATCCCTGCTAAAATTTCACCGAATATTTACCAAAAAATACAGACACTGGCCCTCAAGGCTCATCTTGCCATTGGTTGCCGGGGCGTTTCCCGATCGGACTTCCGTTACGACGACCGTCACTCCGAAAACGGCGAGGTTGTCTGGCTCGAGGTCAACACTCAGCCGGGCATGACGCCGACGTCTCTGGTGCCTGAAATCGCCGCGCAAGCGGGACACTCGTTCGGCGATTTGTTGAGTTGGATGGTGGAGGACGCTTCGTGTCTGCGTTGAGGTGGGGACAGGGTAATGGCGGCGGTGCGACTGGTCTCGCGCTGTTCGGCATGTCGCTGTCATTCGACCGTTTCGTGTTGCCGCGTCAGCTCCGCCGGCCGATGCGCGTGCTGGCGCGCCTGTGCGGCGGCGAGTATGAGGCACCGCGCTTTTCGGCGGCGATCCTTTCCGTCGCGCTGATCGCGTCGAGCAGCGCCTATGGCGCCTATCTCGGCGGCTACGGCGACAGCATCGTGCAAGGCATCACGGCCCGCACCGGCTTTGCCGTCGACCAGATCAAGGTCGTCGGCAACCGCCAGACCTCCGAGATCGATGTGCTGGACCGGCTCGGTCTCGACGGCTGGACCTCGCTGATCGGCTTCGATGCCGAGGCCGCGCGCGAGCGCATCGCGACGCTGCCCTGGGTTGAGGGCGCGGCGGTCCGCAAGATCTACCCGCATACGCTGGAAGTGCGCATCGAGGAGCGCGAGCCCTTCGCGCTGTGGCAGCAGGGCACTTCAGTTTCGGTCATTGAGCGGTCGGGCGAGGTGATCGCGCCGTTCTCGGGCGGCAAGCAGGCGCTGCTCCCGCTGATCATCGGCGCGGGCGCGCCGGCGATGGCGCCGGCCTTTCTCGACAAGATCAAGCGCTATCCCGATCTCGCGGCGCGGGTAAAAGGCTACATCCGTGTCGGCGAGCGCCGCTGGGACCTGAGGCTTGAGAACGGCATCACGGTCAAGCTGCCGGAAGATGACGAAGATCAGGCGATCGCCGAACTCGTCAAGATCGATCATGACAACGGGCTTTTGGCGCGCGACATCGCCGCCGTCGACATGCGGCTCTCCGACCGGCTGGTCGTGGAGCTTTCGCCGGAAGCGGCGACGCAGCGCGAAGCCGCGCTCAGCGACAAGCCGAAGAACCTGGCCAAGCGCAAGGCGGAGACGAAGATATGAGCTGGCTTGGCGGCAGCGGTGATGCTTCTTCGCGCCGGTCGGGCACGCTCACGGTGCTCGATGTCGGCTCCAGCAAGGTTTGCTGCGTTGTGGCGAAGCTCAAGCCGAACGAGGACGGCAAGCTTCTGCGCGGGCGTTCGCATCGCATCCAGGTGATCGGCATCGGCCACCAGAAATCGCAAGGCGTGAAGTCGGGTGTGGTGGTGGATCTCGATCGCGCCGAGCATGCCATCCGGCTTGCCGTCGATGCGGCCGAGCGCATGGCAGGGCTTACGGTCGATTCCCTCATCGTCAACATGACGGCGGGCCGGCTGAAGAGCGAAGCCTTCTCGGCGACGATCAATCTCGGCGGTCATCAGGTCGAGGAAGTCGACATCAAGCGTGTGCTCGCCGCCGGCGCCAAGCAGGCGCTGCGGGCCGAGCGCGAGGTGGTCCATTCGCTGCCGGTCGGTTTCTCGCTCGACGCCGAGCGCGGCATGCGCGATCCGCGCGGCATGGTGGGCGATGCGCTTGGCGTCGACATGCATGTGCTGACGGGCGACGCAGCGCCGATGCGCAACCTCGAGCTTTGCATCAACCGCTCGCATCTGTCGGTCGAGCGCATGGTGGCGACACCCTATGCCAGCGGGCTTGCCTCGCTCGTCGATGACGAGCTCGAGATGGGCGCCGCCTGTATCGACATGGGCGGCGGCACGACGACCATCTCGGTCTTCTCGGAAGGCAAGTTCGTGCATGGCGACGCCATCGCCATCGGCGGCAACCACGTGACGCTCGATATGGCCAAGGGCTTGTCGACCTCGCTCGATGCCGCGGAGCGGCTGAAGGTGATGCATGGCTCGGCGCTGCCCGGCAGCGCCGACGACCGCGACCTCGTCTCGATCCAGCCGATCGGCGAGGAGGGCGATGTACCGTTGCAGATCCCGCGCTCGATGATGACGCGCATCATCCGCGCTCGCATCGACGAGACGCTGGAGCTTCTGCGCGACCGGCTGAACAAGTCCGGCTACGGCAATGCCGTCGGCAAGCGCGTCGTGCTCACCGGCGGCGCCAGCCAGCTTGCCGGCCTGCCGGAAGCGGCGCGCCGCATTCTCGGGCGCAATGTGCGCATCGGCCGGCCACTGGGCGTCGCAGGCCTGCCGGAAGCGGCCAAGGGCCCGGCGTTCTCGACCTCGGTCGGACTGATGATCTATCCGCAGATGGCGAGCTTCGAGAGCCATTCGGCGAAAGGACTTTCCGGTTTCAGGATGACCGGAACAGGCGGAAAACTGCATCGCATGAGTCAGTGGTTGAGAGACAGTTTTTAATTTGACGGGGACAGCCCCATAGGCGGCCGCAGCGGCGAGGCGGCGGGAAAGGCAAAGGACGGAGACAATGACCATCAATCTGCAGAAGCCGGACATCACCGAGCTCAAGCCCCGCATCACCGTGTTCGGTGTCGGCGGCGGCGGCGGCAATGCCGTGAACAACATGATCACAGCCGGCCTGCGCGGCGTCGAGTTCGTGGTGGCCAACACCGACGCGCAGGCGCTGACGATGTCGAAGGCCGAGCGGCTGATCCAGCTCGGCGCGCATGTCACCGAAGGCCTCGGCGCCGGCTCGCAGCCGGAAGTCGGCCGCGCGGCGGCGGAAGAGTGCATCGACGAGATCATCGATCACCTCTCCAACACCCATATGTGCTTCGTCACCGCCGGCATGGGCGGCGGCACTGGCACGGGCGCTGCTCCGGTCGTTGCCCGCGCGGCGCGCGAGAAGGGCATCCTCACCGTCGGCGTCGTCACCAAGCCGTTCCATTTCGAGGGCCAGCGCCGCATGAAGACGGCCGACATGGGCATCGAGGAACTGCAGAAATGCGTCGACACGCTGATCGTTATCCCCAACCAGAACCTGTTCCGGCTGGCCAATGACAAGACCACCTTCGCCGATGCCTTCGCCATGGCCGACCAGGTGCTCTACTCGGGCGTTGCCTGCATCACCGACCTGATGGTGAAGGAAGGCCTGATCAACCTCGACTTCGCCGACGTCCGCTCGGTCATGCGCGAGATGGGCAAGGCGATGATGGGCACGGGCGAGGCTTCGGGCGAGGGCCGCGCGATGGCCGCCGCTGAAGCCGCCATCGCCAACCCGCTGCTCGACGAAACGTCGATGAAGGGCGCCAAGGGCCTGCTGATCTCGATCACCGGCGGCCGCGACCTGACCCTGTTCGAGGTGGATGAGGCAGCCACCCGCATCCGCGAGGAGGTCGACCAGGACGCCAACATCATCCTGGGCGCTACCTTCGACGAGGAACTGGAAGGCGTGATCCGCGTGTCGGTCGTCGCCACCGGCATCGACAAGTCGGCGGCCGAAATCGCGGCTGCGCCGATCTCGATCCGCGCGCCGCAGAAGCCGGCCGCCCGTCCGGCGGTGGCTCCGGTTGCCGAAATTCGCCCCGCTCCGGTTCAGCCGCAGGCCTATGAGCCGCGCGCGGTCGATCCGGTCGCGGAAGCGATCCAGCTTGCCGAGGCCAACGCCGCCATGGCGCAGCCGCGCCCCGCGCCGGTCGACGACTTCCGGCCGCAGAGCAAGATCTTCCAGGCCCCGCCCGCCCAGCCGCAGCCGCAACCGGTGGTGCCGCAGCAGGTGATGCAGCAGCCCGCGCCGCAGCGCGAGATGCCGCAGCCGTTGGCCGCTGCCCCGCAGCGCATGCCGCGCGTGGAAGATTTTCCGCCGGTGGTAAGGGCCGAGGTCGAAGCCAAGAGCCGGCCCGCGGACCATGAGAACAGCGGTCCGATGGGGCTGATCAAGCGGCTGACCAACGGTCTTACCCGCCGCGAGGAAGAGCCGGCCCGGCTTCAGCCGGCGCAGCCGCGCGAGCCGAAGCTGCGCCAGGCCGCGCCCGAGATGCGCCGTCTCGCCAGCCAGGACCCGCAGCTCTACGCGCCGCGCCGCGGCCAGCTCGACGACCAGGGCCGGCTGACACCGCAGGCCCGCACGGTCCAGGAAGACGACCAGCTGGAAATTCCGGCCTTCCTGCGGCGCCAGGCCAACTGATCGATACGGCGTAACGCCGATCGTTAACGATATATAACGGTTGTTAACAGGCAGGCGAGAAATCGTCTGCCTGTTGCTTTTATAAAACTGTTGAAAAACAGTGGCTTATGAGTCGCTTTTGACACTGTCCCGCAGTTACACAGGGTAAGAAACCGTGATTTGGAGTCTCCAAGGCGGGCCATTATCTTCGCCACGGACTAAAGTCGGTTTGCCGGGATTCGGGGAGTAGCCCTGCCTGCCGATCACACAGAGCCGCACGCTCTTGCTTATTTTGCCGCATCCAATGCGAGCGCCAGGCCATCACCTGGCTGCAAGATACCCAAGGCCGATAGAGCGGACGCAGGCATTTGGGGCTATGGGGTTACTCTTGCACGACTATCAGACGACAGTGAAATCGCGCGCGACGCTGGCTGGCATTGGCGTCCATAGCGGCAAAACCGTCACCGTTCATTTCCTGCCGGCCGATGCTGACACGGGCATCGTCTTCCATCTTTCGAATGGTGGCCAGCCCCGCGAGTTCCGTGCCCTGGTCGCGGAAGTCGGCGCCACCGATCTTTGCACCATGCTCGGCGATCCGGCGGGCGAGCATATCGGCACCGTCGAGCATCTGATGGCGACGGTGTTCGGCCTCGGCATCGACAATCTCATCATCGAGATCGATGGTCCGGAAGTCCCGATACTGGACGGCAGCGCCACGGCTTTCGTCGAAGCCATCGACCAGGCCGGCATCGAGACGCTGGCGGTGAAGCGCCGCTATATCCGCATCGTCAAGCCGGTGCGCGTGGAAGCCGGCGCATCCTGGGCGGAATTCCGCCCCTATGACGGCACGCGATTCGAGGTCGAGATCGATTTCGAAAGCCCGGCGATCGGCCGCCAGCAATTCGCCTCCGACATCAATCCCGACATCTTCCGCCGCGACATCGCGCGGGCCCGCACTTTCGGCTTCATGAAGGATGTCGAACGGCTCTGGGCCGCCGGCTACGCGCTCGGCTCGTCGCTGGAAAACTCGCTGGTCATCGGCGACGACAACCGCGTCATCAATGTCGGCGGGCTGCGCTACCCCAATGAATTCGCCCGCCACAAGACGCTCGATGCGATGGGCGACCTCGCACTGGCCGGCGCGCGCTTCATCGGCTGTTTCCGTTCCTATCGCGGCGGCCACCGGATGAATGCGTCTGCGTTGCGCCGGCTGCTTTCCGACCACACGGCTTTCGAGATCGTCGAGACGAGGCGCCGCGAGCGCGGCCGCGTCGCCGAGATGATCGCCGTCAGCCGGCCGGTCTACGCACCTTGGGTGATCTGATTTTTAACCGTTTTCTGGTTTTATAGGTCGGCTTGTGTTGCATGATTGCATCACGAATAGCTGAAATTGGACAATCTCCGGCGTAGCGTCAGCCGGCCACAAAAATGTGCGATTGGCCGGACATAGCGTTGCCGGGCAAGGGGATAATGGTTTATGGCTTCGGCCCGGACCGAAACGACGCCGAAGGGGCGGAATCCAAACATGTTTTTTTCGCGAGTTGGTCAATCGGTAGCGCCGCGTCGGGGTGTTTTGCTGGCGCTGTCGGTGGTTGCTCCCGCGCTCGTGCTGTCGGCCTGCATGTCCTCCGAGAAGGATGTCAACCTGGCGACCTATGTCGACCAGACCGAACCGGCCGACGTTCTCTACAATCAGGGCCTGGCCAATATGAATGCCGGCCGCCTCGATGAGGCCAGCAAGAAGTTCGACGCCGTCGATCGCCAGCATCCCTATTCGGAATTCGCGCGCAAATCGATGGTGATGGGCGCTTTCGCCGATTATCGCGCCGGCAATTACGACGAGGCGATCGGAACCGCGAAGCGCTATTTGACGCTTTATCCGTCGACCGACGACGCCGCCTACGCGCAATACATCATCGGCTTGAGCTACTACCGGCAGATCAAGGACGTCACCCAGGATCAGAAGGAGGCGCGCCAGACCATTCAGACCATGCAGGATCTGGTGACGCGCTGGCCGAACTCCGAATATGTCCCGGACGCCAAGGACAAGATCCGCTTCGCCAACGACCAGCTTGCCGGCAAGGAGATGCAGATCGGCCGCTACTACCTGGAGCGCCGCGAATACATCGCCGCCGTAAAGCGGTTCCGCGCCGTGGTCGAAAACTATTCCAACACCCGCCATGTCGAGGAGGCGCTCGCGCGCCTGACCGAGTCCTATTATGCGATGGGCCTGACCTCGGAAGCGCAGACGGCCGCGGCGGTGCTTGGTCACAATTATCCGGACAGCCCGTGGTACAAGGACTCCTACAAGCTCCTGCAGAGCAACGGGCTTGAGCCGCGCGAAAATGCCGGATCGTGGATCTCCAAGGCCGGGAAGCTGATCACCGGCGCCTGAAGCTTGCGATGCTGTCCAGACTGTCGATCCGCGATATCGTCCTGATCGAGAAGCTGGACATCGACTTCCTGCCTGGACTTTCGGTGCTGACGGGCGAAACCGGCGCCGGCAAATCCATCCTGCTCGACGCATTGTCGCTGGCGCTCGGCGCGCGCGGCGATGCATCGCTCGTCCGCCACGGCGCCGCGCAAGGCCAGGTCATTGCCGTGTTCGACGTGCCGCGCAACCATCCGGCGCGTGCGCTGCTCGCCGACAATGACATCGAGGACGATGGCGACATCATCCTGCGCCGCGTGCAGACGGCCGACGGCCGCACGCGCGTCTTCGTCAACGACCAGCCCTCCAGCGTCACGCTGATGCGCGATGTCGGCCGCGCGCTGGTCGAGATCCACGGCCAGCATGACGAGCGCGCCCTGGTCGATCCCGGCGCGCATCGCGAGTTGCTCGACAGTTTCGGCGGCCATCTGGGCGCCGTGCGAGGCGCGGGCGAGGCTTGGCGCTACTGGCGAAACTGCGAGCAGGAGCTTTCCCGGCATCGCGCCAGGGTCGAGGCGGCGGCGCGCGAGGCCGATTATCTGCGCGCTTCCGTCACCGAGCTTGCGAAACTCGATCCGCAGCCGGGCGAGGAGACTGAGCTTGCGGAACTGCGCGCGACGATGATGCGCGTGGAAAAGATCGCCGCCGAGATCCATGACGCGCAGGACGTGCTGTCGGGACCGTCCTCGCCGCTGCCACAGCTTGCCAGCCTGCTACGCCGGCTGCAGCGCAAGTCCAGCGAAGCGCCCGGCCTGCTCGACGATGTGGTGAAATCGCTGGACGAGGCGATGATCTCGCTCGATGCGGCGCAATCGGGCGTGGACGCCGCGCTTCGCGCCACCGAATATGATCCGCAGCGGCTGGAGAAGGCGGAGGAGCGATTGTTCGCGCTGCGCGCCGCTTCGCGCAAGCACAATGTCGCGGTCGACGACCTGGCGCAGCTGCGCGACACGATGGTGGCCGATCTTGCCGATCTCGATGCCTGCGAGGAGCGGCTGCATGCGCTGGAAAAGCAGGCCGCCGCCGGACGCGAAGCCTACGATATTTCCGCCGCGCAGCTGTCATCGCTGCGCCACGCCGCAGCGGCGGGGCTGACCAAGGCGGTGATGGCGGAACTGCCGGCGCTCAAGCTCGAACGGGCCGAGTTCATCGTCGAGATGAAAAGCGATGCCGAAAACCGCATGGAAGAGGGCATCGACCAGGTCGAATTCTGGGTGCGGACCAATCCGGGCACCAGGCCGGGCCCGATGATGAAGGTCGCCTCCGGCGGCGAGCTCTCGCGCTTCCTTCTGGCGCTGAAGGTGGCGTTGGCCGATCGCGGCTCGGCGCCGACCCTGGTGTTCGACGAAATCGACACCGGCGTCGGCGGCGCGGTGGCCGACGCCATCGGCCAGCGGCTGGCGCGGCTGTCAAAGCGGGTGCAGGTGCTTTCGGTTACGCATGCGCCGCAGGTTGCGGCGCGCGCCGCAACGCATTTCCTGATCTCCAAATCCGGCGGCAAGGACCGCGTCGCCACCGGCATCGCCGAAATGGACCGCGCCGCGCGCCAGGAGGAAATCGCGCGCATGCTGGCCGGCGCCGTCATCACCGACGAGGCGCGCGCCGCTGCCGAGAGGTTGCTGCGCGAGAACACTGCCGCAGCTTAAGATTTTCGGACGCTGGCAGGCCGAGTCAGCAGATGGCTGCATCCCGCTGTTCAGCAATGATTTCTTCGCAATCCGACTCCCTCGCAGCGAATCCTGATTTATAGTGGCCCGCCATAATTCGAGGACCGCGTTTCATGTCGGAAAAACCAGTCGAATCGTTGAGCGAAGGCGAGGCCGCGGAGGAGCTGAAGCGGCTCGCGGCGGAGATCGCCGAGCACGACCGGCGCTATCACACCGAGGACGCGCCGACGATCTCGGACGCCGAATACGATGCGCTGGCAAGACGCAACCTCGCCATCGAAGAGCGCTTTCCCGATCTCGTGCGCGAGGATTCGCCGTCGCGCCGGGTCGGGGCGCCGCCGGCAGAAGGCTTTGCCAAGGTGCGGCACGCGGTGCCGATGCTCAGCCTCGCCAAGGCCTATACCGACCAGGACGTCGCCGATTTCATCGAACGCGGAAGGCGTTTCTTCGACCGCGACAAGGACCTCGACATCGCCTTCACGGCCGAGCCGAAGATCGACGGGCTGTCAGCCTCGCTGCGCTATGAGAACGGCGTCTTCGTGCAGGGCGCGACGCGCGGCGACGGCACCGTCGGCGAGGACATCACCGCCAATCTGAAAACCATCGCCGATATCCCGAAGAAGTTGCAAGGTTCGGGCTGGCCGGAAATCATCGAGATCCGCGGCGAGGTCTACATGACTTATGCCGAATTCGAAGCGCTGAAACAGCGCTCGGCGGCTGTCGGCGGCCAAGATTATGTCAATCCGCGCAATACGGCGGCCGGATCGCTGCGCCAGAAGGATCCTTCAGTCACCGCCAGCCGGAACCTCAAATTCTTTGCCTACGCCTGGGGCTACACGACAGCGGACCCCGCTCCGACGCAGTATGATTCAGTGCAGAAGTTCAAGGAATGGGGCTTCAAGGTCAGCCCGCTGATGGTGCGGGCGAAGTCGATCGACGAACTCATCGCGCACTACCACCGGATCGAGGAGCAGCGCTCCTCGCTGGGCTACGACATAGACGGCGTCGTCTACAAGGTCGACCAGCTCGAGTTGCAGCGCCGCTGGGGCTTCGTCACCGGCGAGCCGCGCTGGGCAATCGCTCACAAATTCCCGGCCGAACAGGCGATGACCACGGTCGAGAGAATCGACATCCAGGTCGGCCGCACCGGCACGCTGGCGCCGGTGGCGCGGCTGGCGCCGGTCACGGTCGGCGGCGTGGTGGTCGAGAACGTCACGCTGCACAATGAAGACTATATCAAAGGCTTCGACAGCAACGGCCAGCCGATCCGCGACGGCATCGACGTGCGCATCGGCGACACGGTGGTGATCCAGCGGGCAGGGGACGTGATCCCGCAGATCGTCAGCGTCGTCATCGACAAGCGGCCGGCCAATGCCGTGCCTTACGAATTCCCGCATACCTGTCCGGTCTGCGGCTCGCCAGCGACGCGCGAGATCAACGAGAAGACAGGCAAGGAGGATTCCCGCCGCCGCTGCACCGGCGAGATGATCTGCGCCGCCCAGGCGGTCGAAAGGCTGCGCCACTTCGTGTCGCGCGGCGCGCTCGATATCGAGGGCCTCGGCGCGGAGAATATCGACCTGTTCTTCAATTCGGGGCTGGTGAAGACCGCGGCCGATATCTTCACGCTGAAGGATCGCCGCCCGGCGGTCATGAGGGCGCTGGCGGAGCGGCGCGAGGAGCAGGCGAAGCTGCGCGAGGAAGCCTCGGGCAAGACCCGCAAGAACGTGCGCAGCGTCGAGGAGCGCAATTATGAGGGCCTCGACAAATTGTTCGCCGCCATCGACGCGCGCCGCGAGCCGGAGCTCGACCGCTTCATCTTCGCGCTCGGCATCCGACATATCGGCGAGACGACGGCGGCGGTGCTTGCCCGGCAGTTCTCGACCATCGAGGAACTGATCCGTGTCGGCAAGGAGATGGCAAAGGCGGAGAATCCGCACAGCGTGTTCCCATCGATCAACGGCATCGGCGACACGGTGATCAACGCGCTGCGCGATTTCTTCGGCAATGAGCGCAATGACGACGTGCTCGACGCCTTGCTCGCGCAGGTTCATCCGAAACCCTATGTCGTGGAAATCTCAGCCGGCAGCGAAGTCTCCGGCAAGACGGTGGTGTTCACCGGCTCGCTGGAAAAGATGACGCGTTCGGAAGCCAAGGCGATGGCGGAGCGGCTCGGGGCCAAGGTGGCGGGCTCGGTTTCGGCCAAGACCGACCTTGTGGTGGCGGGTCCGGGCGCCGGCTCGAAGCTGAAAGTTGCGAGCGACCTCGGCATCGAGGTGATCGACGAGGACACCTGGCTGCAGCGCATCGGCAGGGGCGGCTGATGGCAGGCGCGTTCAAGGGGTTTGGGCAGAAAGCCATTCCGTTCCTGAAGGCGCTCGACTTCCACCAGAGCCGCGAGTGGTTCCAGGAGAACCGCGACCTCTTCGATAGCGAGCTGCACGGGCCGTTCTGCGATCTGGTCGAGACGCTCAGTGAGCGTTTCGAAGCGGCCAAGCTCGGCTTGCGCGGCGACCGCAAGAGGTCGCTTTTCCGCATCAATCGCGACGTGCGCTTCTCAAAAGACAAGCGGCCCTACAACCGGCATCTCTCGGCGATCCTGTCGCCCGACGGCACCAAGATGGAGCAGGGCGTCTTCTATGTGCATATCGGGCTCGATCGCTGCTTTGCCGGCGTCGCCTGGTGGCAGCCGGCGCCTGAATTGCTGCAAGCGATGCGCAAAGCGATTGTGACCAAGCCGGCCGCGTTCCGCGCCATGGTCGCATCGCTCAAGAAGGCCGGCCTGGAGCTCGATGCGGAAGACCGCCTGAAGCGGGCGCCGCGTGGTTTCGAGGATGTCGACGACGAGGATCTCGCCCAAGCGGTGCGCAACCGGCATTTCGTGGTGCGGCACGACATCGATCCGGCGACGATCCATTCGCCGGCGCTGGTCGACGATCTCGTCGAGTTCACGTTTGGCGCCAAGCCGCTGCTCGACTGGGGCAGGGCGATCCAGGGGACGGTTGTCAAGGCCTAACCCCCGGCGATCAGTTCCGCTGATCGCTGAGTCAAGCGAATTGGTGTGACATTGAAGGCGACGCTCCCTAAATGAAGCCGCTCAAGGAGCGGCGCATGGCGGCGGAAGCAATCTCTGAGGGCAGAACGGGCAGCGATTTCTGGGACGGCGTGCGGCTTTCTATGCCGGTCGTCGTCGCCTCGGCGCCATTCGCTATCCTGTTCGGCGCGATCGCCGTCGACAATGGTTTCTCGGTACTCGAGGCGTTCCTGATGAGCGCGATGATCTATGGCGGCGCGAGCCAAATGGTCGGCATCGAACTGTTCGGCCAGCATGTCGCGCCGTGGCTGATCGTGCTGTCGATCTTTGCGGTGAACTTTCGCCACGTGCTCTATTCGGCCGGCATCGGAAGGCGCATTGCGCATTGGCCGCTGCTGCAGCAGGCCGCCGGCTATTTCATCCTGACCGACCCGCAATTCGCCATCGCTGAGGCGAGGGCCGAGTCCGGCCGTCCCGTCGGCTTCGTCTGGTATCTGGGGCTCGGCCTGCCGGTCTATGTGTTCTGGGTGATCGAAAGCGGGCTAGGAGCTGTGTTCGGCAAGATGATCCCGCACACGCATGCGCTGGGCATCGATTTCCTTTTGCCGATCTATTTCCTCGGCCTTGTGCTCGGCTTCCGCAAGCGGCCGCTTTGGGCGCCGGTCGTCGCCGCCAGCGCCGTCGCCTCGATCATCGCCTATCGAACCGTCGGCTCGCCCTGGCATGTCTCGATCGGCGCGCTTGCCGGCGTTCTCCTGGCGGTGATCCTGCCGCCGCATCACAGCGGCGTGGGCAAGCGGCCATGAGCGCGACCTTCTGGATCATCCTGGCCGGCGCCGTCGCCACCTATCTGACCCGAATCGGCGGCCACCTCGTCATCTCTCGCTTCGAGACGATCCATCCGCGCGTCGAGGCCGGCCTCAACGCCGTGCCGGCCGCGGTGCTGACGACGCTCGTCGCGCCGGAGCTGCTGCATGCCGGACCGGCCGAATGGGCGGCGCTGATCGTGACTGTGCTGGTATCGCTGCGCGGCGGCCTGATGGCGATGTTCTTGGCCGGCGCGGCGGTGCTGATCGTCGCGCGCCAGTTTATGGGTTAGCTTTCCATCTTCAATGGCCGGCGCTGCCCCTCATTGCCCTGCCCGTAAACAGGCAGCAAGACGCTCACCTCAGATTTTTGCGTCGTGCGGCAGCGGCGCTGTAGCCTTTTCCAGCCAAGCCAGCGTTTCGCCGTCGACCATCGGGCCGATCTCGGCCAGCACCCGGGCATGATAGCGGTCGAGCCACTGCAACTCGTCCCGGTGCAGCAGATCGGTGCGGATGAGCCGCTTGTCGATCGGCGCCAGCGTCAGCGTCTCGAAGCCATGCATGGCGATGTCGCCGCCTTGGATCTGCTCCGCCGGCGTGACCAGGATCAGGTTTTCGATGCGGATGCCGTAGGCGCCCTCCTTATAGTAGCCCGGCTCGTTGGACAGCATCATGCCGGCCAGCAGTTTTTCGGTGCCGGTGCGGGCGATGCGCTGCGGCCCTTCATGCACGGCGAGATAGGAGCCGACGCCGTGGCCGGTTCCGTGGGCGAAGTCGCAGCCATGCTTCCACAGCGCCACGCGGGCAACAGCGTCGATCTCCGAACCGCGCGTGCCGGCGGGGAAACGCAACGTCGAGATGGCGATCATGCCCTTCAGCACAAGGGTGAAGCGCTCGCGCATCTCCTCGGTCGGCTGGCCGATCGGCACGGTGCGGGTGATGTCGGTGGTGCCGTCCTGATACTGGCCGCCGGAATCGAGCAGGAACAACTCGCCGCTCTCAAGCTTGCGGCTGGTGGCGCGCGAGACGCGATAGTGCATGATCGCGCCGTTCGGGCCCGCGCCCGAAATGGTGTCGAAGGAAACGTCGCGCAGCGGCATCTGCGATTCCTCGCCGGTCTGGCGGCGCACTTCCTCGAGCTTGGTGACGACGGCGATTTCATCGAGCGTGCCGGGCTTCTGGCGATCGAGCCAGCACAGCAGCTTGGCGACCGCGGCACCATCGCGGCGATGCGCCGCTCGGCTGCCGGCGATCTCGGCCTGGTTCTTGGTCGCGCGCGGAATACGCGCCGGGTCAGCCGCCAGAACGACCTTGCCGCCATTGTCCTCGACCAGCATGCGGAGCTTCTCCGCAGCCAGCACCGGATCCAGCGCGATTTTCGCACCACCCTTGGCGAGTTCAACGATCGCGGCTTCGAATTCACCTGGATCATGCGGATCGGCAAGCTGGGTGAGGTAGGCAGCGACCTGGCGCGGGAATTTGCGCTGGTCCATGAACAGCTGATGCTTGCCGTCGGCGGCGAGGATGGCAAAGCCGAGCGCCAGCGGCGTATGCGGCACGTCGCCGCCACGGATGTTGAAGGCCCAGGCGATCGAGGACGGATCGGTCAGCACGGCGTGGGTGGCGCCATCCTTTTCGATAGCGCCGGCCAGCCGCGCCAGCTTGTCCTTCGCAAGCTCACCGGCAAGGTTTTGCGGATGGATCTCGACGGGCGCACGCGGCGGTTCCGGCTGGTCCGTCCAGATGATGTCGATGGGATTCCTATCAAGCGGCACCAAAGCCGCGCCGCACTGTTCGGCCGATGCCTTCAGCGCCTTGATCTCGCCGATCGTATGCAGCCAGGGGTCGAAGCCGAGCCTTGCGCCCTTGCCGAGGTTGTCCTTGATCCAATTGGGGGGCGGATTGTCGATGAGGTTTTCGACGGTGAAGATCGAAAGATCGACCTCACCTCGCACCTGCAGCGTGTAGCGGCCGTCGACGAAGATGAAGGCGCGGTCGCGCAGGATGATGGCGACGCCGGCCGAACCGGAAAAGCCGCTCAGCCACTTCAGCCGCGCCGAGCGGTCGGCGACATATTCGCCTTGGTGCTCGTCCGCGCGCGGCACCACGAAGCCATCCAGGCCATTCTCAGCCAGCCATTGCCGCAGCAGCGCAACGCGCGGCTTGCCGACGGCCGGATCACCAGCGGAATCAAAGGTCTGGAACATTTTTCTGGCTCCCTCGAATGGCTTGTGGCGACCGTAGCGCATGATCTTGAAAACCGGAATCGATTTCGGCAGGGCCAGATCGGCCGGATGCAATCCGGCCTCAGCGCTTGAGATGGATGGTCGCCCAACCCTCGCGATGCAAGGTGCGCACGTGGCGGAAGGCTTGGCCGACATAGGCCGAGATCACCGCGTCGCGCTGCCGGTCGAGGATGCCGGAAAGCACCAGTGAGCCGCCGAGCCTGATGTGCTTGGCCATTTCGGGCGCGAGCCGCATCAGCGGCCGGGCCAGGATGTTGGCGATGATGAGGTCGAAAGGCGCGCGCCGGGCGAAGATCGGATGATGGAAGCCGGGCGCCGTCACCGTCTCGACCAGCGCCTTGACGTGGTTGAGGCGGGCATTGGCGGCGGCGACGCGGACGGCGACCGGATCGATGTCGGTCGCCAGCACAGGGACATGCGCGAGCTTGGCCAGCGCAATCGCAAGCACGGCGCTGCCGGTGCCGAGGTCGAGCGCGTTGCGCGGCCGTTCGCGCAGCACCACCTGCTCCAGCATTTCGAGGCAGCCGGCAGTGGTGCCGTGATGGCCAGTGCCGAAGGCAAGGCCCGCCTCGATCTCGATGGCGAGGTCGCCGCTGCGGCGCTTGGCGCGGTCATGCGAACCATGGACGAGGAAGCGGCCGGCGCGGACCGGCTTCAACCCTTCCAGCGAGCGCGACACCCAGTCGACGTCGGGAAGGACCTCGCGCTCGATCGCGTTCGGCAGGCCGAGACCGGCGAGGATATCCCGGACCCGCGCCTCGACGGGCTCGACGTCGCCATCGGCATAGAGCGACACTTCGTGGATATCCTTTTCCTCGTCGAGCTCCAACACAGCGATCGGCAGGCCGTCATCCTCGAACGCCGCGTCCAGCGCCGCGAAGATGCGGTCGGCTTCAATCTTGTTGGCGGTAAGATGGAGTCTGGTTTGCCCCATCAGAAGGATGCTTGTTTGAACATGATCTTTTCCGAAAACGGGTTCCCACTTTTTGCGTTCGCTGACCTTCGGTTCGGGATCATGTTTGCCCGCCGGCAGCCAGCCGCTTCAGCTTGGCTATCGCCGTGTCGGCGCTCTCGCCGTAGGCGATGGTGCCGGCGAAATCGCCCTTGGCGTTGAGCAGCAGCACCGAGGCCGTGTGGTCCATCGTGTAGTCGCCGTCGCCGGTGTCGACCTTCTTCCAATAGATACCGAAGGCCTTGGCCATGGCGTGCACCTTGTCCGGATCGCCGGTGATGCCGGTGATGCGGTCGGAGAAGTTGCTGACATAGGTGTTCATCGTCTCCGGCGTGTCGCGCTCCGGATCGACGGTGACGAAATAGGCGTTGAGGTTCTTGCCGGTATCGCCCATCGTCTTCAGCCAGCCGGCCAGCTCGAACAAGGTCGTCGGGCAGACTTCCGGACAATGGGTGAAGCCGAAGAATACGACGCTCGGGTGGCCCCTGAAGGCGGCTTCGGTGATCGGCGCGCCTTTCTGGTCGACCAGCGTGAAGGGCGCGCCGAAGGGCTCGCCGCCATAGTGGCCCCGATACCAGTCGAATGTCAGCCAGCCGATGCCCGCCGCCATCAGAACGAGAATGCCGATCAGGATTGAACGCATCATCAGTGAATGTCCGTTGCCATTGCTTTGGCCCGAAGCCAGTTTGGCGACAGTCTTAACGGGTCGGCGCCGGGCACGCAAAGATGTCGCGTTGCCGCAAGCGGCCATGCAGGCCGATCGGCTTGCAAACGCCACGATCCTGTCCCACTTGACATCGGCAAACGTGAACCGAGGAGGCTTCCTTGCGAAAACTGATCGGCTTGTTCGCCGCCTGTCTTGCCCTGAGCGCCGGCGCGGCCACGGCTGACGAAGTGGGTAAAGTGGGTGTCGACTGGGTCGGCAACGACATCATGGTCGACGCGATCAAGGATCCGAAGGTCGACGGCGTCACCTGCCATGTCGCCTATTTCGACCGCAGCATCATCGACCGGCTGCACAAGGGCAACTGGTTCGAGGATCCTTCCGATTCGTCGATCTCCTGCCGCCAGACCGGGCCGATCACCATCGGCGATATCGACATGGGCGAGGGTGGCGAGGAGGTGTTCAAACAGGGCCTCAGCCTGATCTGGAAAAAGCAGGTGGTGAACCGCATCTACGATAAGAAGAACGAGACGCTGATCTATCTGTCGCATTCGCGCCAGGTGCAGAACGGCTCGGCGAAGATGTCGGTCACGACCGTGCCGCTTTACGGCCAGAACGTGGTGTGGACCAAAGGCAAGCCGCAATAGGCTCCGACAGGCTTGCCGGGGGCAGGTCACGCTTGCGGGCAGTCCCCCGCCGGCGTAAAGCCGCTTCATGGATCGTCCTGAAAACCTCATCCTCAAGGACCCCGAGCCGCGCATCCATCCGACCGCGGAGCTGAAGGCATGCAAGCTGGGCCGCTATGCCTCGATCGGCGAGCGGGTGATCCTGCGCGAGGTGAGCGTCGGCGATTTTTCCTATTTCGAACGCCATTGCGAGGCGATCTACACGACGATCGGCAAATTCTGCTCGATCGCCGCCAACAGCCGCATCAATGCGCTCGAGCATCCGATCGAGCGGCTGACGCAGCACAAGGTCAGCTACCGGCCGAACGAGTATTTCCGCTGGCTGGGCGTCGACACCGAATTTCGTGCGCGCCGGCAGGCAAAATCGGTCAGTGTCGGCCACGATGTCTGGATCGGCCATGGCGCGGTCATCATGCCGGGCGTCGCGATCGGCAACGGCGCCGTCATCGGCGCCAATGCCGTTGTGACGCATGACGTCGCGCCCTATACGATCGTCGCCGGAGTCCCGGCAAAGCCGCTGCGCCGGCGATTCTCCGCCGCAGTCGCGGCGCGCATCGAAGCCCTCGCCTGGTGGGACTGGACGCCCGAGAAACTGGCGAGCGCAATTCCCGACATGCAGGCTATGCCGATCGAAGCCTTTCTCGATCGCTGGGAAGAAACGCTCGCTGACACGGGCAGAACGCCGTCGAGCACTTGACCGGCACTGACTGACCGGTGCCCTCCACGCTCGGAAATAAATGCCCCTTCCGCCATGCGGGGGTGGCGCAGCGGAAGGGGCTGGAGGTAAACCGCCGTGAAGCGGAAGGAACAGGCTTTCGGCCTACACCGGCACTATTGCAAACAAACGGATAAGATGTTTTTTCGCGAAGCTGCGCTTTCTGCGTGTAGTCGATTGTGGCCGCGTGTCGGGACGAAAATTCGATCCCGCGGAACCGGAGCGGGCGGCAGCCTGTTTCTTCGCAAATGCCTGCGCATCCACGGTTCGAGGGACTTGCATGATCGAGAAAGTTTTTACGCGCATAGCCAACCAGGTGGCACATCTGGCGGGCCTGCCGGCCACCTTCGCCATCTGTATGGCGATCGTGGTTGTATGGGCGTTGAGTGGACCGTTCTTCGGATTCTCGGATACCTGGCAATTGGTCATCAACACCGGCACCACCATCATCACCTTTCTGATGGTGTTCCTGATCCAGAACACGCAGAATCGCGACGGCGCGGCGATCCAGGCCAAGCTGGACGAACTGATCAGGGTCAGCCGCGCCCACAATCATTTCATCGGCATCGAACACCTGACGGAATCCGAGGTCGAGGAGATCCGCTCGAAATGCGAGGCGGCGGCAAAACGGCATGACAGCGAGATCGCCGAAAAGGCGGCCAAGAAGGCGGTCGCCGGAAAGAACGGTACCAAGCATGCGCCGAAGACCACCGGCGCGGCCACAAAGAAGACCACGGCCGGGAAGAACGCCTCCAAGAAGAAAGCCGCGGCTTGAGAGGGCCGTCAGCGGTTCATGAAGGCCGCGAAGGCATCCTTGTGATCGGGATGCCAGCGCGACAGGGCAGGGCGGTTTTCGATGATGTCTCCCATCGCCCAGGCCATCCGCTTTTCGTCGATCGGCCGCGTCACTTCGTTGTCCGGGCACAGTATATAGAAGTCGTCGTTCATCAGCGATGTCAGCATGAAGTCGATCACCTGCTCGCCGGTCCAGGCGCCGGCGGGCTTTTCCGTCGCACCTTCGGTCAGACCGGTATAGGTGAAGCCGGGGATCAGCAGATGCGCCGACACTTTCGCGCCAGGCTCGTTGCGCAGCGCATGCGCCAGCCCTTCGGTAAAAGTCTTCACACCGGCCTTGGAGACGTTGTATGCGAGATTGCCGGGCGGCGTCGTGATGCCCTGCTTGGAGCCTGTGTTGATGATGAGACCCGGCTTTCCGGCGGCGAGCATGCGCGGCGCGAAGGCCTCGACGCCGTGCACGACACCCCAGAAATTGATGTCCAGCAGCCGCTTCCAAGCGTCGCGGTTCTCCCAGGGCTTGCCCGGATTGTTGCCGACGCCGGCATTGTTCATCAGCACCGACACCGCACCGAAGGCGCCGTAAGCGAGGTCGGCCAGCCGGTCGACTTCTTCCGCCTTGGAAACATCGGTCGGGATTGGGAGGACGGCGTCCTCGCCGGCGATCGCGGCAACGGCCTGCTTCGCCTGGTCGAGGCGCATGCCGCCGATGTCGGCAAGCACCACCTTCATGCCCATCGCCGCGTACCGTTTCGCGGCGGCAAGGCCGATGCCGCTGGCGCCGCCGGTGATGACGGCGACATTGCCAGCGGCGAAAGCGGGCAGTGCGGTCTGGATTTCGGTGTCGCTGGTCATGGTTTACCATCCTTGTTCGGTCGGGTCGAACTTAACGCCGGGCGCGGCCGAGGCAAGGCTGGTTCGTCAGGCGACCGCGACAGCTGTAATGTGACGGCGATAGCCGCAACGGGTTGACCATGGCGGTGCCTGCCGCGCATGTTGTCCTGAAAAGGAGTTCGGCATTTGAGCGACTGGATCGAAATTCTGAAGGAGCAGACCGCCGACGGCGATCAGATGAGTCGCGAGGTGCCGGAGATGCTTGCCAACCCGGATATCAGCGAGGCGCAGGTGAAAACACTGTTTGCAGCACTGGAGAAGCAGGCGGATTTCGCCGAGAAGCTGCGGCTCGCGCTGGAGAAGTTCGGCCACGACTTCCCAATCATCAAAGCCGCCGAGCGCCTGGAGGAACGCTATGCCGACCTTGCCGCCTCAGTGGCGGAAAAGCTGAAGGCGATGCGGAAGTAAATTCTATTTTTCGATCAGTCTCTCGAAGCGCTTGTCGGGTGCAAACCAGATGGTCGCTACAAGCACGTAAATCGCGACGCTGATCCACTGGTTGATGAAGCTGAGCAGGACTGCGGCGATGTAGAGCGCCAGCGAGATCTTGCCCTTCCTGTCCTGCCCGATAGCTTTGGCAAAGGTCGTGTCGGCGCCGTGCAGATGGCGCAGCTTGAAGACCAGGATGGTGTAGGCGACGGCGCAGAGGGCGAGGTCCGCGCCATACACGGCGACCGGCGCAGGCGCGAAATGGTTCTCTCCCATGAACGCCGTGGTTACCGGCATCAGCGATAGCCAGAACAAGAGATTCAGGTTGGCCCACAGCACGCGTCCATCGACGCGCTGCACGGTGTGGAACATGTTGTGCAGATTGTTCCAGTAGATGCCGACATTGATGAAGGACAGCACATAGCAGAAGAAGACAGGCCACAGCGGCACAAGCGCCGAGAAGTCCTCGCCGTGCGGCACTTTTAGCTCCAGCACCATGATGGTGATGATGATGGCGACGACGCCATCGGTGAATGCCTCGACCCGTCCCTTGCCCATGGTTCCTCCTCGTCGGCTGACGAAGCTACGCGAGGATTTCGCACAAGACCATCCTGTCAGGATTGTCAGGAGGGCGTCCGGTGGCTGGAACAGCGCCATTACATAGGCGTTGGGCTTGCAACCTCGGAGATCGCCATGACCAGCTACGTTCAAACGATGACGCGTGACCATGAGCTTGGCGGGGGCGCCGCGATGACCGCCGTCGCCGCCATGATCGCAGCACTTTTTGCCGGCAGCACCGCGCTGACCCCGCTTTATGTGATCTACAAGCAAGCCTTCGGCTTCTCGCAGGTCACGCTGACGCTGGTCTATGCCGTCTACGTCGTCGGCAATCTGGCGGCGCTGCTGTTTTTCGGCCGGGTCTCGGACGTCGTCGGCCGCCGTCCTGCCGCGCTCGCCGCGATGGGTGTTGCCGTGGTCAGCGCGCTCTTCTTCCTGTTCGCCGAAAACCTCGCCTGGCTCGACATTGCCCGCATTCTGAGCGGCCTCGGCATCGGCGTCGGCGCGGGGGCCGGCACCGCCTGGCTTGCCGAGCTGATCGAAGGCAAGGACAAGTCGCACGCCGCCGTTATCGCCACCAGCACCAACTTCATCGGTCTCGGGGCCGGTGCGCTCATGGCGGGGCTGCTCGCCCAATATGCGCCCTGGCCGCTCAGGCTGACATTTGCGATCTATCTGGTGCTGCTTGCGCTGGTAACCGTGCTGATCTGGCGCACGCAGGAAACGGTTTCCAATCCCGGACGCTTCTCGGATGTCTCGCTGCGGCCAAGGCTTTCGGTGCCCGACAATATCCGCGCACAATTCGTGGCGCCGGCGGTGACCGGCTTCGGCGCGATGGCGCTGGTCGGTTTCTACGCGGCGCTGGCGCCAAGCATACTGGCGCAGCAACTGCATATCGCCAATCACGCCGAGGCCGGTGGCTTGTTCTTCGAACTGTCGATTGTGGCAGCAGTGACCATTGTCGGCACCGCATGGCTGTCCGCCCGCTCCACCATGCTCGCGGCGCTGGCGCTGATGATCCCGGCCGTGGCGCTGGTCGTCGCCGCGCAGGTCTATGCTTCGATGGCGCTGATGATCGCCGCGACGGCGGTCTGCGGCGTCGCGGCGGCGCTCGGCTATCGCGGCGGTCTGCAGGTGGTGAATCAGATCGCGCCGGCCGACCGCCGCGCCGAGGTGGTCTCGGCCTTCTTCATCTGCTGCTTCTGCGGCAACGCGCTGCCGGTGATCGGCATCGGCGTCCTGTCGAGCCTGGCCAACGCCACTGTGGCAAGCATGGCCTTTGCCGGCATGATCATCGTCTTCTCGCTGGTGGCGCTTGGCTTCGGCGCCAAATACGGGCGGTAGCGTATTTTCACCGTTATTCAGCCGTTCGGCGTCTCCGGCAGGAGTTGCGCGCGCTGGCGGGGCACGCCGAGGCCGGTGTCGGGCGGCTCGCCGGCCGCCGGCCGGTCCTCGATCATATGCATCGTGCGCCAGCGGCCGAAACGATAATAAGCGGCGGCGAGCACCAGCGAGGCGATCGAGCCCGCCGGAAAGCTCCACCACAGCGCCTCCTGGCCGATGACGCTGCGCATGGAATAGGCAAAGCCGGTACGAATGATCAACACCGAGATGATCAGGATGATGAGCGGCGGCATGACGGCGCCGGTGGCGCGCACCGTGGCGAAGAGCACGATCGTGATGCCGAACAGGATGAACGACCAGGAGGCCACCCTGTTGATATGGGCGGCAATATCGATCGCGGTGCTGTCGTTGCTGAGGAAAAGGCTGAGCACAGCGCGGTCGAAGACGAAAAGCAGCGCCACCAGCGCGCCGGTCAGCACCAGGTTGAAGCCGACGCCTGAGGCCGCGACCTTGCCGATGCGGTCCCAGCGCCCGGCGCCGACATTCTGGGCGGCCATCGAGGAGACGGCGGCGCCGATCGCGAGAGCCGGCATCTGGATATAGGTCCAGAGCTGCGCGGCGATGCCGTAAGCGGCGGCAACCTGCGATCCATAGGAGTTGACGATGCCCATCACGGTGAGCGCGGCGGCCGAGATGACGATCATCTGCAGGCCCATCGGGATGCCCTTGAAGACGACGATGCGCAGCAGCGCCGGATCGGGCCGAAGCAAGGCGAGGTCGCTGCCCGCCAGCCGCAGCGGGTGTTTGCGCACATAAAGCACGATCAGGATGGCGATGACGCTCACGGTCTGGCCTATCAGCGTCGATGTCGCCGAGCCGGCGATGCCGAGCTCGGGGAAGGGGCCGATGCCGCGGATCAGCAGTGGATTGAGCACGGCGTCGAGCACGACCGCCAGCGCCATGAAGACGAACGGGGTTCGCGAGTCGCCGGCGCCGCGCAGCACGGTCATGACGAAGGATAAAAGGTTCATCATCGGCACAGCAACGAAGATGATGCGCAAATAGGCGCGCGCCAAAGGCAAGGCATCGGCCGGCGTGCCGAGCCCGGTCAGGATGGCGTCGACCCAGATCCAGCCGCAGACGGCGAACACCACCGAGACGAGGAAGAAGAAGGTGGCGCTGGTGCCGACGATGCGCTTCGCCTCGGGCAGGTCGCGGGCGCCGACCGATTGCGCCACCAGGATGGTCGCCGCCATGCCGATGCCGAAGACGGTCCCGAGGATGAGGAACAGCACCAGATTGGCGTTGGAGGTCGCCGTCAGCGCCGCCTCGCCGAGGAAGCGGCCGACCCAGACCGCGTTGATCGAGCCGTTGAGCGACTGCAGCACGTTGGAGCCCAGCACGGGCAGGGCGAACAAAAGCAGCGTGCGCGGAATAGGGCCGCTGGTCAGGTCGTGAGTCCGCCGGCGGGCGAGCTTTTCGTCATCCATGGCAGCACCGAACATGAATCAGGCCCGCGATGCTATCGCAGGCCTGATGCTCATGCATCTCTTCCGCGTGGACCAGATGCCTGAGGCATCCGCCCAGAGCAGAACTAGTTAGGGCAGAACTAGTTCGCGGCGAGGCTGTTCCCAGACAGTCCGGGCAGGGTGACCTGATAGACCAGGAAAGTGGTGTCGACATCGGCGCCGCCCTCGGCCTTGTACGAAGCGCCGACCTGGAGCCCGTCCTGGGTCAGGAAATCGTTGTCGTTGGCGACGAACAGGAAATAGTCGTCGGGCAGCTTCGGATCGAGCACGGAGACCAGCGACATCGCTTCCCACTTCTCCGACAGGTTGTCCTTGTCGTTCGGCGCGCCATTGTGCAGACCGAAGCGGCCTAGCTCGCCCTTGTCGTTGATGTCGATGAACGGCGTCAGCTTGGCAGGCGTCACCGACGCATCGAGCACGCCCTTCGACGCGACTGGCTTGTCGGCGGCGTCGAACGGGCCGTTGGCGATGTCGGTGGCAGCGGAGAGATCGACGATCTCGATTTTGCGGTAGACCGACTCGTCGCCCTTCAGGCCCTGGCCGTTGCCAGAGTCGCGCGCCAGCATCAGGAAGCTCTTGTCGGACAGCGCGACGATCTCGCTCTGCGCGGCCACCTTGGTCTTGCCTTTGGCATCCTTGAAGACCGGCAGCGGCACGACATATTCATGCGCCAGCTTGAGATGGGCGAGATCTGAGGCGTCATAGATCAGCGCGCGGGTGTTCTGGCGGGTCGAACCGGAATCGCCGCCGTCCTGGCGGGGCGCCGACTGCAGCACGGCAATCAAGAACTTGCCGTCCGGCGTCATCGACATGCCTTCGAGGCCCTGGTTGTTCTGGCGGCGGGTCTCGGGATCCTTCGGATCGGGCTCGGCGGCGCCCGGGCCGGGGTTGTCGGAAGCGAAGTTCGGCTTGCCGTGGCGCATCGGCACCAGCGCCGCGGGCGGCTGGGTCGCCGACATCAGACGGCCTTCGGCCGAGAAGCGGTAGATGTTGGGACCATATTCGTCGGAGATGAACATCGTGCCATCGGGCAGACGCACGATCGCCTCGTCGTCCAGCGCCAGCTTGCCGTTTTCGGCCTGCGGCAGGATCGGCATATCGCCGGCGGCCTCGCGCACGCCGTTCAGCGGATCGAGGCCGGTGGCATCGGCGCCCTTGTCGTCGGTCAAGAGCATGGTGTCGGCGAGCGTCGCCTGACGCCGGTCTGTTCCTGTCCGGCGGCGGGCGCCGCCCCGGGCGCGGTCGGGGCCAGCTCGATCGAGATGGTGTTGATACGCGGGCGATAGTCGGCGGTGCCGACGACATTATAGCCGCGATCCGGCAGCAGCCAGAGCGAGCCCTTGTAGCCCGCGCCGTCGCGTACCCAACTTTTGGTGTCGATCGCCATGCCGGACCCCGAACCGAAAGTCTCGCCGAACTTGTCCCTCTGGCTGGCCGGAATGCGGCCGACGCCGACGAGCCCCTTGTTGACATAGGCGACGCCGTCGGCGAGCGCCGGCGTCATGGCGGTGAACAGGGCAAGCGCCGCGCCGAGCACGACGGTTCGGTTGAGGTGTTTCATCGATATCCCCTTCTTGACGAGCAGAGCGGCTATTGGCTCAAAAGGGCACGGCATCGACGATGCGGCCAGCCCTAGCCGTCGAGCGGTCTAGGACGTGAACGTGATGGTTGCATGACAGCTTCCTTCTCCCCTCGTGGGAGAAGGTGGATCGGCGCGTAGCGCCGAGACGGATGAGGCGTGCTCCAGCGGAGTGAGACGCTGGTGCCATCTGGAACACCTCTCATCCGCCGCCTTCGGCGACACCTTCTCCCACAAGGGGAGAAGGAGAAGCCGCTCAATCGCTCTCTCTTGCAATCAGCTCCAGCGGCCAAACCTCGTGGATGATGCGTGTGCCTTCGGGACCGGCGAAGGCGGGAAGGGAGGCGAGCAGCATCTCGGCCAGCCTCCGGCCCATCGGCTCCAGCGAGGGACGGAAGGCTGTCAGCGCCGGCGAGAAATAGCGGCAGAGCGGCGTGTCGACGATGACGGTCACGGCGATGTCGTGGCCGGGCCGGATGCCCATCTCGGCCAGCGCCTTGCAGCCGCCGAGCGCCATGGCGTCATTGTTGAAGATGATGGCGGTCGGCCTGTCCTTCGCCAGCATTACGCGCGGCGTCACCTGGTAGCCGCCGGCCTCGTTGATGAAGCCGTCGGCGATCAGGCCGGGGTCAACCTCGATGCCGTGCCGCTTCAGCGCCTTGCGATAGCCGTCGAGGAAGAGATAACCGAAATTGAGATCGAGCGCCGGGCGGATGGCGGCGATGCGGCGGTGGCCGCGCGCCAGCAGCCGGTCGACCGCATCGCTGCCCGCCTTCTCGAAATCGAGATCGAGGGAAGGGTAGGAGCTGCCGCCCGAGCGGCTGCGGCCGAGCGTGGCGAAGGGAAAGCCTCGCTCGGTCAGGTAGTCGATGCGTTCGTCCTCGCGGCGCGTCCAGGCCAGCACCACCGCGTCGGCGCGGCGGGTCTCGACAACGCGGCGCAGGCGCTCCTGCTGGTAGTCTCCAGGCGCGCCCATCACCACGATCAGGTCGAGCCCGCTTTCGGCGAGCCGCGCCTGCAAGCCGGTCAGGAACGGGATGAAGAAGGGCTCGCCATATTCCTGGTCGCCCGGATGCGGCTGCAGCATGAAGGCGATGGAGCGGGTGGCGCCTTGCCGGAGGCTTCGGCCGGACTGGTTTGGCGAATAATTCAGCTCCCTTGCTGCTTCCAGCACGCGCTGGCGTGTGTCGGCATTGACGTCGGCGCGGCCGTTCAGCGCCCGCGATACGGTGCCGATCGAGATGTTCAGGTGACGCGCAAGGTCGTGGATGCTGGACGCCAAGGACGATTCTCCCCCTGCCTTGGCTAGCACCGGCTGCCGCTCAGGCCAAGGCTTCGGGACAATTTTCGACAAGCAGCCGATTGACATTCTATGCCATCGGGTGTGTTCTCGTAAACGTTTACGGAATACGTTCACGGCAATGCCGTGGACGCCGTGACACTCGGCCTGGAGGGGCCGAGCCGAGGAGGAGCGCTGGGTGATGAAGGTCGTCCTGGTCGGGTGCGGAGCCATGAGCAAGCACTGGCTCGATGCCGCAAGGCGGATCGACGGGCTTGCCATTGCCGGCCTTGTCGATCTCGATGCCGACCGGGCGCAAGCGAGGGCGCGCGAGTACGGGCTCTCCCATGCAGTGATCGGCACCAGCCTAGACGCCGTTCTCGATGAGACGAAGCCCGACGCCGTATTCGATGTCGTGGTCCCGGCGGCCCGACGCGAGGTCGCGCTTTCGGCCTTCGCCCATCATTGCCATTTGCTCACCGAAAAGCCGCTGGCCGACAGCCCCGATAATGCGCGCGCCATCGTCGAGGCAGCGCGTCGCGCCGGTCGGGTCCACGCAGTCGTCCAGAACCGGCGCTACGTCGCCAATGTCAGGCGCATCAGGCGTTTCCTGGATTCCGGCGCCATCGGCAAGCCCACCAGCATCCATGCCGATTTCTTCATCGCGCCGCATTTCGGCGGCTTTCGCGAGGAGATGCGCCACGTGCTGCTGCTCGACATGGCGATCCACACGTTCGACGCCGCGCGCTACATGGTCGCCGGTGAACCGGCCAGCGTCTACTGCCAGGAATGGGAGCCGGCCAATTCCTGGTACCGCCAGGGCTCATCGGCGAGCGCCGTCTTCGATCTCGGCGGCGGCAAGGTGTTCACCTATGCCGGCTCCTGGTGCGCGGACGGGTTTCGCACCAGCTGGGAAGGCAGCTGGCGCATCGTCGCCGAGCGCGGCAGCGTGCTGTGGGACGGCCATGACGGGCTCAAGGCGGAGGTGGTTGCGTCCGGCCGCGACGGTATCATCGACAAGACTATGCCGATCGAAGTGCCGCCGCTCGATCCCGCCGACCGCGTCGACGGCCATTTTGGCATCATCCAGGATTTCATGCACGCGATCGAGACCGGCACCGAGCCGGAGACGCGCGGCGCCGACAACGTCAAAAGCCTGGCCATGGTCTTCGGCGCGATCGAGAGCGCGGAGAGCGGGCGGCGCGTGGCAATCGCCTAGGAAGCACAATGATGGCAAACCCGCTTCTCGACATCAGGATCGGCACCATGGTGCGGGCCAATCTCGACGACCCGGCCGCCTATGTCAGGCAGATCCTGCCGCTCGGATTCGAGAGCATCCAGCCCTTCTTCTGGCAGACATTGGGCGGCAAGGACCTGCAGCGCCTGGCCGGCGAAATCCGCGAAGCGATCGGCGATGCCGACGTCACCGTGTCGTCGATCGGCGTGTTCGGCAATCCGCTGGAAGGCGGCGAGGTCGATCGCGGCGTGCTCGCGGCCTGGGAGACGGTGATCGACAATGCGCATTTGTTCGGGACGTCCATTGTCAGCGGCTTCACCGGCCGCATCCGCGGCAAGAAGCTGACCGACAGCCTCCCACGCTTCCGCGAGGTCTGGGGGCCGTTGGCGAAACGCGCCGCCGATAAGGGCGTGCGCATCGCCTTCGAGAACTGCGCCATGGACGGCAACTGGGCGAGCGGCGACTGGAATATCGCGCATAACCCGGACGCCTGGGAGCTGATGTTCAACGAGTTGCCGGACGACAATCTCGGCCTCGAATGGGAACCTTGCCACCAGCTGGTTTATCTCATCGACCCGATACCGCAGATCCGCAAATGGGCGCCGCGCATCTTCCACGTCCACGGCAAGGACGCGACGGTGCGCTGGGACGTCATCCGCGAGCATGGCGTGTTCGGGCGCCTGCCTTTCGTGCAGATGCGCACGCCGGGCTTCGGCGACAGCGACTGGACGCGGGTGATCAGCGAGTTGCGGCTCGCCGGCTACAAGGGCGCCATCGACATCGAGGGCTGGCATGACCCGGTCTATCGCGGCGACCTCGAAATCACCGGACAGGCGCGCGCGCTCGACTATCTGAAGCAATGCCGGGGAGGGTCCAGCTACCTGCCAAATCCGGCTTGAGGTGAGGATTGGCCGGCGGGAGGAGCCGGCCAGCACTGCGGCGCGCCGCGCCGAGCCATTGTCGAAAACCCTCCGATGCGAGGGATCAAAAGGGAGGAACCTCCATGAGCATGACGACCAGAAGGACTGTTCTGCGCTCGACCGTCGTGGCGGCCGCCACGGCGCTCTGCGCCTCGATCTCCACCTTGCCGGCGCACGCGCTGGACGCGCAATGGTGCAAGGACGTGCACATCCGCTTCTTCGTCGGCGGCGCCGAGGGCGATGCCTTCGGCACCATCGTCTATAATGGCGCCAAGCAGGCGGCTGCCGATCTCGGGCCGAAAGTCGACTACATCTTCTCGCAATGGGACGTCGAGAAGATGGTGCAGCAATTGCGCGAGGCGGTCGCGGTCAAGCCGCAGGGCATCGCCATGATGGGCCATCCGGGCGATGCCGCGATCATGCCGCTGGCCGAACAGGCGCATAAGGACGGCATCAAGATGATGTACCAGAACGTGCCGGTGCCGAAGGTGATGGCGGCGTTCGGCGGCGGCTATGTCGGCGCGCAGCAGGAGCAGCAGGGCCGCGCGCTCGGCGCCGAGGCGTTCAAGCTCGGCAAGCTCAAGGCGGGCGACAAGGCGATCATGATCGGCCCGTTCGAGAACGAGAACCGCGGCGCGCGCGAGCGCGGTACTGTCGCGGCCCTGAAAGAAGCCGGCGTCGAGGTGATCCAGTTGTCCTCCCCGCCCAGCGGCGAATGGGCGTCCGATCCGAACCTCGCCATTCCGGTGATCACGGCGGCACTGCTCAACCACCCCGACGTCAAGGCGGTCGGCTATCCCGGCGGCCAGATGCTCGGCAATGTCGCGACCTATATGCAGGCGGCGGGCAGGAAGCCGGGCGAGATCTTCAATTTCGGCTTCGACACCAGTCCGCAGATCGTCGAAGGCTTCAAGGGCGGCTGGGTGCAGCTGACGGCCGACCAACAGCCGTTCCTGCAGGGTTACCTGCCGATCCTCAGCCTCTGCCAGCAAGTGGTGCTGGGGTTGGCGCCGATGAATGTCGACACCGGCGCCGGCTTCGTGACGCCGCAGAACTACGAGATCGTCTCCGAGCTGGCCAAGCAGGCATTGCGTTGACCTCCCAAGCCGCCGGCCGGGATTATTGCCCGGCCGGCGAGATGACCGGCAGACAGACAATTCCAGCGAGGATCGCATGAGCGAACGCATCATCGAACTGCGCGACATCAAGAAATCCTATGGCCAGGTCTATGCGCTCGGCGGCGTCGATCTCAGCGTCGATCGCGGCGAGGTGGTAGGCCTGATCGGCGACAACGGCGCCGGCAAGTCGACGCTGATCAAGATCCTGTCCGGGGTAGTCAAGCCGACCAGCGGCGATATCCTGGTGCGCGGCAAGCCGGTTAGCGGATGGAGCGCGGCGCGCTTGCGCGACGCCGGCATAGAGACGGTGTTCCAGGACCGGGCGCTGGCCGTACAGCAGACGATCGTGCGCAACATCTTCATGGGCCGCGAGCTCACCAGCTTCATGGGCTGGCTGAAGGTCAATAAGGAGATCGAGGAGGCGAGCCGACTGATGCGCGAGATCGGCTTCACCTCGAAAGTGTTCACGCCGCATTCGATCGTCGGCCAGCTTTCGGGCGGCGAGCGCCAGGGCGTGGCGATCGCGCGCGCCATCTACAAGCAGGCGGAACTGATCATCCTCGACGAGCCGACGACGGCGCTGTCGCTGACCGAGACCGCCAAGGTCTTTCACTTCGTGCGCCAGGTGCGGGCGAGCGGCCGCTCGATCCTGTTCATCGGCCACAACATCCACCATGTCTTCGACATCGCCGACCGCTTCGTCGTGCTCGACCGCGGCAAGGTGGCGCTGACGGCCGGCCGCACCGAAATCAAGTCGGCCGAGGACCTCATCAATTTCATGGAAGACGTGGCGCATCCCGGCGGGTTGCCGGGACTGCATGAGGACGCGGAGCAGGGAGCGCAATGAGCAAGGCGATGGAACCCGATCTGCAAACTCCTCTGGGAAGGGCAAGCGGCCAGGTAGCCAAGAAGCCAGCCAAGGAATGGAGCCATCCGTCCAACCACTGGCTGCGCGGCTTCGTCATCGACAACCGCGCAGCGCTTGGCACACTTGCCGTGTTCATCGTCATGATGGCGGTGTTCATCATCGCCAACCCGACCGTCTTCACCACCTGGTATCTCTACAGTTCTGTGCTGACCACGCTTCCCGTCGCGCTGTTCGTGGTGGTGCCGCTGGTCTTCGTCGTCACCTGCGGGGAAATCGACCTGTCATTCCCGGCGACGATGGGCTTCGCTTCCTGGGTCTTCGCGCTGGTGGTGCAGGCCGGCTACGATCCGTTCCTCGGCATTGCGGCGGCGCTCGTTACCGGCACGCTGCTCGGCTTCCTGGTCGGCTCGCTGGTCGTCTATGGCGGCCTGTCGTCACTGATCGCCACGCTCGGCATGAATTTCCTGTTGCGCGGCTTGATCCAGATCATCAACGAAGGCAAGTCGACGGCGCTGACCGGCGTTGCCGACAGCTCGGCCTACAAGATCTTCTCTAGCCAGGTCTGGGGCATCCCCGTGCAGATCTTCTGGGCTATCGCCTTCGTCGTTTTCTCGGCGCTGCTCTACAACCGCCACCGCTTCGGCGCGCAGGTGAAAGTGGTCGGCGACAATCCTGACAGCGCCAGGCAGATGGGCATCGACGTCAAATGGGTTCGGGTGAAAGTGTTCGTCTTCGTCGGGATTGGCGCTGCGATCGCCGGCACCTTCTCGGTGATGATCAATTTCACCTGGTGGCCGACGGCGGGCGACGGCTATCTGTTGCCGGTGCTGGCCTCGGTGTTCGTCGGCGGCACGCCGACCTGGGGCGGCATCGGCACGGTGGTTGGCGGCGCGATCGGCGCGGTCACCGTGTCGTTCATCCAGACCGGGGTTGTCGCGGCGGGCCTGAGCGGCTTCTACGTCCAGTTCTTCAACGGGCTGATCATCATCCTGTCGCTGCTCGGTCATAAGTGGAACCAGGCGCGATACAGGTAAGCCGGTCACACCGGCGCGACAAACCCGTCCAGCACGCGCTTCTGGCCGGCCTTGTCGAAGTCGATGGTGAGCTTGTTGCCGTCGATGGCCGCGATATTGCCGTTGCCGAATTTCTGGTGGAAGACGCGGTCGCCGACATTGAAGGCGGACGGCGTGTCGGCAACGGATTTGGCGACCAGCTCGCCCTCGATGGTGCGGCCCTTCACGCTGGTGCGGCCGGCGCCGTAGCCGCTATCAGTTTCGCCGTAGCCGATACGCTCGACCTGGTGGCCCGAACGCGTGCCCCAGTTGCGGTCGGTCGCCTCGGTGCGGTTCGCCTGCGCCCGCTGCCAGCCGGGCGTGGCATAGGTGTTGGAGAAGCTGTCCTGGTCCTTGGCGCCGATATTGTCGAAGCGCGAAGCGCCGTAGGGGTTCTGCCGACCGCCGCCGCGGCCTGAGGCGAATGAGCCGCCGCCATAGGGATTGCCGTAGCCGCCGTAGCTGTTGCCGCTGTCGGCGATATCGATATGGGTTTCGGGCAATTCGTCGACGAAGCGCGACGGGATCGTCGATTGCCACAGGCCGTGAATCTGGCGGTTAGAGACGAACCAGATGTGCAGGTTCTTCTTGGCGCGCGTCAGGCCGACATAGGCGAGCCGGCGCTCTTCCTCCAGGCCGGAGCGGCCGCCTTCGTCCAGCGCGCGCTGATGCGGAAAAAGGCCTTCCTCCCAGCCGGGCAGGAAGACGGTCTCGAATTCGAGACCCTTGGCCGAATGCAGCGTCATGATCGAGACCGCATCTTGCGACTCGCCCTGCTCGGCCTCCATCACCAGCGCGACATGCTCGAGGAAGGAACGGAGCGATTCATACTCCTCCATGGAGCGGATCAGCTCCTTGAGGTTTTCCAGCCGCCCGGGCGCCTCCGCCGAACGGTCGTTCTTCCACATGTCGGTGTAGCCGCTCTCCTCCAGAATGGTCTCGGCAAGCTCGGTGTGCGGGGTGGTTTCCAGCGCCTTCTGCCAGCGCTCGAAATTGGCCGCGACTTCACGCAATGCGGCGCGCGGCTTCGGCTTCAGCTCGTCGCTTTCGGCAAGCGTCGCGGCCGCTTCCAACATCGGAATGCGCATGGCGCGCGCCGTGTCGTGGATCTGACGGATGGTGGCTTCGCCGAGCCCGCGCTTCGGCACGTTTACGATACGCTCGAAGGCGAGGTCGTCGCCGCCATTGGCGACGACGCGGAAGAAGGCAAGCGCGTCGCGGATTTCCAGGCGCTCATAAAAGCGCGGGCCGCCGATGACGCGGTAGTTCAAGCCCAGCGTGATGAAGCGGTCTTCGAAGGCGCGCATCTGGAAGGAGGCGCGCACCAGGATCGCCATATCGTTGAGGTTATGCTTCTGCCGCTGATAGGCCTCGATCGCGTCGCCAATGGCCCGGGCCTCTTCCTCCGAGTCCCAGGCGGCGTGGACATGCACCTTGTCGTCCTCGGGGTCGTCGCGGTCGGTGAACAGCGTCTTGCCGAAGCGGCCCTCATTGTGGGCGATGAGATGCGCGGCCGCGCCCAGAATATGCGCGGTGGACCGGTAGTTGCGCTCCAGCCGGATGATGGTGGCGCCCGGGAAGTCCTTGTCGAAGCGCAGGATGTTGTCGACTTCGGCGCCGCGCCAGCCATAGATCGACTGGTCGTCGTCGCCGACGCAGCAGATGTTGACTTTGTTCTCGCTCACGGCCGCGCGCTCGCTCCGCTCGCTGGCCTCCGCGGGGGCGGCCTGACCGGCCGACGCCCGGTCGGGCTTGCGGCCTTCGGCCGATGGGCCGCGCCCAGAATTGGGGCGTTGCGCCAGCAGCCGCAGCCACATGTATTGCGCGGTGTTGGTGTCCTGGTACTCGTCGACCAGTATGTATTTGAACTTGCGGTGGTATTCCTTCAGCACGTCCGGATAGGCGCGGAAGATGCGGATCGGATGGTAGAGCAGGTCGCCGAAGTCGCAGGAATTCAGCGTCTGCAGCCGTTCCTGGTAGGCCTTGTAGAGCTGGCGGCCCTTGCCGTTGCCGAAACTGCGCGCATCGCCTTCCGCGATCTCGTCGGGTCCGAGACCCTTGTTCTTCCAGTTGTCGAGCATCTGGGCGAAGGTCTTGGCCGGCCAGCGCTTGTCGTCCAGCCCTTCGGCCTGGATCAGCTGCTTGATCAGCCGCACAACGTCGTCGGTGTCGAGGATGGTGAAATCCGATTTCAGCCCGGCCAACTCGGCGTGTCTGCGAAGCAGCTTCACGCCGATCGAGTGGAAGGTGCCGAGCCAGGGCATGCCCTCGACATTGCCTTCACCGATCAGGATGCCGATGCGCTGCTTCATTTCGCGCGCGGCCTTGTTGGTGAAGGTGACGGCCAGGATCTGCGAGGGGAAGGCCCTGCCGGTGGCAAGGATGTGGGCGATGCGCGTGGTGAGCACCCGCGTCTTGCCGGTGCCTGCGCCGGCGAGCACCAGAACCGGGCCTTCGGTCGTCTCGACCGCGAGCCGCTGCTCCGGGTTCAGGCCCTTGAGATAATCGGGCACGCCGTTCTGCCCGCTGCGCGCCGCCATGGCGCGCGCGGCTATGCCGGATGGGGCCGCAGCGGGCCGCGCATTCGGTTCATCGAAAAAAGGCATGTCTTCGGAAAAGCCCGACATCGCCCCCGAATGTAGTGATTCGGGAGCGAAAGACCAGAACTGTCTACGTTTTGTTCTAGCTTTTGGCGATCCGCATCCGCTCGCTTATCGCATCCGCCACGTAACCGGCGTCCCTTTCCGCACCGTGGATCATTGTCGAGGAGGGGGAGTGCTGGAATGGCAGGCCGCAGACATAGAGCCCAGGTTCGCCGGTAACGGCCCCGCGATATTGCCCCGGCCGGCCGCTTTCATCAAAAACCGGCAGTTTGATCCAATCCAGTCCGGGCCGGAAGCCGGTGCACCAGATTACGTTCTCGACCTCGAGAGCCTCGCCGGTTTCGAGCACCGGCTTGCCGTCCTTGACAGCGGCGACGCGCGCAACCCGGTTTATCCCGGCCGCGTCCATGTGTTGCGGCTTTACCCGGATCAGGGGCAGGCCATGGACGAGATGTGCTGGCCTTGCCCTGCGCCCGATCGGCGTATCCACCGAAAACAGACGGTGCAGAAGGACGCGGAAGACGAACGGTATCACCACACGGAGAGCGATGGTGCCGTTGTAGGCCACGGGAATGTGGCCTGGATGCCGGCCGGCCAGCCAGACGCGGTGCGTGCCAGACAGGTCCATGGCAATCTCCGCACCTGAATTGCCGGCCCCGACCAGAAGTACCCCGCCCGGCCTGAGCTGCGACGGGTTTTGGTAGGCGGACGAGTGGAATTGCCGTATCGCCGGATCAAGCAGCGCGGCGAAATCCGGAAGCTTCGGCTTCTGGTAGCTCGCGGCGGCAATGACGACATGATCGGCGGTGAAACGGCTCGCGCCCGCGGTGATGACATAACGCTCGCCGTGGCGACTAACCTCGTCAACCTTGGTGCCCGTGCGTACCGGCAAGGCGAATTTCTCGGCATAGGCTTCCAGATAATCGGCCATTTCATCCCTGGTCGGAAAGGAATGAGCGGGGGCCGGGAAACGCATGCCCGCCAGTCCGTCGAAGCGCGCTGGCGTGAAAAGACGCAGCGAATCCCATCGCGCGCGCCAAACATCCCCGACGCGCTGGCGGCCTTCCAGGATGACGAACTTTATCCCCTTGCGGGCCAGATAGTAACCGACGGAAAGGCCGCTCTGGCCAGCGCCGACGACGACGACGTCGAAATGCTCCTCTCGCGGCGCGGGACGCTCCTCGCTGTCGATGTTCGCGTCGCCCGGCTGCGTCTGCGCGGTGTCAGCCTGTAGTTTCATGAAGGCTGTCCCGAGTTCGAGCAGCGCACCGGCACGCGCCTTCGTCTGCGCTATGCCGATTGCGCCCGTGCCTTGCGGCTTTGCCTGGTGAATTGAAATCGCTTCCGTTCGTCCGTTCATCTCTGTCTCCATCGGCTTCTTGAGCCATGGGAGAAGAGTAGCGAACCAGCCCGTCGACGCGCTTCGGGGATAGACCCCATGCGGCAAAGGAAAGTGATGGGGATTTCTCCCCATGGGGGCTAGCAGTGCCTAAAGCGCGCCGCGACGAATGGATTCAGGCGACGCTCCATGTCTTTGTTTCGACACCTGTCGTTGGCTCAAATACTGCGCAATTCGGACGATATGTGTTAGAGCAGGCCGTGCTGGAAGGCGTAGGCGGTCGCTGCGGCGCGCGAGTTGACCGCGAGCTTGTCGAAGATGTTGGAAACGTGACGGTCGACAGTCTTTTCACTGAGGCCAAGTTCGACTGCTATCGTCCTGTTTGTCTTGCCGGTGGTGATATGGGTCAGCACCTCTATCTCGCGCCGCGTCAGGCCGTGCGCCGATGGCGTGATGGGCCTGGCCAATGCGTTGAGCCGATCGAGATCGGGCGCGGCGCCGAGCTCCACAAAAACCGAACGTGCGGCGTCGAATTCGAGTCCCGCGCCATCCTCGTCCGCGAGCATACGGCAGGCTTGGCCGGCCAGCACGCGCAGCCGCGCCTCCAGATAGGGAGCGCCGGCACGTTGCCAGATCGCGAGCGCCGCGCGGAAGTGACCGAGCGCAGCCGCGGCGTTGCCGTCGTGCATCTCGATTTCGCCTCTTGCCTGAGATGCGATCGCACCCAGTAACTCGGTCGCGAACCGGCTGGCGGTCGCTTCCAGCTCACGGCAGGCGTTGCGGGCCTCCTCGATCGCCCCGGCGGCGATTTGCAATTCGATCATCGCCGGAAGCAGGCGGGCACGGCTGAGCGGTGCTTCGGTGGTGGCGAGCACACGGCGCAGGGTGGCTGCCGCCTGCTCCGTGCGACCTTGCATCAGGCGCAGCAAGGCCATGCCCGGCTGCGGCTCGAGTCCTAGCCGGCTGGCATTCCGGTACATCTCCTCGGCGGCGGCGAATTCGCCGCGCAGGCGGTGGATTTCGGCTTCTTGATAGGCGGCGCCCCCGATCGTGTTGTCGCGAGCCGCCTTGGCAACAGGAGAAGATGCCGCACGGCGCGATTCCGCGATCGCCCCCGGCCAATTGCCGTTCATTTCCATGATCTCTGCCCGGTGCAGCATGCAGGCACCGTTGAATTGAACCAGTTGCGGCTGCGCTCCGCACCAGGCCGACAGCGCATCCGTCCATTCGCGGGAGCGATCGAGCGCATAGACCTGGCGGCACTCGGCGATGAGATTGCAATAGACCAGACCGGTGATTACCGGCGAGAGCTCGCCGCCGATGACGGGCAACATGGCTTCATCCAGAGAGGCGATGCCTTCCTCGACGCGCCCCTGCCGTACCAGGGCGCGACCGAGAACGCACCGGGCGAAAGCGACCAGGTCGATATCGCGACAGCGCTCGCCTATCGCAAGTGCCTGTCTTGCATGCGCAGCGGATGTTTCATCACTGCCTGCCCTGAGATCTTTCTGTGCCGCCAACAAGGCCAGATAGCCTTGTGTCGAGCATTCGCGACCAAAGCTCTCCACAAGGCGCTGCGCCCGCTGCAGCCATGCGGTTGCGCGGCCATGCTCGCCCAATGCCAGAAGCCGGGAGCCATGGAAGCAGGCCCAATATGCCGCTCTGTCGTCACGGCCCGCATCGCTGTGCGCTTTGACCAGGCGTTCGGCTGCGGCAACGATATCGGGATCGCGATCAAGCATTCCAGCCGACCAGAACATGCGCTCCAGATCGTCTGTTCCCAAAGCGGTGACTTCGTCCGCGGCCCGCAGCAACTGCAGCGCATCCGCCCAAGCCCGCCTCTCATAGGCGTCGCGGGCGCGTCGGAGCATTATGGCAACGCTGTCCATCGACAAGACATAGCACCGGCCGACAGATTTCCGAAAGACCGTCCAGCATGCGCACCCGCTCACGCACCGGCCAGCGGGATCGAAACGCCGATGGCGCAGTAGGAGGACCGGCGCCATGAATTGACACGGCGCACGGGCCAACCGAAACTGCCGCTGCGGCTGGAACAGAATCGGAAGCAAACTGGTTCCGGGTTCGTAGCGGGGATTTTTCTTCTGCGCATAACTGCGGGAGTATTTCGTGGCCACCACCATCACCTCCCTTGTCCTCTTCCTCATCGGTCTCATTCTCGGCGGCGGCGGCATCTGGCTCATCGCGCTGGGCGGCAGTTGGTATTACCTGATTGCCGGCCTGGTCTTCCTGATCACCGCCTGGCTGCTTTTCAGGCGCAGGTCGACCTCGCTCTGGCTCTACGCGCTGTTCGTGCTCGCCACGCTATGCTGGGCGGTGTGGGAAATCGGCTTCGACTGGTGGCAACTCGGCCCGCGTGGCGGCGTCATCGTGCTCGTCGCCTTGTGGCTTTTGACGCCATGGGCAAGGCGAGGGCTGCGGGGGCCGGACGGACGCGCGCTGCTGATCCTGGCCGTGCTCGCCTCGCTTGCGGTCGCCGGCTATTCGATGACGGCCGATCCTTACGACATCGGCGGCACGCTCGGCACCGAAAAGGTGGCAGCGGCGGCCAATCTTGGCGGCGACATGCCGGCCGGCGAGTGGCATTTCTACGGCCGCACGCCTTTCGGCCAGCGCTATTCGCCGCTCGACCAGATCACGCCTGACAACGTCGCCAAGCTGCAGCCGGCCTGGACCTACCGCACCGGCGACGTGAAGGGCCCCGACGATATCGGCGAGACGACCTATCAGGTGACGCCGCTGAAGATCGGCGACACCCTGTTCATCTGCACGCCGCATAATTTCGCCATCGCCATCGATGCCGCGAGCGGCAAGGAGAAGTGGCGCTACGACCCGAAGATCAAGCTCGACCGCAACCGCCAGCACCAGACCTGCCGGGGCGTGTCCTATCATGCCGACGCCAAGATCGCCGCCGGCCAGCCTTGCGCCGCGCGCATCTACCTGCCGACGTCGGACGCCCGGCTGATCGCGCTCGATGCCGCGAACGGGCAGGTGTGTCCGTCCTTCGCCGAGGGCGGCACGCTGAACCTTATGGCCAACATGCCCTATCCGAAGTCGGGCTACTATTATTCGACATCGGCGCCGCTGATCGTCGGCGGCAAGATCATCGTCGGCGGCGCGGTCAACGACAATTACTCGACCGAGGAGCCCTCCGGCGTCATCCGCGCCTTCGACGTCGACACCGGCGCGCTGTTGTGGAACTGGGATTCCGGCAATCCGGATGTGACGACGCCGCTGCCCGCCGGGCAGACCTACACCCACAACTCGCCTAACATGTGGTCTACCGCGAGCGCCGACGAGAAGCTCGGGCTCGTCTACGTGCCGCTCGGCAACCAGACGCCGGACCAGCTCGGCATGGGCCGCAGCGCCAATGTCGAGAAGTTCTCGTCATCGATCACCGCGCTCGACCTCAACACCGGGCAATTGCACTGGGTGCGGCAGACTGTGCATCACGATCTGTGGGACATGGACGTGCCGGCGCAACCGTCGCTCGTCGACATCACCACGGCGAACGGCGTGGTGCCGGCGCTGGTCGGGCCGACCAAGCAAGGCGATCTCTACGTGCTCGACCGGCGCACGGGCGAACCGATCATTCCGATCAAGGAAGTGCCGGCACCAGGCGGCGCGCTCCAGGGCGATCACGCTTCGCCGACGCAACCGGCCTCCGACCTGTCCTTCAATCCGAAGCCGCTGACCGGTGCCGACATGTGGGGCATCACCATGTTCGACCAGCTGGCGTGCCGGATCGAATTGAAGAAGCTGCGTTATGAGGGCCGCTACACGCCGCCCTCGCTGCAGGGCTCGCTGGTCTATCCCGGCAATTTCGGCGTCTTCAACTGGGGCGGCGTCGCGGTCGATCCGGTGCGGCAGGTGATGTTCGGCATGCCGACCTATCTCGCCTTCACCTCCAAGCTCATCCCGCGCGCGGACGTGCCGCCGCCGGGCGATACCAAGGGCAGCGAGCAGGGGCTGAACCGCAACGAAGGAGCGCCTTACGCGGTGGTGATGGGACCGTTCCTGTCGCCGCTCGGCATTCCCTGCCAGGCGCCGCCCTGGGGCTATGTCGCCGGCGTCGACCTCAAGACTGGAAACATCGCCTACAAGCACCGTAACGGCACGGTTTACGACATGACGCCGCTGCCCTTGCCCTTCAAGGTCGGCGTTCCAGGCATAGGCGGTCCGATGATCACGGCGGGCGGCGTCGCGTTCCTGGGCGCTGCGGTCGACGACTATCTGCGCGCCTATGATCTCACCACCGGCAGGCAGCTCTGGCAGGCGAGGCTTCCGGCGGGCGGCCAGTCGACGCCGATGACCTACACGGTGGCCGACGGCCGCCAGTTCGTCGTCATCGTCGCCGGCGGCCACGGCTCGGTCGGCACCAAGCCGGGTGATTATGTGATGGCCTACACGCTGCCGAAATAAGACAGGGCGGCGTCGGGCTTCAAAGTCCGAGATGACCCCGCAAGCTGGGCACCTGGTCCAGCACCTGGTTGGTCAGATCAGGGCCCGCGGCCGCCTCCGCCTGCTTGATCAAGGTCTCGCCGGCCTGACGGATCTGTGCCATGTCGAGGCCGGACGCCTTGAGGGCAGCAACGCCGTTGATCAGCGCGCCGGCCTTTTCGCCGAGCACGCCGCCCAGCGCGCCCTGCAGCGACGACAGAAGGCCGCCGCCCGAATTGGCCGCGCCGGCGGCCATCACGTCATATTTCTGGGCCAGGGCGTCGGCGCCGGGAATCTGGGCGAAGAAAGACGAAACGCTGGTGCCTTCCGCCTCGTGCTCGAGCACGGAAAAGATGGTGCCGACAACCTTCTCGGTGGTCGGCTCGTCGAGGCCGGCCTTCGAGGAAACGGCGTTGATGATATCCTGGATGTTCATGGCATTCCCCTTTTCGTCATTCGTATCGGTAGGCGGCTGAGGCAACTTCGCACCCTGATGTGACAGCACCATCAAGCCTTTCGGAAATGACCAAAATGTGATGAATCGAGCTGGCTTGCCGGCGCGACGGCGGGCTGGTTCCACCAGGGCTCCCCCGCCGGGTCGTCATCGGGGCGTGACTGGACCGTGCGATACTCGACCCTATCTTGCGGATCACCCGCCTAGAGCGCGCCACGTCGGACCGTGTCGCGCTTTAGATTGTTGCTTGATGCATGTCGTTGTCCCAAAGCCGCTGCGCACTTTTGGGCGACATGCACCAGACGTCGAGGACAATCATGACCGGCCCCGTTGCAAAGCCCGTTGTCACGCAGCCAATCATCACGCAGGCGATGATCGATGCCTATGACGAATACACGCATCTGACGCTCGACCGCCGCCGCTTCGTGGAGCAATTGACGAAGCTGGCGGGCTCGGGCGCCGCGGCGGCCGCGATCGCGCCGATGCTGGCGGCCAATTCCGCCCAGGCGGCGATCGTCGCCGAGGATGACAGCCGCGTTAAGGGCGAGGACATCACCTATCCTGGCTCAAGTGGCGACATGAAGGGCTATCTGGTCAAGCCGGCCGATCAGCAGGGCAAGCTCGGCGCCGTCATCGTCATCCACGAGAACCGGGGGCTGAACCCGCATATCCGTGATGTCGCCCGGCGCGTGGCGCTGGAAGGGTTCGTGGCGCTCGCACCGGACTTCCTGTCGCCGCTTGGCGGAACGCCTTCCGACGAGGACAAAGCGCGCGACATGTTCACAAAGCTCGACACGACCCGGGTCGCCGCCGATGGCGTGGCGACGATCGCCTATCTCAAGGGCCTCAAGGACGGCAACGGCAAGGTCGGCGCGGTCGGTTTCTGCTGGGGCGGCGGGGCGGTGAACCAGCTTGCCGTCCATGCGCCCGACCTCAGCGCCGGCGTAGCCTATTACGGCATGCAGCCCAAGGCCGAGGACGCCGCGAAGATCAAGGCGCCGCTGCTGCTCCACTACGCCGGGTTGGACCAACGCACCAACGCCGGCATCGACGCCTACAAGAAGGCGCTCGACGCCGCGCATGTCGAATACAAGGTCTATGTCTATGACGGCGCCAACCACGCCTTCAACAACGACACCTCGGCCGCGCGCTATGACAAGAAGGCCGCCGACCTTGCTTGGGGCCGGACGATTGCTTTCCTGAAGGAGAAGCTGGCTTGAGGCACGTTGATTTTCAGGTTGAGCCCGCCCTGCGAACGGCGCCTCCACAGCCGTCGGCAGATCATTCCTGCGCCGGTTTGTGGAAGGCCACCCCGGCGATGACCAGCGCAACGCCGATGCAGTCGGTGACGCTGGGTATCTGGCGCAGCACGATGACGCCGATCAGCGTTGCCGTGAGCGGCAGGAGCGAGAGCATCAGCGCGAAGCTCGCGCGCGGCAATCTCGCCATGGCGAGCTGGTCGCAGATATAGGGGATGACCGAGGAGCAGACGCCGACACCGATCGCAGCGACGAGCAGTTGCGGCGACGAGAAGGCGGGCAGCGCCTCGCGAAAGCCTATGGGCAACACGACGAGGAACGCGACCGCCATGGCGGTGCCGAGGCCCGCAATGCCGATGCCGGCCTGGGCGACGCGGTGTCCGATCACGATGTAGCCGACGAAGAGGGCGCCATTCAAAAAGGCCCAGAACAGGCCGGCGGGATCGCTCGACCATTTCACGTCGATGAGAAGCAACGTGCCGACAACGGCAACAGCGAGCGCGGCAAAGTTGCGCCGGCTGCGCAGGCCGACCAGCGCGACCGCAATCGTGCCGACGAATTCGATCGCCGCCACCAGCGAGATCGGCAGCCGGTCGAGCGCCAGATAGAACGAGCAGTTCATCACAGCCAGGCAGGCGCCGAAGGTCAGCAACAGGAGCCGCTGAGCGCGATCTGCGCGGGCGAAAACGCGCCAGGGCTTGATCAGAGGGGCAAAGACGAGGGCCGCGGTGGCGATGCGTAGCCAAGCCATGCCGAGCACGCCGACCTGAGCGAAAAGCAGCACGGCGAAGGCCGGCCCGAGATAATGGAACACGGCGCTGACGCAAAACCAGACATGCGGCGGCAACGCGTTGGCCGCTCTGGCAAGTGTGGCGGTGCCGGCGAGGGCGGAGCGCGCATCGGCATCACCGGTGGCCCGGTTTGCAGTTGGAATTTGCGTTTGCGTTTTCATGCGAGCATTATCGCAGGCGAAATATGCTAACTATATGTGCAACGAACGGCGAATTCGTCCATTTGCTTTGTGATGGAAGAAGTCTGAATTGAAAAACCTTCGAAGTGAAAATGTCGATCTGGACGCGATCGATCTGAAGCTCCTGCGGCTCCTAGAAAAGGACGCGCGCATCAGCACGGCGGAACTGGCGCGCGCGGTCGGGCTGTCGGCGCCGAGCGTGGCGGAGCGCATTCGCAAGCTGCAGGAGAACGGCGTGATCGAGGCCTATACGGTCAGGATCAATCCGGTTGCTCTCGGCATGAAGCTGTCGGCATGGCTCAGGATCAGGCCGGTGCCGGGACAGCTTTCCGTGGTGGCGGACATCATTCGCGAGCTGCCTGAAATCGCGCAATGCGACCGGGTGACCGGCGAGGATTGCTTCATCGCACTCGCTCATGTCGGCTCTATGAGCGAGCTCGAGCGTGCGATCGACCGGATCATTCCCTATGCGATGACAAATACCGCCATCATCCAGTCGTCACCCGTCGAGCCGCGCTCGCCGCTGGGCGGGTTCAGGCAGAAGTGACGGGCTCAGGCGTGGCCGCGCTTCACGCGCGCCTGCTTCAGAATCGCGCGCCAGCGGATCATGTCAAACGGGATAGGTTCGTTGTTGTTGGCGATGTGGAAAATCTCGTTGTTGACGTTCTTCAGCGATCGCCAGAAATCATAGTCGGTAATGCGTGGATCGGCCGCCAAGCGCTCCACTTCGACCTTGATGTCGGTTTTCATGCACTGTCCTCGCACCGCATTCCGCCAGCCCGCGCGCAAACCCCGTACGGCGGTTTTCGAACGCGCCAGTGAGTCGTTCAACGGACTCAACCGACTTGTTCACGTTAAAACCTTGGTAAGGTTAACGCGGGCATCCGGATGCATCAAGCGCTCTTGCGCCTGATGCCGATCGAGCGACCAGCACGCTCCGGCATGGGCAGTCCAGCATGGGCGGCGCGCATGGCCTCGACCTGGGCCATCACGTCGGCGGGGAAGGGAGCGACCTTCGGTCCCTCCATGTCGACATGCAGCGATAGCGATTCGGACGTCGCCGCCAGCCAGCCGTCAACATGACGGATTTCCTGGTAGGCGCGCAGGCGCTTCTCGTCATGGTCGATCAGCTGGAACGAGACGTTCACCTTGTGGTCGAGGTGCAACTCCTGCACGTAGCAGACATGAACTTCGGCCGTGTAGATGGTGAGGCGCCGCTCCTTGGCGTAGTTCGGCCCCATGCCCATCAGCTCGAACGTCTGGTCCGAGCAGCGGTCGAACAGCACATTATAGTAGGCCATGTTGAGATGGCCGTTATAGTCGATCCATTCCTTCTCGATCGCCATTGGGCCGGAAATGATCGGTGCGGGGATCGTCATTTTGGTTTTCCTCGATGGTCGCTGGACAGGGCGGACGGAAGGCTACGGTGAAGTCGCCGAGCCTAATCGCTTGGCACTTTTCCTAGGATTGCTTTAGGCATCATTCATAGCTGCACTACAAGCGCGGCCGCTGGTCCATTCGCGGAGGAATTCATGGCATTGAGCGACCTCAACCCCGTCGAACGTAATGAGGAAGGCATCGCCGCGGTGCTCGGCATTCTCAAGCAGCGCTTCGGCGAGCGCTTCCAGACCGGCGACGCGATACGTGCTCAGCACGCGCACACCACCACCTATATTCCGACCCAGGCGCCGGACGGCGTCGCGTTCGTCGAGACGAGCGCGGACGTGCAGGAGATCGTGCGCGCCTGCGCCGCACACCGCGTGCCGGTGATCGCCTTCGGCGTCGGCTCCTCGCTCGAGGGCCACACCAATGCGCCGGGCGGCGGCATTTCCATCGACATGTCGCGCATGAACCGGATCTTGGCCGTCAATCCGCAGGACCTCGACTGCACAGTCGAGCCCGGCGTGACGCGCGAGGACCTCAACCGGCACCTGCGCGACACCGGCCTGTTCTTTCCGATCGATCCTGGCGCCAATGCGTCGCTGGGCGGCATGGCGGCGACCAGGGCGTCCGGCACCAACGCGGTGCGCTACGGCACGATGCGCGAAAACGTGCTGTCGCTGACCGCCGTCATGGCCGATGGCGAAACGGTGACGACCGGCAAGCGGGCGAAGAAAAGCTCGGCCGGCTACGACCTGACGCGGCTTCTGGTCGGGTCGGAAGGCACGCTCGGCGTCATCACCTCGCTGACGCTGAGGCTCCAGGGCATACCGCAAGCGATCTCTGGCGGCGTCTGCCCGTTTCCGAGCCTTGAGGCTGCCTGCAACACGGTGATCGCGACCATCCAGATGGGCATACCGGTGGCGCGCATCGAGCTGGTCAACGCGCTGCAGATGCGGGCGATGAAGAACTATTCCAAGCTCGACTATCCGGAGAGCCCTTGCCTGTTCGTCGAGTTCCACGGCAGCGACGCGGGCGTGGCCGAGCAGGCCGAGACGTTCGGGATGATCGCCGAGGAGCAGGGCGGCGGGCCATTCCTGTGGACCAGCGTCGCGGAGGAGCGGACAAAACTCTGGAAGGCGCGGCACGACGCCTATTGGTCGTCACTGACGTTGCGCCCCGGCGCCAAGGGGCTGTCGACGGACGTCTGCGTGCCGATTTCGCGGCTTGCCGAATGTGTCACGGAGACCGAGGCCGACATTACCGAGATGGGGCTTGTCGCGCCGATCGTCGGCCATGCCGGCGACGGCAATTTCCATGTGCTGGTGCTGATGGATGTCGACAACCCGCAAGAGATCGCGCTTGCCGAGAAATTCGTCTCCAGGCTCAACATGCGCGCCATTGCCATGGAAGGCACCTGCACCGGCGAGCACGGCATTGGCCAGGGCAAGGTCGGCTTCCTGCGCCATGAACTCGGCCATGGCGTCGATGTCATGCGTACGATCAAGCAGGCGCTCGATCCGCTCAACATCATGAATCCCGGCAAGATCCTGCCGGCGGCGGGCTGATCCGCCGGCCGCGGGCTATCCTCCCACGCCTTCCGCCAGCTTCTGCAGAATCGGCCGTGTCGGCGCGAAGAGGGTCGTGCCGGTATGCGGGGTGGAGGACGTGACCGGAGGGGCGGGAATCCGCAAAAGAGATATCGCGAGCGCGATCGGTCGCGCAACCGGAGAGATTGGCGGCGCCAGGCGCTGAATTGCCTCTTTATCGACACGCGGATGCGGGTAGAGTGCGGCTGGCTTTCAACCCGGGAAACAGATGCTCGCCCGCCTGTTCGTGATCTTCGGTGGCCTGTTCGTGCTGGTGCTGTGCGCGGCGCTGGTGGTGCCGTATTTCATCGACTGGACCGGTTACCGGGGCGATTTCGAGCGTGAGGCCAGCGCCGTCCTCGGCCGCAAGGTGACGGTGAAGGGCGATGCCACCGCGCGGCTGCTGCCGTTTCCGTCGGTGACCTTCTCGAATGTCGAGGTCGCGGGCGGGCCGGAAGGCAAGCCGGCGATGACGGTCGAGACCTTTTCCATGGATGCGGAGCTCGCGCCATTCCTGCGCGGCGAAGTGCTGATCTTCGACATGCGGCTGGTACACCCGAAAGCCATCATCAATGTCGCCGGCGACGGCACCGTCGACTGGGCGATCCGGCCATCGACGCCCTTCAACCCCGGCCAGATCGCCATCGAGAAGCTGTCGGTAACCGAGGGGCAGATTGAACTCCGCCACGCCGCCGGCGGGCGCAGCCACCTGATCTCGGAGATCAACTCGACCATTTCGGCTAAGGCGCTTACCGGTCCATGGCGCATGGACGGAACGCTGCGCGTCGACGGCCTGCGCACCGACGTCTCGGCTTCAACCGGCAAGGTGGAACCGGACGGCCAGATGCGGCTCAGGCTGAAAGCCGATCCCGATGCGTATCCGCTGATCATCGAGGCCGACGGCAATGCCGGCATCGTCAAGGGCGCCGCGGTCTATTCCGGCCAGTTCAAGATCTCGGGCGCGGACAAAAACGACGTCGACAGGAATTCGGTCGAGCTGCGCGGCAAAGATGGCGAGCCGGTCAAGATCGGCACCGGCAAACCCGATCCGGGTTTCCGGCTGAACGGCAAGTTCGCGCTCGATCACCAGAAGCTCGATGTCGACGAGTTCCGCTTCGAGACCGGGCCGCTCGACAACCCCTATACCGCCGACGGCAAAGCCTCGGTCGATCTCGGCCTGAAGCCGCATTTCTCGGTCGAGGCCAGCGGGGCGCAGGTGCAGTTCGACGAAGCTGTCGGCGGAGCCACCGGCTCAGGCTTTACGCTTGACCAGCGCATCGCGGCATTGGAACAGACGCTGCAACACATGCCGAAGCCGACGATACCGGGCACGGTCGAGGTCAGGCTGCCGGCGGTGGTGGCGGGCGACACGACGGTGCGCGACGTGCGGCTATCGGCCGAGCCGGCCGAAGGCGGCTGGTCGGTCAAGTCGCTTGCCGCGACGCTGCCGGGTCGCACGACGCTTGAAGCCGACGGTATGTTGAGCGTCGAAGACCATTTCGGCTTCACCGGCTCGTTGCTGCTGGCCGTCGGACAGCCTTCCGGCTTTGCCGCCTGGCTGTCGAAGGATGTCGACGAGGCCATTCGCAGGCTGCCCGCGGCAGGCTTCAAGGCCAAGGTCGATCTCAGCGAGAACCGGCAGTCCTTCAGCGATCTCGAACTCATCCTCGGCAAGGCGAAATTTGCGGGCAGCATCGAGTCCAGCCAGCCGGACGGCGCCAGGCCATCGGTGCTGATGCGGCTGGCGGGCGGCGAGATGGACCTGGACGGGCTCGCGGCCTTCGCCTCGATCTTCATCAGCGACAAGGGCGCCAATCGCTTTTCGGATCGCGATCTCGATTTCCAGATCAAGGCGGGTCCGGTCAGCGCCGGCGGGTTCAGCGCCGATAGTGTCGATACGGCGCTGCGGCTGCGCGAGGGCCTGCTCGAGATCGACCGGCTTTCGATCGGCGGCCTGGCCGGCGCCTCGATCAGCGCCACGGGTCGGATCAAGGATTTTCCGCAGAGTCCGACAGGCAAGCTCAACGCTTCCGTGGTGGCGGTGGACCTCAAGCCGCTGATCGATGTCGCAGCCCAGCACTATCCCGGCAATGGCGTGCTCAAAGGCCTGGCCAGCCGTGCGGCGGCCTATCCCGAACTGTTCCAGGACGCGCGCATCGATCTCTTGACCAGCGCCGCCGACAATGGCGACGGCACCACCGGCCTGGCGCTCTCAGCCCAGGGCAAGACCGGCGGCTCGGCCTTCTCGGCCTCGCTTTCCGGCAAGGGAACCGCGGACAAGCTCTCCGAGGCGCCGGTATCGATCACCTTCAACGCCCGCAACGACAATGCCGCCACGCTGCTTGCGCTTTACGGCCTGCCGGCGCTTCCCCTCGGGATGCTCGGCCACGCCAACACCGAGGTCTCGGCGAAGGGCTCGGTCGCCGGCGGTCTCGCGACCAGCTTCAACCTGACGGCCGACGATTTCAGGGCAAGCTTCGACGGAACCGTCGCCGAGACGGCGCAAAGCGCCACCGCCAAGGGCAAGGTCAATCTTAGTGCCGCCGATATCGAGCCGTGGCTGATGACGACGGGGGTAGGCTTGCCCGGCATGGGAACGGGGACATCGACGTCGCTGGCGGCCGATGCCGATTTCGCCAATGGGCTGCTGGTGCTGAGCGGCCTCACCGGTTCGATCAACAAGGCGGCGGTGTCCGGCGACATCAACATCGACGCCAAGGACGGGCTGCCGCATCTTGCGGGAGCGCTGGCGCTCGACGAGCTCGACCTCGATCCGCTGGCGGTCTCGCTGTTCGGCGACCAGTCCTTCGCGCCCGCCAAGGGCGGATGGCCGACGACGCCGTTCAGCCAGAAGTCGACCTTGCCGTTCAACGCAGATCTCGACCTCAACACATCGGCGCTCGCCGTCGGGTCCTTCGCCACGGCGCATGACGCTTCCTTCTCGCTGAAGCTCGATCGCGAAGGCATCCACGTCTGGGACCTCAAGGCGAAGCTTTACGGCGGCGATTTGACCGGCCTGTTCGACCTGAAGAACACGGAGGGCACCGGCCTGTTCTCCGGCCAGATGAGGCTCGCCGGTAGCGATCTTTCCGCGGTCCTGCCCGGCGCCGGCATCGGCGGCAGCGGCGACCTTTCAGCGGCATTGTCGACCAGCGGCAAATCGGTCGATGCCATGATTGCGGCCCTCTCCGGATCCGGCACCGCGGCGCTGAAGGGATTGAAGGTGGACGGCATCAATCCGGACGGCTTTGCCGCTATCCTCGCCAAGGCCGACGCGATCGGACGCGATATCGACACGGCCAAGACGGCGGAGTTCGCGCCGCAGATCGCAAGCGACGGCAGCTTTGCCGCCGGTGACACGGATGTGGCCTTCACCGTCGCCAACGGCACGTTGCGGGCGCCGCCGATCAGTCTCGACAATCCACGAGCGACCTTATCCGCCGACCTGACGGCCGATCTCAACACGAGCACCGTCACGGCAAAGGGGACGTTGACCTACCGCCCCGGTGACGAGGCGCTGGTCGGTTCCGAACCGGCCGTCAATTTCAGCCTGGCCGGCCCGCTCGGGGCGACCGCGCCCCAATTCGACAGTGGTCCGCTGGCGCAATTCCTGACACAGCGCGCGCTGGAGAAGGAACAGCAGCGGGTCGAGGCGATGCAGGCGGCGCTGCTCGAAAAGCAGCGGCTGCGGCGCGAGGCGCGCTATTATGCGGCGCTTCAGACGGAGCGCGACAAGGCGGCCGAGGAGCTGCGCCGGCAAGAGGAAGAGGCGCGGCAGAAGGCAGAGGCGGAAGCCAAGGCAAAAGCCGAGGCTGAAGCGCAGGCACAGGCGGAAGCCGAGGCAAAAGCCAGGGCCGACGAAGAGGCGAGGGCGAAAGCGGAAGCCGACGCCAAGGCGCAGGCCGATGCGGCGAAGGCCGAGGCCGAGCAGCGGGCCGCGGACGAGGCGGCCAAGGCGCAGGCCGAGGCCGATCGCAAGAAGGCGGAGCAGGCGAAGCTGGAAGCAGCACGTAAGGCGGCCGAGCAAACGCCGAAGGCCGATCGGTCGCTGCCCGGCGTCAATGACGGTCCGGCGCCGGTGCCGGCGAAGCCAAAGGCCAACCCGTTCACGATCGACAATCTGTTGAAGTCGCTCGACGGCGGTTGAGCTTCACGTCACACGTAGCGAAATCAGCCACTGCGCCTAGGACTCTTCCTGGCGCGAGAGCAGACGCCGCAGCATCGGCTCGATGCGCGAAAGCTCGTCGAGATGCGTGGCCGACAAGTCGGCAAGGCGATCGTCGGCCAAAGGGGTGAGCTGCAGCAAGACGCGGCGGTGATCGCTCTTGTCCTGATCGCGTATCACTAGGCCTGCCTCGGCAAGGCGGTTCACCAGTTCCACGGCGCTGTGATGGCGGATGCGCAGCCGCTCGGCAAGATCGCCCACCGCCACCGGTCCGCCGCCTGGAAACCCCTTGATCGCCAGCAGCGCCTGGTGCTGGCGCGGCGTTAGGCCCGCCTCATTGGCCTGGACCTGGCTGAATTCGAGAAAGCGGCGGATCAGATAGCGGAACTGCGACAGCCGTTGGTAGTCGGCCTGGCTGATTGCGGGACGTGGTTTCGGCGGCGTCATTCTCCGACTTATGGTCCTTTCCCGTAAAAGCTCAACAGGCCGCCACGTTCCTTGTCCAAAATGACGCGGAGCAGGAATCGAAAACCACTTGAAGATTTATATCGTGTTACGATATGTGGCCGCCTGAAACCGGACGGTCTTCGCGCCGCCAGAAAGTTCAGGCTCCCAAAATGAAATCCGCTCACGCCGGCAACGGCCATCTTCGCGACTTCACGACCGATCCGCGCGTGCTGCTCATCGCGGCCATCGCCGTGGTGGTGGCGACCGCCGGGCTCTTCGCCGGCATCGTGCTCCTGCAGCTCATCCGTCTTGCCACCAACATCGCCTATTTCGGCCAGTTCTCGCTGGCCGACCTCAAGCTCGAGGATACGCCGCTTGGGCTTGCCGCGGTGCTCGTGCCGGTGATCGGCGCGTTGATCATCGGACTGATGGCGCGCTTCGGCAGCGAGAAGATCCGCGGCCACGGCATTCCCGAGGCCATCGAGGCGATCCTGCTCGGGCGCTCGCGGCTCGATGCCAAGGTCGCGGTGCTGAAGCCGCTGTCGTCGGCGATTTCGATCGGCTCGGGCGGACCGTTCGGCGCCGAAGGCCCGATCATCATGACCGGGGGCGCCATCGGCTCGCTGATCGCGCAGATGCTGCCGGTCAGCGACAATGAGCGCAAAACGTTGCTGGTGGCGGGTGCCGCGGCCGGCATGACGACGGTGTTCGGCACGCCGATCGCCGCCATCATGCTTGCCGTCGAGCTGCTCCTGTTCGAATGGACGCCGCGCAGCTTCATCCCGGTCGCCGTCGCCGCGATCGTCGCGGAAGTCGAGCGCACTCTGCTGCACCTGCCGGGCCCGATCTTCCCGTTCTCCGGAACCATGGAGGCATCGGTCGCCGGGCTGGGCGGATGGGTGCTGGTCGGCATCGCCGCCGGGCTGCTTTCGGGGCTGCTGACGCAATTGGTCTATGCCTGCGAGGACGCCTTCCTGAAGCTGCCGATACACTGGATGTGGTGGCCGATGATCGGCGGCCTGGTGGTCGGTATCGGCGGCTTGATCGAGCCGCACGCGCTCGGCGTCGGCTACGACAACATCGCCAACATGCTCGACGGCCGCACGGTCGCCACCGCCGCGCTGCTGCTTCTGGTGGTGAAGGCCGTCATCTGGTCGGTGGCGCTGGGTTCCGGAACCTCGGGCGGCGTGCTGGCGCCACTGCTCATCATGGGCGGCGCGATGGGAGCGGTGCTCTCGGGTATCCTGCCCGAGGCAAGCCCCGGCTTCTGGCCGCTGCTGGCGATGGCGGCGACGATGGGCGGCACCATGCGCGCGCCGCTGACCGCGACCTTCTTTGCCACCGAACTCACCGGCAACACGCATGTGCTGGTGCCGCTTATCGCGGCTTGCGCCACCGCGCATGCGGTCACCGTGCTGTTGATGAAGCGCTCGATCCTGACCGAGAAAGTGGCGCGGCGCGGGCACCATCTCGTGCGCGAATACCGCGTCGATCCTTTCGCCCTGACCAGGGTCAAGGAAGTAATGACGACCAAGGTCGAGAGCGTGCCGGCGACGACGACGCTGCATGGCGCGGCAACCTTCCTGACCGCTCCGGACACGCGGCATCCGAGCTTCCCGGTGATCGATGAAGCGGGGCATGTGCTCGGCGTCATCGATCCGCCGGCGATCCTGCGCTGGCGCCGTAACGGCAAGCACCGCAAGGCGACGCTCGGCGAGCTGCTTGCCGGCAGCAAAATCACACTGGCCTATCCGGACGAATATCTGGAGGCGCTTTCCGACAAGCTGCTCACCGCCAACGTCTCGCATCTGCCGGTCGTCTCACGCGAGGATGAACGGCTCATCGGCTATATCGGCTGGAAAGACATGATGCGGGTAAGGTCGAAAAAGCAGGCGGAGGAGCGCGACCGCTCTGCATTGCTGAGCTTCGGCGCGAAGCGCAAGGCGCAACAAAACGTCAGCGATAGCGCGGCCTAGGTCGCGGCGCCGCCGCGTTTTGCCCAGGCCAGCACATAGAGCCTCAGCGCGGATGACAGGTTGGCGTCCCGCGTGCGCGTCTCGTCGATCTCAGCGACCAGAGCCGCGAGCGACAGCGAACGCTGCGCGGCGATGGCGATGAGGTCTTCGTAGAAGGGCTGCTCCAAGGAAAAGCTGGTGCGGTGACCGCGGATCGTTACCGAACGTTTTTCGACCGCGGCCATTGCAGGACTCAGCGCTTGCCAGGGTCGTCGGGTTTTTCCCGGCGATGGCCGGCCACGAATTTCTCGGCCTTCTCCGACGTCAGCCGGTCACGCTCGCGCTCTGGCTTCGAGCGGCCGTACAGGGTCCGGTTCTCGCTTGCCTGGCGTTCCTTCTCGGTGCGCGCTTTCTGCTTGCGGGCCTGGCGGAGATTGACGACCTCGCCCATGGCGCTGGCTACTTCTTGCGGAAGGCGTCGAGCGAAACAACGTCGGCGCCCTTGCCGCCGGTCTCGGCGACCGCCGGCTTCTTTTCGGCCTCGGCGGCCTTCTTCTTCGTTTCCGCCTTCTTCTCCGGAACGACGGCGACCGGTTCGGGCGCCGGAGCGGCGGCCTCGTCTTCGGCGCCCTCCGTCTTGACGTCGAATTCGAGCTCGAAATTCACTGACGGATCATAGAAGCCGCGCACGGCCGAGAAGGGGATTTCGAGCTTTTCCGGCACGTCGGAGAAGGAAAGCCCGACCTCGAAGCCGGCATCCGTCACCTTGAGGTCCCAATACTGGAACTGGATGACGATGGTCATCTGCTCCGGATAGCGCTCGCGCAGCCTCGACGAGATGCGCACGCCCGGCGCGCCGGTCAGGAAGGTGATGAAGAAATGATGATTGCCCGGAAGGCCGGTGCGCGCGACTTCGGCCAGGACCTTGCGCATGACGCCGCGCAGAGCCTCCTGGGCCAGAATGTCGTAGCGGATGTGGTCGTCGGCCATGTGATGGTCGGGTTCCGTTGAATCGTCCGCATAGCTGTAATCAAGCTTGAGCGCGGCGTAAACCGCATATAGGCGCAAAGGCGTGAGGCCAAGAGGGGTGCCGGCGATTTGATCGCTCAGGCGTGAACGAGCGCCGCCTTTATGCCGGCTGGCGACTTCTTCCTGGCGAAAGCGTTGAGAAAGGTCCGTACGCCGTTGGTGGCGGAGCGCAACACCTCTTCCTCGGTCGGCATGCCGCCCAGCATGAAGGTGATCTGAAGCTCGGCGTTGACGAGGGCCAGGAACTGGCGCGCCGCGACGTCGGGGTCGCCGATCGACAGATGTCCGGCGAAGGCAAGCCGGGCGAAGCGCGCGGCAAGCGCCGACCAAGTGCGGCCCGGGCCTTGCTCGCGCCATTCGGCAAACAGTTCCGGATAACGCCCGCCTTCGGCCTGGATCAGCTTGCGCAGGAAACGGCCGTCGCGGTTGCAGATGCAGTTGCGGTTCATGCGCACCGCGAAGGCGATCAGGTCGGCTTCCAGATCCGTGGGCTGGTCGGGGAAGCTGGCGATGGTCGCGAAGATGCCGGCATTGCAGCGCTCCGTCAGGTCGCGCACGACGGCGACGAAAAGCTTTTCCTTGTCGCCGTGATGATTGTAGACGGTCTGCCGCGACACGCCGGCCTCGGCCGCGATCAGGTCGATATTGGCGCCCGCATAACCTTCGCGGCAGAAAACGGAAGCGGCTGCATCCACCACCGACACGCGCTTGGCCTCGTGGCTGCGTGGCGGGAAGGTGTCAGGAGAAACGCCGGGCTTCATGAAAATCTATATAGCGGTGATTGACGAATTGGACAAGCCTGTCTAAATTTATGGACACAAAAAAGGGAATCCCGCTGGAGACGAACATGTCCGCCCTGAAGGCGAATAAGTTCGCTCTGGAATGTAGGATTTCCCGCGGGACGGAACGTCCTGGGTTCAGACGCCGGTATTTGCGGCTGCAACCAGATCCGAAAAGAGCCTTATCATGAGTCCCAAATTCCTCCGCATCGCGGTCGTGCTCGGCTTGTTGTCCGCGATCGGTCCGTTTGCGATCGATATGTATCTCCCTGCGCTGCCGTCGATCGGCGAGGACCTGCATGCCGGCACCGCTGCCGTGCAGATGAGCCTTTTGATCTTCTTCCTGTCGATGGGTTTTGGGCAGATCGTCGTCGGCCCGATCTCCGACATGGTCGGCCGCAAGGCGCCGCTTTACGCCGGCCTCGCGCTGTTCATGGTCGGCGGCGTCGGCTCGGCGATGGCGCCGAGCATCGAGTGGCTGATCGCCTTCCGCTTCCTGCAAGGTCTCGGCGCCAGCGCCGGCATGGCGGTGCCGCGCGCCATTGTGCGCGACCTGCACACCGGCAACGAGGCCGCCAAGCTGATGTCGCTTCTGATGCTGGTGTTCTCGGTGTCGCCGATCCTGGCGCCGCTGACCGGCAGCCAGATCATCGAGAGCTTCGGCTGGCGCGCCGTGTTCTGGACGGTGACGGGCGCTGCGGCGCTTGCAACGATCCTGCTTGCCACCTCGCTCAAGGAGACGCGGCCAGTCGAAGAGCGCGCCGGCTCGTCCTTCGGCACGGCGCTTGCCGGCTACCGCTACCTGATGGGCGACCGCAACTTCCTCGGCCTGGTGGCGATCGCGGGCTTCGGCATTGCGAGCTTCTTCGTCTATCTGTCGAGCTCGTCCTTCATCCTGATCGACCATTACGGCCTGTCGCCGTCGGTCTACAGCGTGTTCTTCTCGATCAACGCGGTCGCCTTCATCGGCATGTCGCAGCTGACCGGGTTGCTGGCCGACCGCTTCGGGTTGAAGCGCGTCGTCTGGGTGGCGGTCACCGGCTATGCCACGGTCATGGTGGCGCTTTTCGCGATCATGGCGTCCGGCGTCGACCGGCTCGACGTGATGGCGGCGTTGCTCTTCGTCGGCTACGGCTTCCTCGGCCTGGTCATCCCGACCACCTCGGTGCTGGCGATGGAAGAGCATGGCGAGATCGCCGGCACGGCCTCGGCATTGATGGGCACGCTGCATTTCGCCATCGGCGCGCTGGCGATGGGCGTCGCCGGCATCTTCTTCGACGGCACGCCGCTGCCGATGGTGGCGGGCATCGCGCTGTGCGCCGTGATCTCGTTCACGCTGGCCAAGCTGACGCTCGGCCGCGCGCGCGAAACGGTCGAGGCGCCGGCAGAGTAGGCGCTTCGAAAGAACCCAAAGAAAGGCCGGGCTTAGCCCCGGCCTTTTTCATATCTATCGCAAACCCGCTTGATCGATGACGAGGCGCAGTCGCTCTTCGACCGGAGCAAGGGGCAAGGCCACCAATTCATAACCGAGCTCCGCATAGATGCCGGTCACCGAGCGGAATGTGCGCTCGGCCTCGTCGAGCGTCTGTTTGCGCTCCTCGTCCTGGGTGAAGATCTCCGGCCATGGCGGCGCGACGAAGACGCGGCGCGCGTAGCGGCATTTTCGCGCCGCGCTCGTGAGGTGGTCCGGCACCGGCAGGCCGCAAAGCCTGAGATAGCCGATCGTGTCGGGCGCGCCGCGGTCGAAGAAGACCGGGCCGGTTTCGCTATGCGCGGCGTGCCAGGAGCGCAACTCCCAGGACAGCATCAGCTCGGCAAAGACCGCGCGGTCCCGCCAGGGAAGGGCACGGCCGCCGATGGCCATCTGGTCGCGGATGATGCCGCGCCCGGCTTCGGGCGCGGTCGCAAAGCCCTCGGTTCGCAGCGCCTCGATCAGCGTGGTCTTGCCCGAGCCGGGGCCGCCGGTCAGCACGAAGAATCGGTCGGAATCGTCTTGCATCGCTTGCCCATGGTTGACGGGCGGGCTGTCGCAGCGGATCAAGTGCCGGACGAGCCTTGGCCGTTCGGTTGATTGGGGAGAAGCAAAGGGGGGAAAGTGGAGGTTTCTGTTGCCAGGTACCTCCGAACCCCGCCTAGAAGTGCGAACCCCTAGGGCTTGATTTGAAGCGTTCGCGCCGCATTAAGCAGCGAGACGAGCTTCCGCATAGTTGTCGTTGGCAACTATAAGTTTAGCCCGATAACGGTGGTACAATGCCGGGCGAAAGTACGATCTTTACACCTTCGTCGATCCTATTTCGCCCCCAGCAAAAGCCGCTCCGTCAGCCAGAGCGGTTTTTGGTGGAGGCGCCGGGTACCGCCCCCGGGTCCGAACGGCTTATTTCATCGCCTGTTTATCGCCATAGTCGGTCAAGCCGACGAAGCGAATATAGGGAGCGACAACGCAAAAAGAAAGGGCAAACCGGCGCTTATCCGGTTATGTCAATGCACAGCCAGGGGTTGACTTGCGCGCCTACTCAATCAAGTCTCGCTCGCGGTGAGGAGTCTCTGACCTAGCGCACGGTTGCGCGGCGCGCCACAAGCCTCACCGATCGGATCCGTGGCGCCGACGAGGGGAAGTTCGATGGCCGATTATCTTGCGGATGTGAAGAAATACGATGCCGGCGCCAGCGCCGACGCGGTCGATAAGATCGTCAAGCATCTGGGCATTGCGCTCAGGAACCGCGATTCCTCGCTGGTGTCCTGCACCGACCCGAAGGAACTTGATCGCGTGCGGGAGAACTGGATCGGCAAGAAGCTCGGCATTGCCGATGCCGCAAAGGCCAACGCCTCGATAGAGAAGACCTGCAAGGCGATGCAGGCCGACAACACCAAGAGCCGCGTGACCTTCTACTATCTGGTTGCCAAGGACCTCGGCAAACTCGGCTCGCTTTGACGGGCCGCGCTTCGGTTTGCGAAGATTGGCGCGGCAAGGCTGTCGCGTCGGATTTGAATTTACGTCACGGGGCGTCGGCGCTGCCCCTCATCTGGCTGCCGCCATTCTCCCCGTATGGTGACGGGGAGAAATGCCGGCAGGGCAATGAGGGGCGGCGCCGGCGTTTGGCAGGGTGGCGGGTGCACAAGCGCTGTTCGCGCCTGTTTTGGTGTGTCCGGTAGCCCATCCGTCGGCTATGATATCCCACGATACGAATCGAGGCAGAGCCGATGCGCCAATATCTCGACCTTTTGAAGCGTGTGCTGGAGAACGGCGTCGATCGCGGCGACCGCACCGGCACCGGCACGCGCTCGGTGTTCGGCTACCAGATGCGTTTCGACCTTTCGCGCGGCTTTCCGGTCACGACCACCAAGAAGCTGCATCTGAAGTCGATCATCCACGAGCTTCTGTGGTTCCTGGCCGGCGACACCAACGTCAAATATCTCAACGACAACGGCGTCAGCATCTGGGACGAATGGGCCGACGAGAATGGCGATCTCGGACCCGTCTATGGCAAGCAGTGGCGCTCATGGCCGGACGGCCACGGCGGCGAGATCGACCAGATCGCGGGCCTTTTGAAGGAGATACGCCGAAATCCCAACTCGCGCCGGCTGATCGTCTCGGCTTGGAATCCGGCCGAAGTCGAGGCGATGGCGCTGCCGCCCTGCCACTGCCTGTTCCAGTTCTATGTTTCGGAAGGCCGGCTTTCCTGCCAGCTCTACCAACGCTCGGCCGACATCTTCCTCGGCGTGCCGTTCAACATCGCTTCCTATGCCTTGCTCACCATGATGGTGGCGCAGGTGACCGGGCTGAAGTCTGGCGACTTCGTGCACACGCTGGGCGATGCGCATCTTTATTCGAACCATTTCGAGCAGGCGCGCGAGCAGATGCGGCGCACGCCCAAGGCTTTGCCGACGATGTGGATCAACCCGGAGGTGAAAGACCTCTTCGCCTTCCGCTTCGAGGATTTCCGCCTTGAGAATTATTTCGCGGATGCGAACATCAAGGCGCCGATCTCGGTATGACGCTGGAAAGGACCGATCTCCAGGCGATAGCCAACGCAAAGCTGCAGGACGCGGAGCTTCTGTTTCCAAACGAACGCTATTCGAATGCTTACCATCTCTTTGGCTATGCCGCAGAGATTGCGATCAAATCACGTATTTCGAGGCTTTTTCAGACTGACATGATTCCCGACAAGAAGTTCGTCCAAGATATTTATAGCCATGCTCTCAACAGGCTTATAGCCTTAGCTGGCTTGTCTGCAGAACTCGCCGAGAGCCGGGGCGCATCGCCGGTTTTCGACGGCCATTGGTCGGCGGTCTCAGATTGGAATGAGGCTTCTCGTTACGATATAATAGACGTGTTTGAGGCGACGGCGATACGAAACGCCATGGTCGACGAAGAGCAAGGAATATTCAGATGGCTTCAGGAGCGTTGGTAAGGACCGACATTGATGCTGGCATCAACCTAATTCGTGCTCTTGACGAAAAGGGATTTGGCGTCGCCGCCGCGCTCTGGTTGTACAATAGCGATGTCGAGAACTGGAGAATGATCATAGCCTACAGCGGCCCACGAAAGGATCTTGAAAAGAAATACCTTGGATGCGGCGACCATTGCTGCCGATTGGCGTAAGCTGCACCCACAAGAGTCTATTTTGGATCTCAGTAAAGTAAAGATCACGTCGGCAGACGACCGGCTTATTGCCGGCCTAGGTATCGCCATGCGAGTTGATGGTCTTGGTGAGGTCCGATTTTCTCACAACACCATCAACGGAATATATGTCGAGACGCACTGATCCACAGGCTTGCAGCCTGAGCCACTGGACTAAGGCACGGCTCAGTCGATGCCGGCCATGACAGCCGAGGCCTTGATTACCGCATAGGCATGCTTGCCTTTTTCGAGCGCGAGGTCGGCGACCGCCTTGTTGGTGATCGAGGAGGTGACGATGACGCCGCCGCCGATGTCGATCCCCGACATGCGAAGTGGTGGCTCCCTTGACGATCTCGGTCACCTTACCCTTCAGGATATTACGGGCGTTGATCTTCACGCGTCTCTCCTGTGAACCTCGCCGTTCCGTTTCGCATCGATCGTAGGCCGAGACCACGCCGGCGCACAACGCCGCGGCAGACGAAAAGCCTTTCCTTGTTATGTTCATCCGGATATATCGGCCTGAAGCTTTGGGCCGTACGGATTTCGAAACCGGGGAGAGACTTCATGATGGGTTTCGGGTTGAAGGCGATCGCCATTGGCGGTCTGACAGCAATGCTGATGGCGGCGGTGCCGGCCGCTCATGCCGACGACAAGGTGGTCGTGTTTGCCGCGGCGAGCCTCAAGAATGCGCTCGACGCGGTCAACAAGGCCTGCGAGCCGGAAGTCGGCGAAGCCGCGACCATTTCCTACGCGGCGAGCTCGGCGCTTGCCAAGCAGATCGAAGGAGGCGCGCCGGCCGACATTTTTGTCTCGGCCGACCTCGACTGGATGAAATATCTCTCCGACAGGAAGCTGACCAAGCCCGAAACTGAAGTGAAGCTGCTCGGCAACCAGATCGTGCTGGTGGCGCCGAAGGATTCCACGGTCGAGACCAAGGTCGAGAAGGGCTTCGACCTCGCCAAGCTGATCGGCGACGGTAAGCTTGCCATGGGCGATTTCAAGGCCGTTCCGGCCGGCAAATACGGCAAGGCGGCGCTGGAATCGCTGGGCGTCTGGTCGTCGGTCGAGGGCAAGATCGCGCAGGCCGAGAATGTGCGCGTAGCACTTAAGCTGGTGTCGACGGGCGAGGCGGCGCTGGGCATCGTCTATGCCACCGACGCGCATGCCGAAAAGGGCGTCAAGGTCGTCGGCACCTTCCCGGAAGATTCGCATCCGCCGATCATCTACCCAATTGCCCAGACCGCCGATTCGAAGGACAAGGATGCGGCGGCCTTCCTGAAATGCGTCGAGTCGGCCAAGGCCGCCGACCTGTTCAAGGAGCAGGGCTTCACGGTCCTCCCACCGAGCAACTGAGAAAGACCGCGCAAACACAATCATGAACTGGCTGCTGGACCTCACTCCCGACCAATGGAATGCGGTGCGGCTGTCGATCAAGGTGGCGACGGTGGCGATGATCGCCAGCCTGCCGCCCGGCATCCTGCTCGCGCTCCTGCTCGCGCGGGGGCGCTTCTGGGGCAAGACCTTGCTCAACGGGCTGGTGCATCTGCCGCTGATCCTGCCGCCGGTGGTGACCGGTTATTTGCTGTTGCTCACCTTCGGCCGGCGCGGGCCGGCCGGCGCTTTCCTGGCCGAGCACTTCGGCATTGTCTTTTCCTTCCGCTGGACGGGGGCGGCACTGGCCTGCGGGGTCATGGGCTTCCCGTTGATGGTGCGGGCCATCCGGCTGTCGATCGAGGCGGTCGACCGCAGAATCGAGGCGGCCGCCGGCACGCTTGGCGCCAACCCGCTCTGGGTGTTCGCCACCATCACGCTGCCGCTGATCCTGCCCGGCCTGATCGCCGGCGCGATCCTTTCCTTCGCCAAGGCGATGGGCGAATTCGGCGCCACCATCACCTTCGTCTCCAACATCCCCAACGAAACCCAGACGCTGCCCTCGGCGATCTACACCTTCACACAGGTGCCAGGCGGCGACGAAGGCGCGCTCAGGCTGACGCTGATCTCGATCGTCATCTCGATGGTCGCGCTCATCGCCTCGGAAGTGCTGGCGCGGCGCGTCGGCCGGCGGATGGACATCGAATGACGGTCTCCGTCGATATCCACCATCAGCTGGGCGAATTCGCCCTGGAGGCCCATTTCGAGAGCGCCGGCCGGCTGACGGCGCTGTTCGGGCCATCGGGCTCGGGCAAGTCGACGCTGATCAACCTGATCGCGGGCCTGATCCGTCCGGACGAGGGGCGTATCTCGGTCGACGGCAACGTGCTGGTCGACACCGCCGCGCGGATCTTCGTGCCCATGCACAAGCGGCGCATCGGCATGGTGTTCCAGGATGCGCGGTTGTTCCCGCATATGAGCGTCGCCGCCAATCTGCGGTACGGCCGCTGGTTCACGCCGGCGTCCGAACGCTACGCCAAGATGGATGCGGTGGTCGACCTGCTCGGCATCGGTCACCTTCTCGACCGGCAGCCGGCGAAACTGTCGGGCGGCGAAAAGCAGCGTGCCGCGATCGGCCGCGCGCTGCTTGCCAGCCCGAAACTGCTTCTGATGGACGAGCCGCTCGCCTCGCTCGACGAAGCGCGCAAGGCCGAGATCCTGCCTTATATCGAACGGCTGCGCGACGAGACGAAGATCCCGATCGTCTATGTCAGTCATTCCGTCGCCGAGGTGGCGCGGCTGGCAAGCGACGTCGTGGTGCTTGCGCAAGGCAAGGTTGCGGCCTCGGGCCCGACCGAGGCGATCATGCAGCGGCTCGACCTGCTGCCGGCCGAGGAGCGCGGCGAGGGCGGAGCGGTGCTCGACACCAAGGTCCTGCGCCATGACGAGGCTTTCGGCATGACCGTGCTCGGCTCGCAGGCCGGCGAGATCCGCGTGCCGCGGCTGGCCCGGCCGGTCGGAGCGACGGTGCGGCTGCGCATCCGGGCCCGCGACGTCATGATCGCGACCGAGCAGCCGACCGGCCTCAGCGCGCTCAACATATTGGCAGGGACGATCTCGGCGGTCCGGCCCGGCATAGAACCGACGGTGGAAATCGCCATCGACTGCAATGGTGCGATCGTGCTGGCGCGTATCACCGAACAGTCCAAACACACCCTTCGTCTGACGCTCGGCCACAAGGTCTTCGCGGTGATCAAGACAGTGAGCTTCGACAGCGCGACGACCGGGGCAGGGCTGTCGGTTGAGGCGGATGGTTGACGAAGGAGCAATATCGCTATGTCGATTTGGAATAGCGATCCGGTGGCGGAGGAGGTAATCTCGGCATGATCGCGGAGGACAGGACATGCCATCATTGAGCCTGAGGATAAATCTCGACCCCGACGGCCGGATCGGCCCGGGCAAGATCGAATTGCTGGAGCAGATCGCCGCCTTCGGCTCGATCTCGGCCGCGGCGCGCGGCATGGAAATGTCCTACAAGCATGCCTGGGACCTGGTCGAGGACATGAACCGCGTGTTCGGCAAGCCGCTGGTCGCGGCGCAGACCGGCGGCCGCAAAGGTGGTGGCGCGCAACTGACATCGGTGGGTTTGGCCGTCGTCAGCCGTTTCAGGGCGATAGAGCGAGCCGCTTCATCGGCCGCCGCTGTCCATATGCAGGCCCTGCAGGCGGAGATCGATGCTGGGTAGGGCAGTAGGGCAGTAAGGCAGTAAGGCAGTAGGATGTGATGTCCTGGCCCCCTGCGCATGCGATGTGCGTCCCCCTATTTGCCTACTGCCCTACTGCCTTATTCCCCTAATTTCTTCAGCAGGTAGGTGTCCATGATCCAGCCCTTCTTGCGGCGGGCTTCTTCGCGCACCTTCTCGATCTCGGCATCGACATCACCTAAGCGCCCGGAAATGACGATCTCATCCGGCGTGCCGAGATAGGCGCCCCACTGGATGAGGACGTCCTTGTCGGCAAGCGTGTTGAAAGCGCATTTGCCGTCGAGCATGACGACCGTGGAGCCGGCATTGGCGGGCAGTCCTTCTTCGGTCAGCCGGCGACCGGTCGTCACCAGGATCGAATCGCCGATGCGGTTGAGAGCGGTCGCGTGGGCGGCGGCCAGCGCCTGGATCGCGGTGATGCCGGGGATGACTTCGAGCTCGAAACCGACATTGCCTCTGAGGCGCACGCGCTCGAGGATGCGCAGCGCGCTGTCATAAAGCGATGGGTCGCCCCAGATCAGGAAGGCGCCGCAGCCGTCTTCGGCAAGCTCGTCGCGGATCAGGGTTTCGTAGATCTCCGCTATCGCTTCATGCCAGTCGTCGACTGTCACGCGATAGGAGGATGTCGGCTCGGCCCGAACCGGCACATCGAACTCGACCCGGCGCGATTTTGGATTGGTGACGAATCGGTCGCAGATCCGCCGGCGCAAATCGGCAAGATCGTCCTTCTTCGCTCCCTTGTCTGGAATGAACAGCACGTCGGCGCGGTTCAGGCCGTCGATGGCCTGGACCGTCATGTGGTCGGGATTGCCGGCGCCGATGCCGATGACGAGAAGCTTGCGCATGGCGATCTCCTGCCCGATCGGCGGCGCGGTGTCCAGAAGTACCCGTATCGCGCGACGAAGGGCTTTGAAACGCTATCTTGAAACGGGTAGATGGAAGAACGCATCCGGCTGGTCCCGGTATCGCTGCATAGAGGAGGGTCCAATGCTACGCACCGTACTGACCGCAGCGCTGGCAATCATGGCCGCTCCTGCCTTCGCCAATGATTCCGTCGCCGAACTCGGCACCGGCGGGCTGATCCTGTCTCGAAGCGATGCCGTCGCCATGCAGAGCGAGGATCTTTTCATCTCGCCGGAGAAGGTGACGGTCGACTACGTGTTCCGCAATAACACCGACAAGGATGTCAGCTCCATCGTCGCGTTTCCGATGCCCGACATCGAGGGCGATCCCAACGAGATACCGGCGATCCCGGAGGCGCAGAGCGATAATTTCCTCGGCTTCGAGGTGACCATCGACGGCGTCGATGCGAAGCCCCAGCTCGAGCAAAGGGCGTTTGCGCTGGCCATCGACATCACCGCCGACCTCAAGGCCCAGAACGTGCCGCTCTATCCGTTCGGCGACGCCGCCAAGGCGGCGCTGGCGAAGCTGCCCAAGGATGTCACCAAGGACTGGGAAGACCGCGGCATCATCATCGAAGATACCGCCGATGACGGTTCGGGCATGCAGACTGCCTATGTGCCCTTCTGGCAACTGCGCTCGACCTACTGGTGGCGCTCGACCTTCCCGGCCAACAAGGAGGTCCATGTCTCGCACCGCTACAAGCCCAGCGTCGGCGGCACTTCCTCGGTCAGTTTCTTCTATGACGGCCAGTTCCAGGGCCAGTATGCGGCCTACAAGAACCGCTATTGCATGGACGGCGCATTCGAGAACGCGGTGCGCAGGGCCGCGAAGGAAAATCCCGACGGGTACCCGAAATATTACGAGAGCCGGATCGCCTACATCCTGACCACGGGGGGCAACTGGGCCTCCGGCACCATCGGCAATTTCAAGCTCACCATCGACAAGGGCAGCCCCAAAAACCTCGTCTCCTTCTGCGGCGACAATGTCAAAAAGGTCGGGCCGACGACGTTCCAGATCACCGCGAAGGATTTTTATCCCGAGCACGATATCGACATCCTGCTGCTGGAGCCGTCGGACAATGGCGGGAATGGCGGCTGATGGACATCGCGATCTATGTCGCCATTGCCGAAAACGGCGTGATCGGCCGCGAAGGCGGCCTACCGTGGCGGCTTTCCACCGATCTCAAGCGCTTCAAGGCGGACACGATGGGCAAGCCGATCATCATGGGGCGCAAGACCTATGAAGGCATCGGCCGGCCGCTGCCCGGCCGGCTCAACATCGTGGTGACGCGCGACAAAGCCTGGCGCGCCGACGGCATCGAGGTGGCCCATTCGCTGGATGACGCGATCGCTCTGGCCAAGGTGCGCGGCCGTTGCATGGTGGGAGCGGAAGAGATCTGCGTGGTCGGTGGCGGCGAGATATATGCCCAGGCCTTGCCGCTTGCCGACCGGCTGCATGTGACCCATGTGCTGGCCAGCGTCGATGGCGATGCGCATTTCCCGCCGATCGACCCAGGCATCTGGCAAGTCGTCAGCGCCGAGGATTTTCCCGCCGGCGAGAAGGACAGCCACGCGACGCGCTACACCGTCTACCAACGCCGTCGCGACGGGCATTGACGACGACAAACGGTCGCTACCGGCCCAAATCGGACGGTCGCGATGGCACATCGCGTTGAAAGCGGGCCAAGGCGTCCCTATAGAAGAACGGTGTTGCAGCGGCGCGCGTCCAACCGGACGCGCAAGAGGCCGCTGTAATACTTTGATTTTGGGGCATGATTCCTTTTCGAAAACCGATATGGGTTTTCGTGGTCATGCGCTAGGATTGCGCCGCAAGGCCTGAGGGAACCGAAGCGAAAGGACATTCATGCCCTGGAACGACAAGAGCGGTGGCGGCGGCCCATGGGGCGGCGGCGGCAATCAGGGGCCCTGGGGGCAGGGACCGAAAGGGCCAAGCGGCCCGCAGGGTTCGCCCCCCGATCTCGAGGATATCATCCGCCGCGGCCAGGACAGGCTGCGGCGCGCGCTTCCGGGCGGCGGTGGCGCCAGCCCGGCCGTGCTCGGGCTGATCGCGCTGGCCCTCATCGTGCTATGGGCCTTCAAGGCGGTCTACACCGTGCAGCCCGACGAGGTTGCCGTTGAACTGCGCTTCGGCCAGCCAAAGACCGAGCTTTCGCAGCCGGGCCTGCATTTCCACTGGTGGCCGATCGAAACGGTCGAGACCGCCAAGATCTCCGAGCAGCTCGTCAGCATCGGCGGTGGCTCGAGCAGCGGCTCCGGGCTAATGCTGTCCGGCGACCAGAACATCGTCAACGTGCAGTTCTCGGTCGCCTACCAGGTCTCCGATCCCAAGGCCTATCTGTTCGACGTTTCCGATCCCGACGGCATGCTGACCCAGGTGGCCGAGAGCGCGATGCGCGAAGTCGTCGGCCGGCGCCCGGCGCAGGACATCTTCCGCGACGACCGCCAGGGCATCGCAACGGGGGTGCGCGAGATCATCCAGGGCACGCTTGACGGCTACAAGACCGGCCTCCAGGTCAACGCGGTCTCGATCGAGGACGCAGCGCCCCCGCGCGAGGTGGCCGACGCGTTCGACGAGGTGCAGCGCGCCGAGCAGGACGAGGACAAGTTCGTCGAGCAGGCCAACCAGTATTCCAACCAGAAGCTCGGCCAGGCGCGCGGCCAGGCGGCGCAGATCCGCGAGGACGCGGCAGCCTACAAGAACCGCGTCGTGCAGGAGGCGGAGGGCGAGGCGCAGCGCTTCATCTCCGTCTACAACGAATACGCCAAGGCGCCGGACGTCACGCGCAGGCGGCTTTATCTTGAAACAATGGAGAAGATCCTGAAGGACTCGAACAAGGTCGTCGTCGAGCAGGGCAATGGCCAGGGCGTGCTGCCTTACCTGCCGCTGCCGGCGTTACAGCCAAAGACGCCGCCGGCGCCCCTCGGCGTCACGACGGGAGGTAACCAGTGATGGCAAACCGTCTTCCCATCATCGCGGTCGTTGCGGCTGTCCTGTTGTTCCTGCTCTACTCGTCGATCTTCGTGGTCAATGCGGGCCAGCAGGCGATCGTTCTGAGATTTGGCGAGATCATCGACGTCAAGAGCGAGCCCGGGGTCTACTTCAAGGCGCCGTTCGCCTTCTTCGATGCCGACAGCGTGCAGATGGTCGAGAAGCGGGTGATGCGCTTCGACCTCGACAACATCCGCGTCCAGGTCTCGGGCGGCAAGTTCTACGAGGTCGATGCCTTCATCGCCTATCGCATCTCGGATCCGCGCACGTTCCGCGCAGCGGTGTCCGGCCAGGTGGAATTGGCTGAGGCCCGTCTGAAGACGCGTCTCGACGCAGCGCTGCGCCGTGTCTACGGCCTGCGTGACTTCGAGGCTGCTCTTTCGGAAGAACGCGGCAACATGATGCGCGAGGTGCGCGACCAGCTTCGTCCCGACGCAACTTCGCTCGGCCTCGACATCGAGGATGTGCGCATCCGCCGGACCGATCTAACGGCGGAGGTGTCGCAACAAACCTATGACCGCATGAAAGCCGAGCGCTTGGCTGAGGCCGAGCGGCTGAGAGCGCGCGGCAACGAGGCGGCGCAGCGCATCAGGGCGCGCGCCGACCGCGAGGTCGTCGAGATCGTCGCCGAGGCGCAGAAGGAATCGGAAATCCTGCGCGGCGAGGGCGAGGCGCAGCGTAGCGCGACGTTTGCGGACGCCTATAAGCGCGATCCGGCCTTCTTCGATTTCTATCGCTCGATGAACGCCTACGGCACGGCGCTGGACAGCACCGGAACGACGATGGTGCTCTCGCCCCAGTCCGAGTTCTTCCGCTACTTCCGGGATCCGGACAGCAAGCCCGGGCCGGCACCTTCGGCGCCACCTGCCGCGCCTGCGGCGGCACCGGCCGCGCCTGCGGCGGCACCTGCCGCGCCTGCGACGCAACCCGGCCCTGCCCAGTAGCGGGCAGTGCAGGATTTTCTGGCGGCAATCGGCCTGGTCCTGGTGATCGAAGGACTCGTCTATGGAGGGTTTCCGGCTTTGGCCCGGAAACTCGCCGCCGAGGTGCTGTCGATGCCGGAAAATATGCTGCGGATCGGCGGGCTGGCGGCGATCGCCATAGGTGTCGGCATCGTCTGGCTGGTCCGCGGCTAGTTTTTACGCATTTCCCGACGGAAGGCTACGGCGAAGGCGCCGAGCCCAACCGCTGCGCACTTTTCCTGGAATTGCTCGAATGAAAATTCCTTGGTGCCGAGGCGATTGACGATTTATCTTCCGCCGGTAGCTATAGCCGCAAACGTGCCTTATTTCTTGCCAAGATGAGCCGGACAGGCGCCTTTGCGGATGCGCTTTTCCTTTTCAAAACCACCGGAGGCCATGATGATATCCGACACCCTGTTGCGCGCGGCGCGGCGCATGGTCTTCGCCGGCGCCACGGCATTCGCGGTCGGCATCGTTGCCGTCCCGTCCTTCGTCACGCCGACGATCGCCTCCGACGGACCGCCTTCGGTCGCCGATCTCGCCGAGCGCCTGCTCGGCGCGGTGGTCAACATCTCGACCTCGCAGACGGTGAAAGGCACGGAAGGACCTGGCGCGGTGCCGATGCCGCAACTGCCCGAGGGCTCCCCGTTCCAGGACTTCTTCGACGATTTCTTCAAGAACCGTGGCGGCGAAAAGGGCGGTGGCGGGCAGAAAGTGCAGTCGCTCGGCTCCGGCTTCGTCATCGATGCCGAGCAGGGCATCGTGGTGACCAACAACCATGTCATCGCCGACGCCGACGATATCGAGGTGAATTTCTCCGACGGCGTCACGCTGAAGGCGACGCTTGTCGGCACCGACACCAAGACGGATGTCGCGGTGCTGAAGGTCGACCCCAAGGGCCACAAGCTGACGGCGGTGAAATTCGGCGATTCCACCAAGATGCGCGTCGGCGACTGGGTGATGGCGATCGGCAATCCGTTCGGCCTCGGCGGCACGGTGACGGTTGGCATCGTCTCGGCGCGCAACCGCGACATCAATTCCGGCCCTTATGACGACTTCATCCAGACCGACGCGGCCATCAACCGCGGCAATTCCGGCGGCCCGCTGTTCAACGCCGCCGGCGAGGTCATCGGCATCAACACGGCCATCATCTCGCCGTCGGGCGGCTCGATCGGCATCGGTTTCTCCATCCCCTCGCAGCTTGCCGCGGGAGTCGTCGACCAGCTCCGCCAATATGGCGAGACGCGGCGCGGCTGGCTTGGCGTACGCATCCAGCCGGTGACGGAGGACATCGCTGAAAGCCTCGGCATGGCGACCGCAAAGGGCGCGCTGGTGGCTGGCGTCATCAAGGGCGGACCGGTCGACAACGGGTCCGTGCAGGCCGGCGACGTCATCATCAAGTTCGACGGCAAGGATATCCATGAAATGCGCGACCTGCCGCGCGTCGTCGCCGAGAGCCCGGTCGGCAAGGCGGTCGATGTGGTCATCGTGCGCAAGGGCGTCGAGCAGACCGTCAAGGTGACGCTCGGACGGCTGGAGGACGGCGAGAAGCTGGCCAGCGGCGAGAACGGGAAGACCGACCAGGACAAGGGCGATAAGGCGACGCCTCCGGTATCGACAGCCTCGGTGCTCGGCATGACGGTCGGCGAGCTCAACGACCAGACGCGGCAGAAGTTCGGCATCGCGGCCGATGTGTCCGGCGTGGTCATCACCGACGTCGCCAAGAATTCGGCGGCGGCCGAGCGCGGTATCCAGCCCGGCGAGGTAATCACAGAAATCGCGCAGGAATCGGTCGGCACGCCGAAGGACGTGATGGACCGGATCGGCGCGCTGAAGGAGCAGGGCCGCAAGAACGCGCTGCTGATGCTGGCCTCGAAGACCGGCGAATTGCGCTTCGTGACGATCCGGATGGATTGAGTCCGGAACGTCCGTAACCGATTGATGTTTCCAATGATAGGGCGGCTAGCGAGCCGCCCTTTTTCGTGCCTGCCAATCCTGGCGCGACAGCCTGTACATGACATGCCGCTTGAGGTGCGGGTGGCTGTCGGGAACGCTCGGATGGTCGAAATCGCCGCCTGGATCGGCTCGCATGCCGAGCCGCTTCATGACGGCGATGGAGCGATGGTTTTCGGCGACGGCGAAGGAGACGATCTCCTCCAGCCTCAGCGTTTCGAAGCCGAAGGCGAGCCAGGCTTCCGCTGCCTCGGTGACATAGCCCTTGCCCCAGAATTCCGGCGCCAACCGCCAGCCGACCTCGATCGTGCCGTCCGATAGCGATGGCACATCATCCGTATCCAGGAGACCGACGAAGCCGATGCATTCGCCGGTGGCCGCGATTTCGGCGGCGGCGAAGCCGTAGCCATCCTCCTCGATCCAGCCGCGGAATTCGTCCATCATGGCGTCGGCGGTCGCGCGGTCGCGGCGGAACGGGAAGAACTCCATCACGCGCTCGTCGAAGTTGATGCGGTGGAAGAGCGCGCGGTCGCGATCCTCCCAGTTGCGCAGGATCAGGCGCTCGGTGCGGATCGGCGTCATCGGAGACCTCACAAGACGAACTCGTCCCGGCGATAGCCCTGGAGATAGAGCAGCGCGGTCAGGTCGCCGTGGTCGATGCGGATGCGGGCCTGCTCCGCCACCGCCGGCTTGGCGTGAAGCGCGACGCCGGTGCCGGCAAGACGGATCATATCGAGATCGTTGGCGCCGTCGCCGACCGCGATGGCGTCCTCGGTCGTCAGCCCGAGCCGTGCCGCGATGTCGAGCAATGCTTCGGCCTTGGCGGCGCGGCCGAGGATCGGCTCGGCCACCATGCCGGTGAATGTGCCGTCCTTCTCGATCAGGCGGTTGGCCCGGTTTTCCTGAAATCCCAGCATGGCGGCGATGCGGCTGGTGAAGACGTCGAAGCCGCCGGAGACCAGCGCCGTCCAGGCATCGTTGGCGCGCATCGTTTGCACCAAGGCGCGGCCGCCGGCGGCGAGCGTCAGGCGATTGGCGATGATGCGGTCGACCACGGCGGTCTCGAGGCCCCTCAGCAGGGCGACGCGCTCGCGCAAGGCAGGTTCGAAGGCGATTTCGCCATTCATCGAGCGCGCGGTGATCGCCGCGACATGATCCTTGACGCCGATCTCGTCGGCGAGTTCGTCGATGCATTCCTGATCGATCATGGTCGAATCCATATCGGCGAGCAGGATCTTCTTGCGCCTGCCTTCGGCGGGCTGGACGATGACATCGACCGGTTCGGAAGCCAATGCAGCGCGCAGATTGGCGGTCATTTCGCCGATACCCGGCGTCTGCGGCAAAACGAGATCGCAGGCGACGTCCTTAGCCAGCCACTGAACGGCGCTTGCGCCGGCGGCCCGCAAGGCCATATTCGCAAGCGAGGCCGGCACGGCGCGGGCTTCTGGACGGGACACTACAGTGGCGATCAGCGGCATCGAACATTCCGGCAGGCAGGCGGGCGAAGGCCGCATCAAAAACGCGATCCTGATAGCCGGGCCGACAGCCAGCGGCAAGTCGGCGCTGGCGCTCGATCTTGCCGAACGCAATGGCGGGGTCATCGTCAACACCGATTCCATGCAGGGCTATTCGGTGCTCGACGTCCTGACGGCGCGGCCGAGCGCCGCTGAAATGGCGCGCGCGCCGCATTTTCTTTACGGCCATGTGCATCCCTCGACGGCCTATTCCACCGGGGCGTGGCTGCGCGACGTGACGAAGCTGATCGACAAAGGCGTCCTGTCGGGCCGTCCGGTCGTTTTCGTCGGCGGCACCGGGCTTTATTTCCGCGCGCTGGCGGAAGGCATCTCGGATATGCCGGACATTCCGGCGGCTGTCCGCGAGCGTTGGCGCTACGAGCTCAAGGAACAAGGGGCCGAAAGGCTGCATCGCCTGCTGATGCACGAGGACTCGGCTATGGCCATGCAGCTCAGGCCGACGGATGGCCAGCGTATCGTGCGGGCGCTCGAAGTGCTCGACGCCTCGGGGCGCTCGATTCTCGAATGGCAGGCGGCGCGCGGCCGCCCGCTGATTGATCGCGACAGCGCGCGCTTCCTGGTCATCGAGCCGGATCGGCAGCAACTGGTGCTACGCATCGAGGCGCGTTTCGACCAGATGCTCGACAAGGGCGCGCTCGACGAAGTGCGTCAGCTCATCGCGCTCGACCTCGATCCCGACCTGCCGGCGATGAAGGCGATCGGCGTGCGCGAGCTGCGGGCGGCGATGGCCGGCCAGTCAAGTTTTCCCGAAGCCATCGAACGCGCCAAGATCGCGACCCGGCAATATGCCAAGCGCCAGTCGACATGGTTCAGGCACCAGCTGGGCGCGGAATGGCGCAGGCTACGGCCGGGCGACGAGTTGGCACTCCTGGACTGACCAAAGCTTTTCAATCAGCGCCTTAAAATCGCCGGTTCCAATTCTCGCTAAAGTTGTTCGGATTAACGGTCCGTAAGGTCGGCCATGCCATAACCTTTGGGCTACAGTGCCGCGGGGAGTTGATGCGTTTCCATAAGGCGGAATCCGCATTTTTCGTCTTTATTTTTGTGATCCTGGCCGCGGGCTTGGTGACCTTCCATGCCTATGGCCAATTGCAGGACATCGCCGCCGATCTCGATGCCGCATCGCGCGTCGACAAAATCGTGTATCTCAACAAATTGCTGTTCGTTACAGGCGCTTTGCTGGCGACCGCGCTGTTCTTCGGCAGCTTCTTCATCTACCCGCTGATCCGCGGCCAGGTGCGGGAAGAGGGCAAGCTCAGGGCCATGACTGTGTCGCTCAGCGCCCGTTCGCAGACGCTTGAACAAGCGGCGCTCACCGACAGTCTGACCGGCATGCAGAACCGCCGCTATTTCGACGATGCGCTGCGCGAATATCTGCAGGAGTTTCGCCGCATCGACAGGCCGGTCGGGCTGATGATCCTCGATCTCGACCATTTCAAACAGGTCAACGACACGCATGGTCACGATGTCGGCGATGAGGTGCTGAGAGCCGTTGCCGCTTGCCTCAGAGGCATGACGCGCTATCACGATGTGGTGGCGCGGTTGGGCGGCGAGGAATTTGCCGTCGTCACCCCCAATATGGATGTCGAACTGCTCGCCCGCTTCGCTGAGCGCATCCGCAAGGCGGTCGCCAACCTGTCGATCATGTCGGGCAATGTGCGGCTGAAGGTCACCACCAGCGTCGGCCTTGCCGTCTGGGACCATAAGGAGAGCGCGGAGGATTTCTACCGCCGCGCCGACCGCCAGCTCTATGAGGCGAAGAAGCAGGGCCGCAACCGCGTCTGCGCCTAAAATTCCGACATGAATTCATGAGGCCGGTCAACTGACGCGCCTTTCTCGACTTCCGGTGCTCACGGACTGTATATCCGCTCCGCTCCGGCTTCTCGAAGCCACGTCATTCGATCCGGCCTGATGAATTCCTGTTCGGAATTTGGCTGTGCTTGCGAAGCTGGTCGTTCAATCGTTGAGCTGGCGCATGCCGAAGGTCGAGGGCTTCAGGCCGTAGCGCGTGTCGAAGTCGTCGTCGGGCTGCACGCGCGGGGAGTTGGCCGGCTTCTTGTAGTCCGGGTCGCCGGCCTGGCGGCTCGAGTCCACGGTCTCGGCGAAAGCCATGGACTGCTGCGGCTTCGGCACGTTGCGCAGCCGCTCGACGATCATGGCCAGATCGACGTCGTTGCCGTCCACGGAGGGCTCGATCTGCTCGCCCTTTGCGGTGCCTGGGATGAACTCCTGCGGCAGCTTCTCGAACTTCAGCCGCATGGTCGTCGCCACGCCTTCGCCGAAGGCGATGGCTTCGCGCTGCCCCATCGAGGAGAGGAACGCCAGGGTCGAGGCCGACGAGTCGGCGATCGCCGAGCGGATGATCGCCTGGTCCTGCTCGTTGGCGAGCCGCATGGCAAAGAAGGTCGAGCACTGCGACAGGATGGTCGGGTCGAGCTCGCCCGGGCGCTGGGTGACGACGCCCAGATAGCAGCCATATTTACGACCTTCCTTGGCGATACGCGACAGCGCGTGCCTGGTCGGCGCGAAGCCGAGGCGCGGGTCGGCCGGCATGTAGCGGTGGGCTTCCTCGCAAAGCAGCAGCAGCTTCAGCCGGCCCTCGCTCCACAAGGCCAGGTCGAAGGCCAGGCGGGCCAGCACCGAGCAGACCGAGTTGACGACTTCCGAAGGCATGCCCGCCATCTCGAAGCAGGTCACCGGGCGGCCATGATTGGGGACGCGGAAAATATTGCCGATCGTTTCGTGGATCGTGTCCTCGATCAGGCGCGAATTGAACATGAAGCGGTAGCGCGGGTCGGCAGCGGCCGATTCGATGCGCGTCTTCAGCGACTTCAAGGTCGGGCGGTCGTTCTTGGCCTCAAGCATGCCCATGCGCTCGTCGATCTGCTTGATGAGATCGGCAATGCGATAAGGCACCGGCGTGTCCGCGGTCAGCGCGTCGCTGCCGCGCCTGATGTAAGTTCCGGAGCTCGGGTTGCGGTAGAGGTTCTTGGCGGCCGGGATCAGGTCGCGCAGGACATCTACTTCCTCAGGCACCGTTTCGCGGCCGCGAAACAGCACTTCGGCGAACTCCTCGAGCCTGAACATCCAGAACGGCAGGTCGAGCGTCTTGGAATCGACCTTGACGCAGTATTCCGGCAGCGAGGCGGCAAACTCGTTATGCGGGTCGAGGATGAGCACGCGCAGGTCCGGACGCGACGCGATCGTCTTGCGCAAGAGCAGCGAGACCGCCGTCGATTTGCCGACGCCAGTGGTGCCGACGATGGCGAAATGGCGCGCAAGCGTGTCGTCGATGGCGATGTTGGCATCGATCGACTCATCCTGCGACAGCGTGCCGATGGTCACCGAATGGCGCCCGGCCAGGTCGTAGACCGCCTGCAGGTCGCGGGTTCGGATGCGGTGAGCAATGGCGCCGATATGCGGATAGGTGGTGATGCCGCGGTCGAACACCGGCTTGGCGCCGGGCTCGACGCCGTCGCGCACTTCGCCGACCAGTTCGACGCTGACCTCGATGAGATTCTGCCCGTCGGGGTTCCAGGCACGGTCCGACTTGCCGATGGCATAGACAAGGCCGACCGTTCTCGTTGAGCCGAGGTTGATTGAGATCATCCTGCCGACGGTCCAGAGGCCGGTGACTGTGCCCTCTGCGTCTTCCGCATGGGCGCTGATGGTGGCGCGCGCGCCGTCGCATTGCACGACATTGCCCAGAATGCGCTTGTCGTTCTGTTGGATGTTGCGGCGTTCCTGCGAGGTCGGTTCCCCGACGGAGGCTTCGCGTTCAACAAACATAGTGCGCTGGTCCCATTCCCCTGGAGCAGCAACCCTATCCCATCGGGGTTAAAGTCAGGTGAGGTCGGATGGTGTAGGCAGCGTTAAACCAGCCGCGACAACTCGATCGAATAGGCTCTTCCCGGTTTTCGGAATTCCGCTATATTGGACGAATGATCGATATATCGAACAACATCACAGCCACGATCGGCAGGCGGATACACTCCGAAAGGACGGTGAGGAACTGGTCGCTGGCCGAATTGGCGGAGCGTTCGGACGTCTCGAAGGCGATGCTGAGCGCCATCGAACGCGGTACGACCAGCCCGACCGCGGCGCTCCTGGTGCGGATCGCGGCGGCCTTCGGCATGACGTTGTCGACGCTGATCGCACGGGCCGAGATGCAAGGCGGCGGTGTTTCGCGCAGCGACGAGCAGCCGGTCTGGCGGGATCCGGCAACCGGGTACATCAGACGGCATCTATCGCCGGCATCGCAGATGCCGCTGGAACTGGTCAGGGTCAGCCTTCCGGCAGGTGCCAAGGTTAGTCTCCCGGCGGCATCATACGCCTTCATCAAGCAGCAGATATGGCTGATCGACGGAAGGCTGGATTTCACCGAGGGCGATGTGGTGCACAGGCTCGAGCCCGGTGACTGCCTGGCGCTGGGCGCGCCCTCGGATTGCGTCTTTCATGCTCCCGGACCGGATGCTGCGGAGTATCTCGTGGCGCTGGTCAGGGACTGACCCCGATGTCTCGCCGGCCAAAACGCTCGCACAATGGCGGGCCGCCGCTCGATGACTACGATGGCCCGCCCTGGGGCAAGGGCGATGCCTATACCTTCATCGCCTGGCGCGCCGCCCACGACAAGGCCTGGAAGGCGCCAAGCCACGCCGTCATGCTGATGCGGCTGGAGAGGGCCGAACGGCTCGGCCTGACCTATGAGGAATATACGCTCGAGATCTTGGAGCGTGGCCGCCATCTCAGCGAGGACGACGCCGACCGCATCGCCGAAATCCGGCGGGCACGACGACGGAAACGCATCAGCCATTTCGAATGACCTGTTCCCGATGTTTTTTCGTCACCTGGAGAGCACCAGCATGAATTCCCTTGAAATCCGGGCGTTGAGTGACGATGCGGCGACCATCGCGATGCTCACCGATCTGTTGATCGAGACGGTCGCCGCCGGCGGGTCGGTGAGCTTCATGCATCCGTTGTCGGCGGAGGCGGCGCGGGATTTCTGGCGCAAGTCGCTTGCCGCGGCCGCGCGCGGGGAAAGGGCGGTGCTGGGCGCATGGCGGAGCGATGCGCTTGCCGGCACCGTCACGCTGCTTCTCGACTTCCCGCCCAATCAACCGCACCGCGCCGAGATCGCCAAGCTGATGGCCGGCCGAAACCATCGCGGCAAAGGCGTGGCGACGGGCCTGATGCGGGCAGCGGAGAAACTGGCCGTCGAGAAAGGCCGCACGCTGCTGGTGCTGGACACCGCCAGCGAAGAGGGCGCGGCCGGGCTTTATGAGAAACTCGGTTTCACCTTGGCCGGTGAGATCCCCGATTTCGCGCTCAAGCCCCACGGCGGGCTCACCGGCACTCTTATCTACTGGAAACGGATCGGAGCAGCGGCCGACACGCTATCCTGAACTTCCGGCAATGTGCGACAGGAGCCAGCCGCGGAAATCCTGCTCGGCGCCGGACAGTCGCGATGATGACGGTCTCGTCAGGAAATGGCCCGATGGGCTCGAAAGCTCGAAATCCGAAAGCCTGACGAGAACCTTGTCCTTGAGGGCCGCGTCGATCAGCGGCCGCGAGCCGAGCAGTGCTCCGGCGCCGGCCTTCGCCGCTTCCATGGCGGTGACGAAACTGTCGAAGCGATGCGAGCGACGGGAATGGCCTGCAAGCCCCGCGGCGGCAAACCATTCCGCCCACATCTCGCGCGCGCCCGCCACCAGGAGCAGCGGCAACGACGTCCAATCGGCTTCTCGGGCGAACGGCGGAGCCGCGACCGGGACAAGCCGCTCGACCGTCAGCCGGTCGGCCTCGCGCCCGGGAAAGGACCCGTTGCCGAATCGTATGTCGAGCGCCGAGCCGGGCTGGTCGTAGTCGGTCGGCCGATGGATGGTCACCAGATCGAGCCGGATCTGCGGCAGCGCTTTTGCCAGCTCGGGCAAGGCCGGGACCAGCACCAGAAGGGCAAACGAGATCGGAACCCGGATCGAGACGGTCTGCACGGCGCGCGGCTCGAACAGCTCATTGGTGCTGTTGCCGATGGTCGCGAATGCCGACTGGATATGCGGGAGATAGGCCGCGCCCTCCGGCGACAATGCCACGCCGCGCGCCAGGCGAGCGAACAATCGAGTCCTGAGCCGCTCTTCCAGAAAACGGATGTGCTGGCTGACGGCGGCTTGCGTGAGCCCGAGCTCCGCGGCCGCGGCGGTGAAGTTCGACAGGCGGGCGGCAGCCTCGAAACTGCGCAGCCAGTCGAGAGGAGGCATCGTATCGAAAGCTATTCCAGCCATCAGGAATTTAGCGCCAATACCCGCAAAACGATAATTTGAATTATGCCTCTGGCGAAGCCAGCATGCAATCCGTGCCCCTAGTGGCGGGTAGAGGATGGGAGCTTTCGGGATATGTTGGCGACGGCAACGCTGGGCGATGGCGGACGAGTGATCGCGCTTGGCTGGAAGGACGGAACGGTGAGCCGCTTCCATGCCATATGGCTGCGCGACAATGCGCTGGACGACAAGACGCGCAGTGACGGCAACGGACAGCGGCTGATTACCATCCTCGATATTCCGGCGGAAACGCGGATCGGCGCGGCTGAGATCAAGGGCGGAGCGCTGGAGGTCACATTCGCTCCTGAAGGCAAGACCGCCAGCTTTTCCGCAAGCTGGCTCCGCGCTCATGCCTACGATCGCAAGGAGGCTCGCGAGCCTGGCTGGACGGGAAGCGACATAGAGCGCTGGACGAAAGCCACGATGCAGAATTCCGTGCCGCGCGCCGCCTATGCAGATGCCAGCAGCGACAGCAACGTCTTGCGGCAATGGCTGGCCGCGGTCCGCAGCTTCGGCTTCGCCGTCATGGACGGCCTGCCCGCCGAATCCGGCGCGCTGTGCAAGGTGGCGGAGCTTTTCGGCTATATAAGAGAGACCAATTACGGGCGCTGGTTCGAGGTGCGGGCCGAGGTCAACCCGAACAATCTCGCCTACACCAATCTCGGCCTGCAGGCGCATACCGACAATCCCTATCGCGATCCGGTGCCGACGCTGCAGATCCTCGCCTGTATCGAGAACACGGTGGAAGGCGGCGAATCCAGCGTCATCGACGGGTTCGCGGTGGCTGCCGCCCTTCAGTCGGAAAACCCGGACGGCTTCCGGCTGCTTTCTTCCTATCCGGCGCGTTTCGAATATGCCGGCTCGTCGGGCGTGCGGCTGCAGTCCAAGCGGCCGATGATCGAGCTCGGGCCCGATGGCGAGTTGATCTGCATCCGCTTCAACAACCGCTCTCTGGCGCCGGCCGTCGATGTGCCCTTCGCCGAGATGGACAAATATTACGCGGCCTATCGCCGGTTCGCCGAGCTGATCGAGGATCCGGCCTTCGAGGTGACGTTCAAGCTCGAGGCGGGGCAATCCTTCATCGTCGACAACACCCGCGTCATGCACGCGCGCAAGGCGTTTTCCGGCAGCGGCAAGCGCTGGCTGCAGGGCTGCTACGCCGACAAGGATGGCCTGCTGTCGACGCTTGCGGCGATCGAGCATGGTTTCAGGGAGGCGGCGGAATGAACGAATTGAACGCAGGCAACATCGTCGAGTTCATCGCCGATATTTTCGAGCGTCGCGGCGCCGAATACTATCTCGGCGAGGCGGTCACCATGTCGGAGCATATGCTGCAGGGCGCATGGCTGGCCGAGCAGGACGGCGCACCGGAGGAGCTTGTGGCGGCGGCGCTGCTGCACGACATCGGCCACTACACCAGCGAGTTCGGCACCTATTCGCCCGACGACGTCGAGGACAAGCACCATGACGAGGCGGGCGGCGAGGTGCTGGCGCCGTTCTTCCCGCCGGTTATCGTCGAATGCGTCAGGCTGCATGTCGCGGCCAAGCGCTATCTCTGCGCCACCGATCCGACCTATTTCAGCAAGCTGTCGCCTGCCTCGGTGCATACGCTGTCGCTGCAGGGCGGGCCGATGAGCGCGGAGGAGGTGGCTGAGTTCCGCGGCAATCCCTTCCACGACGAAGCGGTGCGCGTGCGCATCTGGGACGAGGGTGGCAAGGTCGCCGACATGAAGACGCGTGCCTTCCGCGACTACGTGCCCTTGCTCGATCGGGTGGTGAAAAAGTTCGCTGCTGAAAACGCGGCTAGATGACAGAAGCCCGGTTGGCCGGGCTTCTGCTATCCGCGAGAGCGCCGTGCGTCAGCTCTTGTGGTAGACCTCCTGCAGTCCATAAACAGGCGTCGGCAAGCCGACCTGCCTGGCCTTCAGCTGCAGCGACAGATACTGCGAATAGTGGCGCGACTGGTGCAGGTTGCCGCCATGGAACCACAGCGCTTCCTGCTGCGTCGGTTTCCACATGTTGCGCCGCTCGCCCTCCCAGGGACCGGGATCCTTGGTGGTGGCGGAGCCGAGGGCCCAGACCTTGCCGACCTTGTCCGCCACCTCCTGCGAGATGAGGTCGGCGGCCCAGCCATTCATCGAGCCGTAGCCGGTGGCATAGATCACCAGGTCAGCCGGCAATTCGGTGCCGTCGACGAATTTCACGCCGGTTTCGGTGAGTTCCTGCACCGCCGCGCCCGGTCCGCTCTTCAGCTTGATCGAGCCGTCGATGACGAGTTCGCAGGCGCCGACATCGATGTAATAGCCGGAGCCGCGGCGCAGGTATTTCATGAAAAGACCAGAGCCGTCGTCCCCCAGTCGAGCATGAAGCCGGCCCTTTCCAGGTCGTCATAGAATTTCGCGTCGCGCTCCTTCATCTGCCGGTAGAGCGGAATCTGGAACTCGTGCAGGATGCGGTAGGGGAGCGAAGCGAAGATCATGTCGGCTTTGCCGGTCGTCATCCCGTTCTCCACCGCCTGCTCGGAGTAGAGCGCACCAAGCCCGATATCCATCAGCGTGTCCGACTTGACGATGTGGGTCGACGAGCGCTGCACCATGGTCACGTCGGCGCCGCCTTCCCACAGCGCCGCGCAGATGTCATGCGCCGAGTTGTTGGAGCCGATGACCACCACCTTCTTGCCGCGGTATGTCCGGGCCGGGATGGGTTGAGGAGTGCTGCTGCTCGCCCTTGAAGATGTCCTGGCCTTTGTATTTCGGCCAGTTCGCCTCGCCCGACATGCCGGTCGCCAGCACCAGCTGTTTCGGCTTCAGCACGATCTCCTTGCCGTCGCGCTCGACGACGACCGTCCATTCCTTGGCCTTCTCGTCGTATTTGGCGGATTTCGCTGATGTGGAGCTCCAATAGTTCAGCTCCATCACCTTGGTGTACATTTCCAGCCAGTCGCCGATCTTGTCCTTCGGCGCGAAGACCGGCCAGTTCTTCGGAAAGTCGATATAGGGCAGGTGATCGTACCAGACCGGGTCGTGCAGGCAGAGCGACTTGTAGCGCTTGCGCCAGGAGTCGCCCGGACGCTCGTTCTTCTCTACGATGATGGCCGGCACGCCGAGCTGCTTCAGCCGGGCGCCGAGCGCGATTCCGCCCTGGCCGCCGCCGATGATGACGACATAGGGTTGCCTGGTGTGGCCGAGCTCGGCGATCTCGTCGTCGCGCTCCTCACGCCACGTCTTGCGGCCCTTGCCGTGGCCATGCTTGGCGCCGAGCGGGCGGGTGAAGCCCGCTTTCTCCTCATGGCCCTTCAGCTCCGCCATGGTGGTGAGCAGGGTCCAGATCAGGTCGCCCTTGAACCGCACGAGGCAAAGCCGCGCGCCACACTCGTCTCGAAGGTGATCCAGGCGGTGGTGACCCCGCCGTCCTCGCTCGCTTCCTCGCCCTTGGCCACCGCCCAGCCCGTCGGCTTGGTGCTGGCCAGCGTCGCCTGCAGCATGTCGCGGATCTGGTCCTGGCCCTCCATCGTCTTCAGGTTCCAGGTGAAGGTGACGAGGTCGCGCCAGTAGCAATCGGCCTGGAAGCAGTTGACGGCGCTGTCGATGTCGCCGGCTTCCAGCGCCTTGCCGAACTTGTCGAGCAGCGCCTGCGCCTTGGTGGTGGGTGTCCTCTCGAGCATTTGTTCTCCTCCACTTTGCTAGAGTCCGGCATGAGCAGTAGCGGCGTGCCAATCGTGACGCTCATAAAGGGTTACAATGAAATCAACCTGTTAAGACGATATAGGCTTCGGTCGGCCGTGCCGGGTCGAGCCGATGAGTGTCGATGCAGCGCAGCCAGGATTGGACCACGATATCGTCGCGAGACGATCGCACGCCGGACAGCACCTCTTCGATCTCGCGTATATGCTCCCGCTCGCCAGCCATGCGTCCTCCTCGCACGTCTTTTGCCCGCGCATAGTGGTGTGTCGGAGAGGCACGCTCAACTGTACTATGGTAGCTGTACGATGGGAGTGCGTCGGCGCCGTTCTCACAGACGGGTGAATTCGCACGGGACCCCATTGACGAGCCCGCGTTTTGGCCCTTATTGTCCGCGCCCATGAAAACGGCACTCATTCTCGTAGGCTGGCGCGTGGGCAAGGCGGTGTAACCGCCGGGCGAAAACCTCCCATGCGCATCCCACAGGCTCCCTCGGGGGCCTTTTTTATTGCCTTCAACCAACTTAACGAGCAGCAAATCGCCAGACGGCGGACAGTACGGGACCAGACCGATGAGCAACGGACAGAACGAGCGGCGCGAGATGACAGGCGCGGAGATGGTGGTGCAGGCGCTGAAGGACAACGGCGTCAAGCATGTCTTCGGCTATCCGGGCGGCGCGGTGCTTCCGATCTATGACGAGATTTTCCAGCAGGACGAGGTCGAGCACATTCTGGTCCGGCACGAACAGGGCGCCGGCCACGCGGCCGAAGGCTATGCGCGCTCGACCGGCAAGGCCGGCGTGCTTTTGGTGACGTCCGGCCCCGGCGCCACCAATGCGGTGACGCCGCTGCAGGACGCGTTGATGGATTCCATCCCGCTGGTCTGCCTGACCGGCCAGGTGCCGACCTCGCTGATCGGCTCCGACGCCTTCCAGGAATGCGACACGGTGGGCATCACGCGGCCCTGCACCAAGCACAACTGGCTGGTGAAGGACGTCAACCAGCTCGCCGCCACCATCCATGAGGCCTTCCATGTCGCGACGACGGGGCGTCCCGGCCCGGTCGTGGTCGACATCCCGAAGGACGTGCAGTTCGCCAAGGGCATCTACGTGCCGCCGCAGACGGCGCCGCGCACCAGCTACCAGCCGAAGGTCCAGGGCGACCTGGAGAAGGTGAAGGCTGCCGTGGAGCTGATGGCCGGCGCGAAGAGGCCGATCATCTATTCGGGCGGCGGCGTCATCAATTCCGGCCCGGAAGCCAGCCATCTGCTGCGCGAGCTGGTCGACCTCACCGGTTTCCCGATCACCTCGACGCTGATGGGGCTCGGCGCCTATCCGGCCTCGGGCAAGAACTGGGTCGGCATGCTTGGCATGCACGGTACCTACGAAGCCAATATGGCGATGCATGATTGCGACGTGATGATCTGCATCGGCGCGCGCTTCGACGACCGCATCACCGGCCGGCTCAGTGCGTTCTCGCCGAACTCGAAGAAGATCCACATCGACATCGATCCGTCCTCGATCAACAAGAACGTCCATGCCGATGTCGGGATCCTCGGTGATGTCGGCCGCGTGCTGGAGGATCTGGTGCGGCTGTGGCGAGCGACCGCCAAGGTCGACAAGAAGGCGCTCTATCCGTGGTGGGAGCAGATCGCGAAATGGCGCGCGCGGGACTCGCTCGCCTACAAGATGAACAACGACGTGATCATGCCGCAATACGCGATCCAGCGGCTCTACGAACTGACCAAAGATAAGGACACCTACATCACCACCGAGGTCGGCCAGCACCAGATGTGGGCGGCGCAGCACTATCATTTCGACAAGCCGAACCGCTGGATGACATCGGGCGGGTTGGGCACGATGGGCTACGGCCTGCCGGCGGCGCTCGGCGTGCAGATCGCGCACCCGGATGCGCTGGTCATCGACATCGCCGGCGACGCCTCCGTGCAGATGACCATGCAGGAGATGAGCTCGGCGGTGCAGTATGAGGCGCCGATCAAGATCTTCATCCTCAACAACCAGTATATGGGCATGGTGCGGCAATGGCAGCAGCTGCTGCACGGCAACCGGCTGTCGCATTCCTACACCGAAGCGATGCCCGACTTCGTCAAGCTGGCGGAAGCCTATGGCGGCCACGGCATACGCTGCGACAAGCCGGACGAGCTCGACGACGCGATCAAGGAGATGATCTCGGTCAAGAAGCCGGTGCTGTTCGACTGCCGCGTGGCGACCTTGGCCAACTGCTTCCCGATGATCCCGTCGGGCAAGGCGCATAACGAGATGCTCCTGCCGGACGAGGCGACCGACGAGGCGGTGGCCAACGCCATCGACGCCAAGGGCAGGGAACTGGTGTAGAGCATGATGCCGAAAAGTGAGAAGCGGTTTTCGGGCAACATCATGCTCCCCCATAACACCAGCCATCAAGGCGGGGCTATCGAGAGAAAGCCGTGCGCAAACAGAGAATTAGCTCAAACGTCTGAAATCGAGATTCACCTTATGAACGCACAGCACCTTCAACCGACCGGCTCCGCCTATTTCATCGCCAAGGAGACCGAGAAGCCGGAAACGCATACGCTTTCAGTGTTGGTCGACAACGAGCCGGGTGTGCTTGCCCGCGTCATCGGCCTGTTTTCGGGTCGCGGCTACAACATCGAGAGCCTTACCGTTTCGGAAACCGAGCATGAGAAGCATCTGTCGCGCATCACCATCGTGACGCGCGGCACGCCGCATGTGATGGAGCAGATCAAGCATCAGCTCGAGCGCATCGTGCCGGTGCACCGGGTGGTGGACCTGACAGTGCGCTCGCATCAGCTTGGGCAGGAGCGGCCGCTGGAACGCGAACTCGCTCTGGTCAAGGTCGCCGGCACCGGCGACGCCCGGGTCGAGGCGCTTCGTCTCGCGGATGCTTTCCGCGCCTCGGTCATCGACGCCAACACCGAGCATTTCATCTTCGAGATCACCGGCAAGGGCTCGAAGCTGGACCAGTTCATCGCCATCATGAAGCCGCTCGGCCTGGTCGAGATCTGTCGCACCGGCGTCGCCGCGATGAACCGCGGTCCGCAGGGAATGTGAACAGGACGATCGTCCTGTTTCAAGCTTGGCCCGGCGGTTGCCCGTTTCTGGCTTTGCGCATTTGCTAAAAGGACAGCAAGGCTGACATATCCGGGAGGATAACATGTCGCTCGACACATTCCTTGCCCTGTTGGTCTATGCCTTCGTGACTTCGATCACGCCGGGGCCGAACAACCTCATGCTTCTCGCTTCAGGCGTCAATTTCGGCATCGCCAGGACGGTTCCGCATATGCTGGGCATCAGCATCGGCTTCCTGGTCCTGTTGCTGGCCGTCGGCTTCGGGCTCGGCGCGGTGCTGACGGCTTTCCCTGCGCTGCATACGGCGCTGAAGATCGCCGGCGCCGCCTACCTGCTCTACCTCGCCTGGAAGATCGCCATGTCGCGCTCGATGAGCGACGGAAAAGGGGCGGAGGGGCGGCCGATGCGCTTCATCGACGCCGCCGCATTCCAGTGGGTCAACCCCAAGGCATGGGTGATGGCAATCACCGCGATGGCCGTTTACACCAATGCTGATCACCCATTCGTCTCGGTGGCGCTCATCTCGATCGCCTTCACCATCGTTAACCTGCCCAGCGTTTCGGTGTGGGCCGGCTTCGGCACGGCGCTGCGTGGCTTCCTGTCGGATCCGGTGCGGCTGAAATGGTTCAACATCGCCATGGGCGTGCTGCTGGCCGCGACGCTGTGGCCGATGCTCCGTTAGATATGCCGATATTCAGGTGAGGCCGGCCTGCAAATGGCGGCTTCCTGCGCTTCCGGTGCTCACGTACGAAAAGTACGCTCCGCTCCGGTTCTCGGAATCCACCATTTTCGGCGCGGCCTGACCTGAATATCAACACATCTGATAGTCTTTTGGATCGGTCGCAGAGGCGTCGCGGGCCTCCTTAGCCGGCTGCCTGGCCATTGTGCAGTGCACATTAAATCTTCGTAATGCCCCGTTTTGGCCCTTTTCCGCCAAAGCCTTGTCCTATCTACTCCACGAAAATCGCGGCACGAGGTCGTGAAGCGAGCTACAATGGACCACCGGTATCGGCGTGTCGGGTAGAAGGTTATTTGTCGATGCGCGGAAAAATCGCCTTTGCAGTTGTTGCGGTCGCCTGCCTGGCGGGCGCCGGGCTCTATCTTTCGCCCACGACGTTGGCCAAGGTCCAGCAGCTGATTTCGGGCAAGCAGGCCAGCGTGGCCACCTCGGACAAGACGTCGAGCGGCGACAAAGCGGCCGGTGCCCCGGACAATGCGAAAGGTCCGCGTTCGGCCTCGATCGTCTCCGCCACCGCGACGACCGCCGATTTTCCGATCCGCCGCTATGCCATCGGCTTCGTCTCGTCACCGGAGGTGGTCAATATCAATGCCCGTGTCTCCAGCCAGATCGTGTCGATCGCGGTCAAGGACGGGCAGATGGTCAAGGCCGGCGATCTGCTCATTTCGCTCGATGACCGTGCGCTGAAGGCGCAGCTCGCCAAGGATCAGGCGCAGCTCACCAAAGACCAGGCGATGCTGGTGAGCGCCCAGGCCGATCTGCAGCGCGCCAAGGATCTCGTCGCCAAGCAGGCCGGCACGCAGCAGACCTACGATCAGGCGCTGGCGGCGCAGAAGGCCGCGGCCGCCACGATCGATGCCGACAAGGCGACCATCGATGCCGACACCGTGCAATTGAGCTATGCAACGATTACGGCGCCGATCTCGGGCCGGCTCGGCGCCATCAACGTCTCGGTCGGCGATCTCGTCACCACCAGCAACGGCAACTCGAGCAGCTCGACGCCGCTGGTCACCATCACGCAGATGGATCCGCTGCAGGTGAACTTCACGCTGCCCGAGAGCAACCTTGCCTTGTTGCACAAGGCGCTCGCCGACCCACAGCAAGGCGACGTGACGCTGACCAAGAACGGCGATCCCACGCCGATCGGCAAGGGCACGCTCGATTTCGTCGATTCCAGCGTCGACACGGCCTCCGGCACCATCGCCACGCGGGCGAGCATACCGAATCCGGATCTTTCGCTGTGGCCCGGGCAATATGTGAACGTGGTGCTCGAGGCCGGCATGATGCCGCAGATGACCTCGGTTCCGACGGTCGCGGTGCAGCCCAGCCAGAAAGGACCCTTCGTTTATGTGGTCAAGCCCGACAACACCGTCGAGATGCGGCCGGTGCAGGTGGCGCTGACGGAGGGCCAAAACAGCGCCATCAGCGATGGCCTCAAGAGCGGCGAGAAGGTCGTCATCGAAGGCCAGACGCGGTTGAAAAACGGCGCGGCGGTGCATGAAGGCAAAGCCGCGGCCGGATCCGGCGGTCAGGCATCACCCAAGGTCGCGGAGGCCGACAAGGCCAGCGGGGCGAGCCAATGATCTCCGAATTCTGCATCCGCAAGCCTGTCGCCACCCTTCTGATGTCATTCGCCCTCATTCTGGGCGGTATTTTTGCCTACAAGTTCTTGCCGGTTGCGGCGCTGCCCAGCGCCGAATTTCCGGTGGTCAACGTTTCGGCCAGCCTGCCCGGCGCTTCGCCCGAGACGATGGCGACGTCGGTGGCGACGCCGCTGATCAAGCAATTCGCGACCATCGCCGGCATCGATTCGATCTCGACCACCAATTCGCTCGGCCAGACCTCGATCGCCATCCAGTTCGTGCTCAACCGCGACATCGATGCCGCCGCCGCGGACGTGCAGGCAGCGATCGCGCGAACGCAAAAATCGCTGCCCCCGGAAATGACCTCGCCGCCAAGCTATCGCAAGGTCAATCCCGCCGATGCGCCGATCCTCCTGATGTCGTTGGTGAGCGACACGGTCCCACTGACGGATCTCGACGCCTTCGCGGAAAACGTCATCTCGCCTTCGCTGTCGACCATCGACGGCGTTGCGCAGGTCTCGATCTTCGGGCAGCAGAAATATGCCGTGCGCATCCAGATCGATCCGACCGCGCTCGCCGCGCGCGGCATCTCGATCGATCAGCTGCAGGCTGCGATCACCTCGGCCAACAGCAACACCCCGCTCGGCGTGCTGCAGAACAACAAGCAGCAGCTGACGATTACCGCCAACACGCAGCTCACCGACGCCGCCGGCTTCTCCAACCTCATCATCGCCACCAAGAACGGCCGTCCGGTGCGGCTGGGCGACGTGACGCGCGTCGTCGATTCCGTGCAGACCACGACGACGGCGAGCTGGTATGACGGCACGCGCGCGATCATCATGGCCGTGCAGCGCCAGCCCGACGCCAATACCGTCGACGTCGTCGACAAGGTCAAGGCGATGCTGCCGTCCTTCCAGGAGCAGATGCCGGCCGCCGCCCAGATCAAGCTGCTCAACGACCGCTCGACATCGATCCGCCAGGCGGTCGACGACGTTCAGTTCACGCTGCTCTTGACCATCGCGCTGGTGGTGCTGGTGATCTTCGTGTTCCTGCGCCGGGTGACGGCGACGATCATCCCGGCGGTGGCGGTGCCGATCTCGCTGATCGCCACGCTTGGCGCGATGTTCCTGTTCGGCTTTTCGATCGACAACATCTCGCTGATGGGATTGACTTTGGCCGTCGGCCTTGTCGTCGACGACGCCATCGTCATGCTGGAAAACATCTTCCGTCATATGGAAGAAGATGGGCTGCCGGCTTTCGACGCGGCGCTGAAGGGCGCGCGCGAAATCGGCTTCACCATCATCTCGATCTCGATCTCGCTGGTGGCGGTGTTCATACCGGTGCTTCTGATGGGCGGCGTCATCGGCCGCATCTTCAACGAATTCGCGGTCGTGGTGACCGTCGCCATCCTGGCCTCGATGTTCGTGTCGCTGACTCTGACGCCGATGCTCTGCTCGCGCCTGTTGTCGGTGACCAAGGCCGATCGCGAAAAGCACGCCCCCGGTCATAAGCCGGACCTCATCACGCGCGGCTACGACCGGATCCTGGGCTTCTGCCTGCGAAACACTTTCCTGGTGTTCCTCGTCTTCATCGCGACCGCCGCGGCGTCGGTGTGGGTGATCCAGGTCTCGCCGAAGGGCTTCTTTCCCCAGGAGGATATCGGCCAGATATCGGTGACCACGATCGCGCGCCAGGACATCTCGTTCGATGCCATGGCGAAGCTGCAAGGGCAGGTGGCAAGCGTGTTTTCGAAGTCGCCCTATGTCGACCATGTGGCCTGGTCGGCGGGCAGCGGCAACAACGCGCTCAACCAGGGCCAGCTCTTCGTCCAGCTCAAGGGCAAGGATCAGCGGCCTAATATCGAGAAGGTGCTTTCGGATCTCAGACGCCAGCTGGCCGGCGTGGCGGGCATCGAGACCTATATGCAGCCGGTGCAGAACCTGCGGCTCGGCTCGCGGTCGTCGGCCAGCGCCTATCAGCTCGTGGTGCAGGGCCTGGATACCCGCCAGACCGACATCTGGGCGCAGAAGCTGAACGACGCGATGGCCGCGGACCACACGAGATTCACCGATGTCACCAGCGACTTGCAGGACAACGCATTGCAGGCCTCGCTGGTGATCGACCGCGACAAGGCCGCCCAGCTCGGCATCGACACCGACACGCTGCGTTCCGCCCTCTATGGCGGCTTCGGCACCGACCAGGTTTCGACGATCTTCGGTTCGGCCGACAGCTATGAGGTCATCACCGAGCTCGATCCCAAGATCGAATGGTCGCCCGAGCGGATGCTCGCCATCCAGATGCGGACGGCGAGCGGCAGCCTCGTGCCTCTTGGCGCCTTCGCGCATGTCGATCGCACGGCCGGCGCGCTGACGGTCAATCAGCTCGGCCAGCTTCCGGCGGTGACGATCTCCTACAACCTGCCGCAGGGCGTGTCGCTCGGCGACACGGTGACCCGCATCGACCAGCTCAAAGACCAGATCGGCATGCCGAAAGAGATCTCGACGAGCTTTGCCGGCACGGCCAAGACCTTCCAGGATTCGCTGGCCAACCAGGGCCTGCTGATCGGCGGCGCGATCCTGACGATCTATATCGTGCTCGGCATGCTCTATGAGAGCTTCATCCACCCGCTCACCATTCTCACCGGCCTGCCGTCGGCGGTGCTTGGCGCGGTGGTGGCGCTACGCTTCGCCGGCATGGATCTCTCGGTGATCGCGGTGATCGGCATCCTGATGCTGATCGGCATCGTCAAGAAGAACGGCATCATGATGGTCGATGTCGCGCTGGAGCTCAGGCGACAAGGCATGTCGGCGACGGACTCCATTCACAAAGCCTGCCTGATGCGCTTCCGGCCGATCATGATGACGACGCTGGCCGCATTGATGGGCACGTTCCCAATCGCGCTCGGCACTGGCGCCAGCGCCGAATTGCGCCAGCCGCTCGGTGTCGCGGTGGTTGGCGGCTTGCTCGCTTCACAGGCGCTGACGCTGTTCGTGACGCCGGTGATCTACGTCTATTTCGAGAACTTCTCCGGCTGGCTGCTCAGCTTCTCGTCGAAGAGGAGCCGGCCGGCGCTGCATGTGGTGGAAAGCGGCGAGCAACGCTCGCTGTTCGATCGCGAACCCGAGCCGCAGAAGACGGCGGCCGAGTAGATCGCTCCGGCTGGCCCAAGCCGTGGCGCTTGCGGTCGGCCGTAGCCGATCCTAGTCTATGGCCATGTCCCATGATCATGACCACGACAACGAGTTCGATCCGTTCGCGGCGCGCGTGCGCGCGCTGGAGACGATCCTGACCCAAAAGGGCCTGATCGACCCTGCGGCGATCGACGTCATCGTCGACACCTATGAGACGAAGATCGGCCCGCGCAACGGCGCGCGGGTGGTGGCGAAGGCCTGGAACGATCCTGACTATGCCGAATGGCTCAAGCGCGACGCGACGGCCGCGATCGCCTCGCTGGGCTACACCGGCCGCCAGGGCGAGCACATGCAGGCCGTGTTCAACACCGAGGAGACGCACAACCTCGTCGTCTGCACGCTCTGCTCCTGTTATCCGTGGTCGGTGCTCGGCCTGCCGCCGGTCTGGTACAAGGCGCCGCCTTACCGCTCGCGGGCGGTGATCGATCCGCGCGGCGTGCTGGAGGAGTTCGGGCTGACACTGCCGGCGGAAAAGAAAATCCGCGTCTGGGATTCGACGGCCGAGCTTCGCTACCTGGTGGTGCCGATGCGTCCCAAGGGGACCGAGGGCTGGAGCGAAGAGCAGCTCGCCGAACTGGTCAGCCGCGACGCGATGATCGGCACCGCGCTTGCCAGAGAGCCGGAAGGGGAACCGGCATGAACGGGCCGCAGGACCTCGGCGGGCAGATGGGTTTTGGGCCGATCGCGCCGGAAAAGGACGAGCCTTATTTCCACGCCGCATGGGAAAGACGGGCGCTCGGCGTGACACTCACCGCCGGGTCCATGGGCGCCTGGAACATCGACGAGAGCCGGCATGCGCGGGAATCGCTGCACCCCGCCTACTATTATTCCTCGAGCTACTACCAAATATGGATCAAGGCGCTGGAAGTGCTCCTGAAACGCCACGGCTTCGTTACCGAGCGCGACCTTGCCGCCGGCAAGGCCGTCGATCCCGCCGCGACGCCGAAGAGAGTGCTGAAGGCGGCGGATGTACCGGCGGTGCTCGCCAAGGGCGGGCCGTGCGACCGGCCGGTCGCCAAGCCGGCGCGTTTTCGGGCGGGCGATCGGGTGCGCACGAAGAATTCTCACCCGACCGGCCATACGCGCCTGCCGCGCTATGCCCGGGGCAAGAACGGGAGGATCGAGGCGGTGCGCGACGGCTTTGTCTTCCCCGACAGCAACGCGCATGGCAAAGGCGAGAACCCGCAATGGGTCTATACCGTGGTGTTCGACGGGAGCGAGATCTGGGGCGAGGGCGCCGATCCGACGCTCAGCGTCTCGATCGATGCCTGGGAGAGCTATCTTGAGCCGGCATGAAGGCGCGTTGCCGGCCGGTTTCGATGAGCCGGTCTTTGCCGAGCCGTGGCAGGCCGAAGCCTTCGCCCTGACGGTTGCGCTGCACGGCAAAGGCCTGTTTTCCTGGAGCGAATGGGCGGAGGCGCTTTCGGCCGAGGTGAAGCAGCCAGGCGCGGCAAGCGACGGGCACGACTACTACGAGCATTGGCTGGCGGCGCTGGAGGAGCTTTTGTCCAGGAAGGGTATCGCCCGCAAGGGCGAGGTGGATGAACTGGCCGCCGCCTGGGAACGCGCCGCGCACGCCACACCGCATGGCAAGCCGATCCTGCTGGAGAACGATCCGGGCGCAGGGCGATAGATCGTCTTTGTTCTCTTTACGTTCCGGTTTGTGGCTGATAGCCTGAGTTGTCGAGGCTGGCGCTCGCAGCCGGCAACGGCCGATATGGCGGCCAATCTTGTCTTTCGTCAGCGAATCCGGTCTGTCGCACTGATGGAATTTTCTCCCCAGCAGGATGAGGCTCTGAAGGCGGTCGGGCGTTGGCTCAAAGAGGGCCGGCCGCAGGTGTTTCGGCTGTTCGGCTATGCCGGCACCGGCAAGACGACGCTGGCGCGCTATTTCGCCGAGCATGTCGACGGCCAGGTGCAGTTCGCCGCCTTCACCGGCAAGGCGGCGCAGGTGCTGCGCTCGAAGGGGGCGACCAACGCCCGCACCATCCATTCGCTGATCTACAGGCCGAAAGGTGAGGAGTCGGTCGAGGACGAGGTGACCGGCAAGACATCGATGTCGCCGACCTTCTCGCTCAACCGGCAAAGCCCGATTTCGCGCGCCAAGCTCGTCGTCATCGACGAATGCTCGATGGTCGACGAGCAGCTCGGTCGCGACCTGCAGAGTTTCGGCACGCCGATCCTGGTGCTCGGCGATCCGGCGCAGCTGCCACCGATTTCGGGCGGCGGCTTCTTCACCGAGCACGAACCCGATGTGCTGTTGACGGAAATCCACCGCCAGGCGCGCGACAATCCGATCATCCGGCTGGCGCTCGACGTGCGCGAGGGCCGCGAATTCATGCATGGCGACTACGGTACGGCGCAGGTGATCGGCAGGGAAGCAGTCAACCAGGAACTGGTGCTCAAGGCCGACCAGGTGCTGGTAGGCACCAACCGCACGCGCCGGCGCTACAATCAAAGGCTGCGCGAGCTGAAGGGGTTCAACGCCGATTTCCCGCAAGCCGGCGACAAGCTGGTCTGCCTGCGCAACGATCCGGCCAAAGGGCTGCTCAACGGTTCGCTGTGGAAGGTGATGACCTCCTCGCGCGAGACGGTGAAGCCCGGCATCAACCTTCTGGTCTCGCCGGAAGAGGACGACCCCGACCGCGGCGTCGCCAAGATCAAGCTGCTCAAGGCGGCGTTCGAGGACCCGGATGCCGAAATCCCCTGGCAGCAGAAGAAGCGCTTCGACGATTTCGATTATGGCTACGCTTTGACCGTGCACAAAGCGCAGGGCTCGCAGTGGAACGAGGTCGTGCTGTTCGACGAGAGCTGGGCGTTCAAGGAAACCCGCCAGCGCTGGCTCTATACGGCAATTACCCGTGCCGCCGAGCGGCTGACAGTGGTGCGCTGACGCTTGCGAATGTCATATCGGCCTTGCGCCAAGCCACTGCCAGGCGGCCTCCTCGTCGTCGACGTCGAAGCGTCTGAATTCGAAAGGCAGCGTCTTCGGGAAGACGCCGGCGACGAGGGAGGCCCAACTCGGCTCGCCGATCACGGCGCAGCGCACGACATGTTGCATCGCGTCGGCAACGCCCTGCCGGAGCGTGTCTTGCTTGATATTGGCCCAGTCGACGCTTTCCTCGTCGGTCAGCCGCACCAGCACGTCGATCCTCGGATGCAGCGCATAGGCGGCCTCCAGCAGGCCGAACAGGTTTTCCGCATCGGCCGGCGAGACATCGCCGACGACGTCGATGGCGAAAAGCGCGTCGCGGTTGGTCTCGATGCGGCGGATCGCCGGCACGGCTTCGAGGAAATTCACGGGCAAATCCTTGCGCTCGAGCAATTCCAGGAAAAGTACGACGCGGTTTTCCGTCCGGAATTGCGTTGAAACAGAGAGGTTTAGCCTCCAACTATCCCCTGGAACACGCGAAACCTCTATCTGTTCCCGTTAAAGGCGGTATAGATGCCCGCCGATCCACTGGACCCCAACTCATGCCTGCCAAGCTTTCGGTCAATCTCAACGCTGTCGCCATGCTGCGCAATCGTCGTGACCTGCCATGGCCGAGCGTCACCGGGCTTGGCCGCATTGCGCTTGCCGCCGGCGCGCATGGGCTGACGGTGCATCCGAGGCCCGACGAGCGGCACACCAGGCATTCCGACCTGCCGGAGATCAGGGCTCTGATCGACGACGAGTTTCCGGGCGCGGAGTTCAACATCGAGGGCTACCCGACCGAGGATTTCCTGGCGCTTGTCGAAAAGAACCAGCCCGAGCAAGTGACGCTGGTGCCGGACGACCCGGCGCAGGCGACTTCTGACCATGGCTGGAACTTCGTCGCCCAGGCGGCGTTCCTCACTCCAATCGTCAAGCGGTTGAAGAAAGGCGGCTTCCGCGTGTCGCTGTTCTCCGACGCGGATCCGGGCGGGGTCAACGCGGCTCGCGACACCGGCGCCGACCGCATCGAGCTCTATACCGGGCCATATGGAGGTTTCCATTCCGATTCCGAAAAGGCGGCGAAAGAACTCGAAAGACTGGGAAAAACCGCCGATGCCGCATTCAAGGCCGGGCTCGGCGTCAATGCCGGCCACGATCTGACCGTGAAAAACCTGCCGGCATTAGCCAAACGCATCCCGGCATTGGCCGAAGTATCGATCGGACATGGGTTGACAGCGGATGCGCTCGAGTATGGCATGGCCGGCACGGTCGGGCGGTTCTTGAAGGCCTGCGGATGGTAGGGCTTGCGTAGTTTCGGCAGTCTTGGTGCGTCCCGCGCGTTGCGGCGAGCTCGGAGCGTGACGAATCCGGTGAAGTGGGGTTCATAGTGCTAGCCAACGCCGGCGAAACGGAATCTCTCGAACGCTCGGGCCATGCCGAAACCGAACGGCAGCACAGCACCAAGGTGCTCATGCTTGGCGCGCTGGGCGTCGTCTATGGCGACATCGGCACGAGCCCGATCTACGCCTTCCGCGAGGCGCTGCATGCCTCGTCGAGCTCGGTCGCCCGCCACGATGTGCTCGGCGTGCTGTCGCTGATCGTCTGGGCACTCACCATCATCGTCACGATCAAATATGTCGCCTTCGTGCTAAGGGCCGACAACAAGGGCGAGGGCGGCACGCTGTCGCTGATGTCGCTGGCGCGCAGCGCCTACCCGCCTGGTTCACGCCTTATCCTGGTGATCGGCCTTTGCGGGGCAGCGCTGTTCTTCGGTGATTCGATCATCACGCCGGCGATCTCGGTGCTGTCGGCGGTAGAAGGCCTGGAAGTCGTCACGCCGGCGTTGGATGCCTATGTGGTGCCGATCACCCTGGTCATCCTGGCCGTGCTTTTCGCGGTGCAGCGCTTCGGCACCGGCAAGGTGGCGGCGGTGTTCGGGCCCGTGACTGCGACGTGGTTCGTGGCGATCGGCGCGGCCGGCGTCTATCATATCGTCGACGACCCGTCCGTTTTCCTGGCGATCAATCCCTATTACGCGATCTACTACCTGGCCACCACGCCGACAGGCGCGTTCGTCACCGTGGGCGCCGTGTTCCTGGCGGTCACCGGCGCCGAGGCGCTCTATGTCGACCTTGGTCATTTCGGCCGCAAGCCCATCGTGATGGCCTGGTTCGCAATCGTCTTTCCTTGCCTGCTCTTGAATTATTTCGGGCAGGGCGCCTTCGTGCTCTCGCATGGCGGCAAGCCCACCAACCCGTTCTTCCAGATGCTGCCCGGATGGGCGCTGATGCCGATGGTCGGGCTGGCGACGGCGGCCACGGTCATCGCCAGCCAGGCTGTCATTTCCGGCGCCTTCTCGCTGACAAGGCAGGCGGTGCAGCTCAACCTTCTGCCCCGTATCGAGGTGCAGCACACCTCCGAGATGCAGAGCGGCCAGATCTACATGCCGAGGGTCAACCTTCTGGTCGCGCTCGGCGTGATGCTTCTGGTCGTGGGCTTCGGCAGCTCGAGCGCGCTTGCCTCCGCTTACGGCATTTCGGTGACCGGAGAGATGCTGATGACGACGATCCTGCTGTTCGTGGTGATGCGCTGGCTCTGGAAATGGCAGGTTGCGGCCGCACTGGCGTTGGCATTGCTGTTCGGCGTCATCGATCTCGGCTTCTTCTCGGCCAATGTGGTCAAGATCGTCGAGGGCGGCTGGGTGTCGATCACGGTTGCCTCGATCATGGGGCTGATCATGTGGACCTGGATCCGCGGCAGCCGCTATTTGTTCGACAAGACCCGCCGCAACGAAATCCCGCTCGATTTCCTGGCGGCGAACCTGTTGAAGAAGAAGCCGCAGCTGGTCTCGGGCACCGCTGTGTTCCTGACCAGCGATCCGCTGAGCGCGCCGACGGCGCTGATGCACAGCCTGAAGCATTACAAGGTGCTGCATGAAAAGAACGTCATCCTGTCGGTGGTGACGGCGCCGCAGCCGGTTGTGCCCGACAGCGAGCGCGTCAAGCTGGAAACCGTCAACGAACTGTTCATGCGCGTGACGCTGACTTTCGGCTATATGGAGCAGCCCAACATTCCGCGCGCCTTGGCCATCTGCCGCAAGCAGGGTTGGAAGTTCGACATCATGACGACATCGTTCTTCCTGTCGCGGCGCTCATTGAAGGCCTCGCCCAATTCCGGCATGCCGGTCTGGCAGGACCGGCTGTTCATCGGCCTGGCGCGAACCGCGGCGGACGCGACGGAATATTTCCAGATCCCTACCGGACGCGTGGTCGAAATCGGTACTCAGGTCGCAATCTGACGAGACCGATTTTCGCCGGACGAAGAGGTCCGGCCGTTCCGTAAAACTTGAAGCCGTGCGTCGGCGGCATGGGAGCCCTTACGTCAGGGCACTTGATATTGCACTGCAGCAAGCGTAGAGCACCGCGCGTTTTATCGGAGTGTCGTCCATGGCCCTTGCCAATGGTAGTGCAGACGCAGAGCCCGTCGACCAATCGAGCCACGCGGAAATCGAGCAGCACAGCACCAAGGTTCTCATGCTTGGCGCACTGGGCATCGTCTATGGCGATATCGGTACCAGCCCGATCTACGCGTTTCGCGAAGCGTTGGTGGCGTCCTCACGCGGTGCGGCCGCCGACCGCGGCGACATTCTGGGCGTGCTGTCCTTGATCATCTGGTCGCTGACGATCATCGTCACGATCAAATACATCATGTTCGTCCTGCGTGCCGACAACCGCGGCGAGGGCGGCGTGCTGTCGCTGATGGCGCTTGCGCGCAGCAGTTTTTCGAGCCGCTCGGCAATCATCCTTGCGGTCGGCATTGCCGGAGCGTCGCTGTTTTTCGGCGACGCCGTCATCACGCCGGCCATCTCGGTGCTGTCGGCGGTCGAAGGCATGAATGTCGTCACGCCGGCCTTCCAGCCCTATGTCGTTCCACTGACCCTGCTTATCCTTGCCATCCTGTTTGCCGTGCAACGGTTCGGCACGGGCGGCGTCGCCATGATCTTCGGTCCGATCACGGCCGTCTGGTTCCTGGCAATAGGTCTTTCCGGGCTGAACCACATCATTGCCGATCCGGAGATACTGTGGGCGATCAGCCCGCATTACATTGTTGCCTTCCTGATCCACTCGCCCGACGTCGCCTTCGTCACCATCGGCGCGATCTTCCTAGCGGTCACCGGGGCCGAGGCGCTTTATGCCGACCTTGGCCATTTCGGCCGCAAGCCGATCGTGCTGGCGTGGCTGGCGATCGTCTTTCCCTGCCTGCTCCTGAACTATGCCGGGCAGGGCGCCTATGTGCTCGCCAAGGGCGGCATGGTCGGCCATCCGTTCTTCGAAATGAACGAGGGCTGGGCGCTCGTCCCGATGGTGGTGCTGGCGACGGCGGCGACCGTCATCGCCAGCCAGGCGGTCATCTCCGGCGCCTATTCGCTGACGCGGCAGGCGGTGCAGCTCAACATGCTGCCGCGGCTCGAAATCCTGCATACGTCGGAAAAGCAGTCCGGCCAGGTTTATATGCCGCGTGTCAACATGCTGCTGGCGCTAGTGGTGATGCTGCTGGTGGTTGGCTTCGGCGAGTCCAGCAAGCTCGCCTCAGCCTATGGCATTTCGGTCACCGGCAACATGCTGGTGACGACCGTGCTGCTTTTCGTGGTCATGGCCCGCATCTGGAAATGGCCGCTGTGGCGAGCCGTGGTGCTGACCGTGCTGTTTGCTTTCATCGACATCGGCTTCTTCGCCTCCAACATCGTCAAGGTGTTCGAGGGCGGTTGGGCCTCGCTCGCGGTCGCCTTCGCCATCATCCTCGGCATGTGGACCTGGGTGCGCGGCAGCCGCTATTTGTTCGACAAGACCCGCCGCAACGAGATCCCGCTCGATTTCCTGGCGGCGAACCTCTTGAAGAAGAAGCCGCAGCTCGTCTCGGGCACCGCCGTGTTCCTGACCAGCGATCCGCTGAGTGCGCCGACGGCGCTGATGCACAGCCTGAAGCATTACAAGGTGTTGCATGAAAAGAACGTCATCCTGTCGGTGGTGACGGCGCCGCAGCCGGTTGTGCCCGACAGCGAGCGCGTGAAGCTGGAGACGGTCAACGAGCTGTTCATGCGCGTGACGCTGACTTTCGGCTATATGGAGCAGCCCAACATTCCGCGCGCCTTGGCCATCTGTCGCAAGCAGGGATGGAAGTTCGACATCATGACGACGTCCTTCTTCCTGTCGCGGCGCTCATTGAAGGCCTCGCCCAATTCCGGCATGCCGGTCTGGCAGGACCGGCTGTTCATCGGCCTGGCGCGAACCGCGGCGGACGCGACGGAATATTTCCAGATCCCCACCGGACGCGTGGTAGAGATTGGCACCCAGGTCGCGATCTGAGAGACTGGGCCGCACCGGCCGCGGCTGGCGCGGCGATCGCGGGAAGACGCGCTTGTCGCGACCGATGAATGCTCAAGAAATCGAAGTGAAGCGCGCCGGGGGGCGACCTCCCAGGCGCGCCAGACTTCAGCCGAGCAGGGCAGTCTTGTTCGCTTCGAGGAACTGCTTCAGCGTCCGCGGCTTGCGGCCCGAGAGTCTTTCGACGGCATCGGTCACCTCGCCTATGCGGCCGGCGCGGGTGTTGACGTCGAAGGAGACGATGATGCGGGCGAAATCCTCGGGAATGCCTGCCGCCTTGACGCCTTCGGTCAGCGCCTCGTCCGGCAGTTGGATGACCTCCAGCGGCTTGCCGGTCACCTCGCTTACCAGCGCTGCAATTTCGTTGGTGGTGTAGGCCTGCGGGCCGGTCAGCGTGTAGATGTGGCTTTCCTTGGAGCCGGATGCGAGGCCGGCGGCGATGGCGGCCGCCATATCGTCGCGCGCGCCGTGGGCGACGCGCCCGTCGGCGGCCGACGTGTACCACTTGCCCGAGGAAATGGCATGCGGCAGCGACATGAACAGGTTCTCCTGATACCAGCCGTTGCGGAAGATGGTGTAGGGGATGCCGCTTGCCTTGATCGCCTGCTCGGTGCCGTAGTGGTCGCCGGCAAACAGCACCGGCGAGCCCGGCTCGGGATTTGGCATCGAGGTGTACAGCAGGTGCGAGACGCCTGCTGTCTTGGCCGCCGCCACCGCTGCCTGATGTTGTTTCAAACGCCGGTCGCTTTTCAGGTCAAGCTCGCCGGTCGAGATGATAAGCACCCGGTCGGCGCCCCTGAACGCTTCTTCCAGTGAAGCCATATCGTCGAAGTCGGCGGCTCTAACAGCGATGCCCCGCGCAGCCAGATCGGCGAGGTTTTCGGGGTTACGCGTGGTGGCGATGATGTTGGCTGGCGCAATTTTCTGCGCTTCGAGCAAGTGATTGATGACGGCGTGGCCAAGCTGGCCGGAGGCGCCGGTGACGAGAAGGGTTTCGGTCATGGGAGGTTCCTGAAAATTGCGTCGGAGGGCGGATCGATTGGTAGTCTCAAAAAGAGACCAGCACTAAAATAGGAATTGACCTCAAGCCGTAAAGAAGGCAGTTTTTCGGGAGGTAGGCACAGCCAGGGAACCACTCTGGCCGGCCGAATTCGATCAGCGGATGTCGCCATGGAAAGCAAGATCTTCAACCTGAAAGCCAAGCTCGAGCTCTATAAGGCCATGACGAACGGCGGCAATTTCGCAGACTGCCCGGTCCGTGACGTCATCCAGGGCATCAGCGGTAAATGGAGTTCGTTGCTGGTCATGGCACTGGCAGAAAAACCCTACCGATTCGGCGAGTTGCGGCGGCTGGTTCCCGACATCTCCCAGCGCATGCTGACGCAGACGCTCTATGACCTGCAGCGCGACGGCTATGTGCATCGCGAAGTGTTCCCGACCAAGCCGCCAAGCGTCGAATACAGCTTGACCGATCTTGGGCGCTCGATGTTCCTGCCTCTGCAACAGCTCGTTCAATGGGCCGAACTCAATCATGACGCGGTGCGCGGTGCGCGCGCCGCCTTCGACGCCGCCCAAGGCTGATCTCTCGATACAAGCGTCAAAGCGCCCGATTGATCCGGTGCGTTCCAAGCGGGATTGTCCCCGCAGGGGTCGGGTTGGGGGGCCGATGGGCAAGTCTTACGAGATCGCGATTGCCGGGGCGGGGCCGGCCGGGCTGGCGGCAGCGCTTTACCTCAAGCGAGCCGGGCACAAGGTCACTATTTTCGAGCGCTTCGACGCGCCGAAGCCGGTCGGCTCCGGCCTCATCCTGCAGCCGACCGGGCTGACCGTGCTCGCCGATCTCGGCCTGCTCGACGAGATCCTTTCGCTTGGCAGCCGCATCGAACGGCTGCACGGCACCGACGCCAGGAGCGGGCGCACCGTGCTTGAGGTCCGCTACGACGCGCGGCGCGGCCGCCGCTTCGGCCTCGCGATCCACCGGGCGGCGCTGTTCGGCGTGCTCTTCCGCGCTGCCTTGCGCGAAGCGGTCGCCATCGAAACCAATGTCGAGGTGGAGACCCCGGAGACGGCCGAGCGCGCGACGCTGGTCTGCGGCAACGGCAGACGGCTCGGGCCGTTCGACCTCATTGTCGATGCCAGCGGCGCGCGCTCGAAACTGCGGTCATATCTCGGCGATAACGCCATGCCGCGACCGCTCGCCTACGGTGCATTCTGGGCGTCGCTCGGCTGGCGGGACGGCTTTGATAGAAGCGCGCTGCTGCAGCGCTACGACAAGGCAAGCATAATGGTCGGCGTGCTCCCCCTCGGCCGGCCCGAGCCTGGCGCGCAAGACATGGCGGCTTTCTTCTGGAGCCTCAAGCCGGCCGATGCCGAACAGGTAAAGGCCAAGGGGCTCGAAGCATGGAAGGCGAGCGTGGTTTCGGTCTGGCCGGAGTGCGAGGCCTTCACCGGCCAGATCGACAGTTTCGAGCAGCTCTCGCTCGCCCGCTACGGCCAACACACGATGAGGCTGCCGGCCGGCCGGCGGCTCGCAATCATCGGCGACGCCGCGCATTCGACCAGCCCGCAACTCGGGCAAAGGCGCGAATATGGCGCTGCTCGACGCCGCCGCGCTCAGCCATGCGTTGGCGCAGGCGGACGGCATAGACGAAGCGCTGGCGGCCTATGCAAGCGCGCGCCGTTGGCATGTGCGCGTCTTCCAGGCGCTGTCGTTGTCGCTGACGCCGTTCTACCAATCGGACTCCGCAGCCTTGCCCTTTGTCCGCGACCGCATGATGGTGGCACTGGCGAGAATCCCGCCGGGACCGCAATTCCTTGCCGCCATGGTCGCTGGTACGGTAATCGATCCGTTCAGGCGGATCGGGCTTGCGGAGTTGCAAGGGCCTGCAGCCGGATGATCTCGGACAGGTAAGATCCCTTTGCCCGCAGGAAGGCATGCAGCCGCTGCGGGTAATCCGCGCCGACGGCTTGCTTCACCGATTTCCGTTTGTTCAAGGCCTCGCGCCAGGCCTGGACGAGCGGCTTGCCGTCGAGAATGCCGAAGTCGCCGATGCGGTCGAACGTGTCGAAGTAGCGGAAGATCGGTCCGTAGACGGCGTCGACCAGCGAGAAGCGCTCGCCGGCGAACCACGGGCCGCTTTGCCTTACCGCGAGTTCCGCCTCCACACGTGCGAACATCTCGGACAAGCCGCTGCTTTCATGGAGGAAAGCGGCTTGGTCGGCAGCGGAATAGAAGCGGCCGATGGCATTGAGGATGGCCGAGCCGAATTCGATCCAGGCGCGATGCCTGGCTCGCGCCAGCGGGTCGACCGGGTGCAAGGGATTGGCCTCGGTCTCCTCGAGGAATTCGAGGATGACGGCGGATTCGAAAATCACTTCCTCCGAATGGTCGTGCCGGACGCGGAGCAGCGGCACCTTGCCCAGCGGCGAAATGGCCCTGAACCAATCCGGCTTGTCGGAAAGATCGACATCGACCCGCTCGAACCGCACGCCTTTTTCGGCGAGCGAGATGGCCGCGCGCTGGACGTACGGGCACAAATGATGGCTGACGAGGGTAAGTCTGACGGTCATCTCACTCGCCCCAGACATAGTTGAGCGCGCCATCTTCGACACGGGTCGACAGGAACATCAGGCGGGAACCCTTCGGCGCCGGCCCTTCGAGACGCTCGCCGCTATCCATGTCGAACTTCGCGCCATGCATTGGCAGACAAGTGAGCCGTCCTTGCAGTCCAGCGGTCCGCCGAAATGCAGGCAGATATTGGCCGCGGCGCGGATGCGCTCGCCGCTGCGCCAGACATGGACCTCGCGGCCGAAGAAGGGCGCGATCAGGCTGCCGGTCTGTGGGATATCGGCGATCTTGCAGATTTCATGTTTCATCGGAGAACTCCTTATCGATGCAACTGCATCTATATAAATGCATTTGCATTGATCGTCAAGCTTGATGCAGTTGCATCTATCCTCTAGGCTGCGCCGATGACGAAGAAATCGCCATCACCCGAAGCCATTGCCGCCTGGGCGCGCCTCGTGCGCGTCTCGCGCCAACTGGTTGAAAGGACCGAGGACGCGCTGAAAGCCAGCGGCCTGCCACCGCTCGCCTGGTATGACGTGCTGCATGAGCTTGCAGAGGCGGGCGGGGGAGGACTCAGGCCGTTCGAGCTGATCGATCGCGTCTTGCTGGCGCAGTATAGCGTCTCCCGGCTGCTGGCCCGGTTGGAAATGGACGGCCTGATCGAGAAACTGCCCGTCTCGGATGACGGCCGCGGGCAGACCGTCCGCATCACGGCAAGCGGCCGGGAGATGCGCCGCCGCATCTGGGCAGTCTATGGCGCTTCCATTGCCGACCAAATGGGCGACCGGCTTTCAGCCCAGGACCTGAAGACATTGGCCAGCCTGCTCGGACGGCTGCGCGATCCGCCGGCCAGCGAGTAGCTGGCGAGCCTTTCGCTGTTTCCGCCGTTCATTTTTCGCACCATGTCCCTTGCGTCGGAAACCGGAATGCGCAATAAGCCGAACCGTAACGTACGGTACGGGCGTGCGCGACCGGAAGAACAGGACAGAACGTGCTGCAGGCAGGCGCCGATATCGACAACAGCGAGACGCTGACGGAGCGCCAGCAGGCGGTTCTGGATGCGGCGCTTCGCCTGCTGGTCGAGGAGGGCGACAACCTCACCATGACCGCAGTGGCGCGGCGGGCCAGCTGTTCCAAGGAAACGCTCTACAAATGGTTCGGCGACCGCGACGGGCTGCTGACGGCGACGGTGCAGTGGCAGGCCTCCAAGGTGCGTGTGACCCCGGTCGATCGCAAGGGCCTCGATCTGGCGTCGCTGACGGCAAGCCTCGAACGCTTCGCCTCCGACTGGCTCAAGGTGATCTCCAGCGATACGTCGATCGCGCTCAACCGTGTGGCGGTCGGCCATGCCGGCTCCGGGAAAGATGACCTCGGCGCGATCGTGCTGCAGAATGGCCGCTTCGCGCTTGCCAGGCGGCTGAAGCCGGTGCTGGAAGCCGGCCGGCAGGCAGGACTGCTCGATTTCGAGGACGCCGAGACGGCGTTCCGGACCTTTTTCGGCCTGGTCGGACGCGACGTGCAGATCCGTCTGCTGCTGGGTGACCGCGTGGAATTGACTGAGGCGACGATCGGCGGCGATGCCCGCCGCGCAACGCACCAGTTTCTCGCTCTCTTCGGAGCAAACAACCGGCTGCAAAGCCTCTGATCTTCAAAAGGGAAGGAAGACGAAAAATGCGTGTCTATTACGATCGTGACGCCGATCTCAATCTGATCAAGGGCAAGAAGGTCGCCATCATCGGCTATGGCAGTCAGGGCCGGGCCCATGCGCTCAACCTGAAGGATTCCGGCGTCAAGGAGATCGCCATCGGCCTCAAGGCCGGCTCGGCGACCGCCAAGAAGGTCGAGGCCGACGGGCTAAAGGTGATGAGCGTGGCGGACGCCGCCAAATGGGCCGACCTGATGATGATGGCGACGCCCGACGAATTGCAGGCCGACATCTACAAAAACGAGATCGCGCCGAACATCCGCGACGGTGCGGCGATCGCCTTCGCGCACGGCCTCAACGTGCATTTCGGCCTGATCGAGCCGAAGGCCTCGGTCGACGTCGTCATGATCGCGCCGAAGGGCCCGGGCCACACAGTGCGCGGCGAATACCAGAAGGGCGGCGGCGTGCCGTGCCTGGTCGCGGTCAACCAGGACGCTTCGGGCAATGCGCTCGACCTCGCGCTCTCCTACGCCTGCGGTGTCGGCGGCGGCCGTTCGGGCATCATCGAGACCAACTTCCGCGAGGAGTGCGAGACCGACCTGTTCGGCGAGCAGGTTGTGCTGTGCGGCGGCCTGGTCGAACTGATCCGTGCCGGCTTCGAGACGCTGGTGGAAGCCGGCTATGCGCCGGAGATGGCCTATTTCGAGTGCCTGCACGAGGTCAAGCTGATCGTCGACCTGATCTATGAAGGCGGCATCGCCAACATGAACTACTCGATCTCGAACACCGCCGAATGGGGCGAATATGTCTCGGGTCCGCGCATCATCACCGCGGAAACCAAGGCCGAGATGAAGCGCATCCTGAAGGACATCCAGACCGGCAAGTTCACCTCGGAATGGATGCAGGAATATCGGGCCGGCCTGTCGCGCTTCAAGGGCATCCGCCGCAACAACGACAGCCACCGGATCGAAGAGGTGGGCTCTAAGCTCCGCGCGATGATGCCGTGGATCGCCAAGAACAAGCTGGTCGACAAGGCGAAAAACTAAGGCGATCCACATCTTTTGCCTTGCGCGTCCTCGGGCTTCGCCCTGCGGTCGCGCGGGTGATCGCCAAGAACAAGCTGGTCGACAAGGCTAAGAACTAAGGCGAAGTTTCGTGTCAAATATCAAAGCCGGCGGATCGATCCGCCGGCTTTTTCGTTGCGGGGTGCGCAGCGTTGCCGCTGCTCAACCGTAGTGCCAATGCGGCTTGGGCTCGGTGCCGGTGAACTCGACGCCGATGCGATCCTCGCGGCGCCAGCGCACCACCGCCTTGTAGCCGATGCCGTCGACCGGCACATAGAGCAGGAATTCGTCGGGCACGCGCGCATCGATCGGCACTTTCAGCTCTGCGCCGTTCGCATGCATGTTGCGCACCGTGCATCTGACCTCGGAATTGTTGATGCCAGTCAGGATCGCCGCGCCCTTCAGCACGCGTTGCCTGTGTTGGTTTCTGTGTTCGTTTTCGGCCATGGCGAGCACGTCTCGCACCCCGTTCGCGCGAATCTTCATATTGAGGGGCATCGGCGTCGATGAATAGCCGCCGCCAATGAATTTAGGGTTATCGGCCGATGGCGGGCACAGGTTGCGGCAAATAAAACGGCGCCCGCGATGGGCGCCGTCTCATCCGTCCTGCCGACGGGCTCAGATATAGGGCGAGATGCACTGCCGGCGCGGGCCGTAGTTGGGCTGGAACGTGTTGTCCCAGGCCCGATAGGACCGGTAGCGGTCGTAGCACCATTGGACATGGGCCCTGGAAAGCCGCTGGGTCCGGTAGATGCGCCGGGGCTGAACATAGCGCGGGTAAGGGTCGTAATAGTATGGATCGTAGTAATTGTTGTAGGCGAGGCTACCCAGGCCCAGGCCTAGCCCCAGCCCCAGAAGGGCGGCGTCGCCACTATCGAAACCCCGATGATGATGACGATGATGCCGCCAGCGCCAATCGCCGCCATCCCAGTTGCGGGAGAAATGACGGGCGCGGAAGTCGTCGCCCCGCCATCTGAAATCCCGGCCCCGCCAGTCGCCACCGCGCCGCCAGCGCCAATCAAACATCTGCTGCCGGTTGTTGCCGCCGGCCCAGCTGTCGCGAACAGGGATGATCTTGGATGCGGCCGTGCTGGTCACGGTCGACATATCGGGCTGCAGGACCGGGCCGGCAGTCGACGGCACCGTCAGCCCAGCAAAGAGACCCAAGGCCACAAGCCCGGATCCGAGGGAAGACAAGAGCGGTTTCATTTCACTCTCCACGAGTACGACCCCACGCCCAAACACTTGGGAATAGGCCTATTGATGGGACTTTCCATCTGAACGGAAGATGAACAGAAAGGTTCCGTCAACCATAACGGGCATGCGTCTGCTCTTGTGTTCGCCATTGCTTGCGGGCAAAGGTCTCGGCCATGTCGCTGCGCCTCGCCACCTTCAATGTCGAGAACCTGATGAGCAGGTTCGATTTCTCGGGCTATCGCAACCAGCTCAATGAAGACCGCACGCTGGCCCTGTTCGACATCCAGAGCGAGGCCGAATACCGCATCCTCGAACAGGCCCGCACGATCGCCCAATCCGACGACACCCGCCAGCTGACGGCACTCGCCATCGCGGCCACCCGCGCCGACATCATCTGCATGCAGGAGGTCGACAACATCGAGGCGCTGAAGGCCTTCGAATATGGCTATCTGTTCAAGATGGTCGGGCAGGGCTACCGGCAGAAATACACCACCGCCGGCAACGACACGCGCGGCATCGATGTCGCCGTGATGATGCGCAACGAGACCGCGCAAGGGCAGCCGATCGAGTTCGTGCGCATGACCAGCCACGCCTATGTCACCTTCGAGGAGTTCGGGCTGTTCACGCCGGAGCTCGCCACGTTCGGCTATCTTGCCAATGAACGCATCTTTCGCCGCGATTGCCTGGAGATCGACCTGAGGGTCGGCGGCGCGCCGCTGACGCTCTATCTCGTGCATTTCAAATCCATGGGCCCGCCGCGCAACGGGCTGGATGGCCGCGAGGCGTCGATGCCGCTGCGCGTCGCCGAGGCGCAGGCGGTGCGCCGCATCATCGAGGAGCGTTTCGGCAAGGACCACGCCGCCGACAAGCGCTGGGCGATCTGCGGCGACCTCAACGACTACCGGCAGCGCGTGAAGATCGGAGGCGACGCCATCGACGGCTACCGTTTCAAGGTTGTCGACGAAACCCGGTCCTCGATCGATGTGCTTACCGCCGGCGGCTTTTGCGAGAATGTCGTCGAGCGGCGGCCGGAGATGGATCGCTGGAGCTTCTACCACACGCGCGGCCCGGAGGAGCGGCATCTTTGCCAGCTCGATTATATTCTGCTGTCGAAGGCGCTGGCCGCGAAGAATGCCACCGCCGTTCCCGACATCATCCGCAACGGCCAGCCCTGGCGCACCATCTTCCCGCCCGGACAAGAGGTCGAGCGTTTCCCGCGCGTCGGTTGGGACAGGCCGAAAGCGTCGGACCATTGCCCGGTTGCGATCACCCTGGGCGTGGCGTGACCCTCTTGAGTTTCGATCTGCCACGCAACGTCATCCTGCCGCTCGATGCGGTCGACGTCCGCCTCGATCCTGGCCCGCATCCCTTTGCGCGCAGCAATGCGGCAGCCATCGCCGAGAATTGGCGGCAGGAGATCGCGGCCAATCCGGCATTGTTCGACGGCGCCGTGGTGCTGCTTTCCGAGCTTGCCTACCGCGACGGCCGCCTCGTCGGCCGCTGCCATGCGGTGAACTATTCGACCTTCATGCTGTGGCGCAAGCGGCGCGAGAATTCGGGCGCCGAGCACGCCTACGCGCATGCCGTGCTGGTCGCCGGCGACAATGCGCTGGTAGCGATCCGCATGGGGCCGCATACGGTCAATGCCGGCCGCGTCTATTTCGCTGCCGGCTCCTTCGAGCCGATCGATTTCCGCGACGGGCTGGTCGATGTCGACTTCAACATGATCCGCGAGGTGAGGGAGGAGACCGGGCTGGACCTTTCGACGGCTGAACGCGGACGGCGCTATCACGCGCTATCGACGGCAAACGGTACGGTCATCTTCCGCCGCTACCGGGTGGCCGAAACGGCCGACGAGCTCGCGCGGCGCATCACCGCCTTCGTCGCGGCCGAAGCCGAGCCGGAGATCGAAGGGCCGGTGATCATCCGCCACGCCGGCGATCTGCCCGCCGGCCTGATGCCGCACATGAAGCCGCTGATCGAGTGGCATTTCGGCGGCGATCGTTAGCAGCGCCCATCCGCTCTTTCAGCGCTGCATCACCGCAAGATCGGGCACAGCCGCAGAACCCAGTCTCTGACTATTCGTGCCGCAGCGCGTCGATCGGATCGAGCCTTGCGCCGCGCAGCGCCGGGAAGAAGCCGAACACCATGCCGATCAGCGCCGAAAAGCCGACGGCGAGCAGGACGACGGCAGGGCTTGGCGCGAACGGTATCGTCAGCGCCATCGAGGCCATGCCGGCCAGCGAAAGACCGATCAGGATGCCGATGATGCCGCCAAAGAGCGACAGCACCGTCGCCTCGACCAGGAACTGGATGAGGATGTGTTTTTCATGTGCGCCGATCGCCAGCCTGATGCCGATCTCGCGCGTGCGCTCGGTGACCGAGACCAGCATGATGTTCATGATGCCGATGCCGCCGACCAGCAGGCTGACGCCGGCAACGGCGCCCAGCATGCCGGTCATGGTGGTGGTGGCGCTGGTCATCGCGTCGGCGATCTGGGTCATGTCGCGGATGGCGAAATCGGGATCGCGGTCGGGCGTGATGCGGCGCGTGTCGCGCAAAATGTCCTCCACGCGCGGCTGCAGCTCGCTGGTCGGGGTGCGGTCGTCGGCGGCGATATAGATGTTCTCGATGTCGAGGTTGCCGGCGATGCGCCGCTGATAGGCGTGCAGCGGCATCAGCACGACATTGTCCTGGTCCTGGCCGAAGCCGGTATAGCCCTTGGGCTCGAGCAGGCCGATGATCTTGCAGGAAGTGCGGTTGACACGGATGATCTCGCCTTCCGGATCGCCGGCGCCGAAGAATTGCTGGCGCACCGTTTCGCCGATCAGGCACACACCCGCGCCGGCGCGCGTTTCGGAATCGCTGAACGGGCGGCCTGACACCAGCTTCCAGTCGCGGGCGTCGAGATAGGCGCTGTCGGTGCCGGTGACGCCAGAGGTCAGGCTTTCGGTGCCGAAGATAACGCGGACCTGTTTTTGCGAGGCAGGCGAAATCGCGCGGGCGCCGCTCAGATGCGCGACGAGTGCCGTGACATCCTTTTCGGCCAGCGGCCGCACCGCCTGGTCGAGCCCTCCCGGTCCGCCGGGTCCCGCCGGCCGGCCGGCGCGGACGACGAGCAAGTTGCTGCCGAGCTTGGAAATATCGGCCTTGACCTTCTCCGTCGTGCCGGAGCCGATGGTGAGCATGGCGATGACGGCGGCGACGCCGATGACGATGCCAAGCAATGTCAGGAAGGAGCGCAACACATTGCGGCGGATCGAGCGCAGCGAGAGGCGGACGGTTTCCCAGATCATGCCGCTTCCTCAGCTTTCAAAGTATCGGAGGCGACATGGCCGTCGAGGAAGCGGATGGTGCGGCCGGCATAGCCGGCGACATCGGCCTCGTGGGTGACCATGACGATGGAGAGACCGAGCTCGGCATTGAGCCTTGTCAACAGCTCCATGATCTCGTGCGTGCGCGCGGTGTCGAGGTTGCCGGTGGGTTCGTCGGCGACGAGCAGCGTCGGCCTGGTGACGATGGCGCGGGCGATCGCGACGCGCTGCTGCTGGCCGCCCGAAAGCTGGGCCGGCGTGTGGTGCTCGCGCCCGACAAGCCCGACCTCGGCCAGCGCTTGCATGGCGAGATCACGGCGCTCGCGCGCGGCGACGCCGCGATAGATCAGCGGCAGCTCGACATTTTCCGCGGCGGTGGTGCGCGGCAGCAGATTATAGCCTTGGAAGACGAAGCCGATATAGAGGTTGCGCAAAAGCGCGCGGCGGTTGCGGTCGAGGCGGCCCGCATCGATGCCCATGAAACAGTAGGTTCCGGCCGTCGGCGTATCGAGGCAGCCGATGATGTTCATCGCCGTCGATTTGCCCGACCCCGAGGGACCCATGATGGCGACGAATTCGCCGCGCCGGATGGCGAGATCGACGCCGGCCAGCGCGTGCACGCGGGCCTCGCCCTCGCCATAACTTTTCCAGACCTTGTCGAAGGTGATGAGCAGGGGAGCCGACATTTCGTCAGCTCCGCTGCTGCGCGCCGGTGATGACCTCAGCGCCTTCATCGAGGCCGGACGTGATCTCGGTCAACTCGCCGTCGGTCGAGCCGATTCTGACGTTGACCGGATGCGGCCGGCCGTTCTCCAGCACATAAAGCGTGCGCGAGCCGTCGGTCGGCGCCTTCGTTGCCTCGGCTTGCCGGTTGGGGCGGCCCATTCGGCCGGTGAAGAGGTCGCGCAGGCTCCAGCCGCGTGCCTGCTGTTGCATCGGGCGGTAGCGGAAGGCGGTCGACGGGACGGTGAGCACCTCCTTGGCCTGCCGGGTGACGACGGAGACCGTCGCCGTCATGCCGGGCCGCAAGAGAAGCTCGCCATTGTCGACTTCGAGCCGCGCTTTGTAGGTGACGACGCCGTCGGTGGTGACCGAGGCGTAGGAGATGTCGCGGATCTCGGCATCGAAGGGTCGGTCCGGGAAAGCGTCGACGGTGAAGCGGGCGTGCTGGCCGGACTTGACCTGGCCGATGTCGGCCTCGTCGACGGCGGCCTGCAATTCCATGTTCCTCAGGTCGGCGGCGATGACGAAGAGCACCGGCGCCTGCAGCGAGGACGCGACGGTCTGGCCGGGATCGACCGAGCGCGTCAGCACGATGCCGTCGATCGGCGCATAGATGGTGCTCTTGGCGAGATCGGTCTGCTGCGCCTTGAGATCGGCCTGGGCGATGGCGAGATTGGCTTCGGCGCTGTCGAGCGCCGCCTTCGAGCGGTCGCGCGTCGCCGTCGCCGCTTCTAGCGATTGGTCCGTCGCCATGCCGCGCTTGGTCAGCGCGCTTGCGCGCGCAAGCGCGTTCTCGTTCTCCTGCAAGGTCACCTTGGCGTTCTCGACGCTTGCTGCCGCCGCCTTGGCGGAGGCGGTGGCGCGCTCGATCTGGACCTCCAGCTTGGCGGTGTCGAGCCTCGCCAGCACGTCGCCCTTCTTGACCTGCTGGTTTTCATTGACCGCGACCGAGCGGACGATGCCGGAAAGCTCACTGGAGATGTCGACCTGGGTCAGCGGCTGCAGCGTGCCGGTGGCCGATACCGCGACGGTGAGGTCGGCGATCGCCGCGGGCACGGCGGTGTATTCGATCCTGGGAGGTACTGCGGCATACCATCGATAGAGGGCAATGCCGGCGGCGATGATTGCCACCGCCAGCAGCGCGTAGAGCCAGAAGCGGCGACGCTTGCGGCTTACGCCCTTGCGGTCGAGCCCGAGCGCTGCCTCTATGGAAGTACCGGATTCCGCGTTTGGCGGATTGACAAGCTGGTCCACGCCGGACCCCTATGCTGAAAATGGATGTCCCCTATCCGTCCACAAATCAGGCCTTAAGGTTCGAATTTCAAATTAAATTTCCCTCATGTTGGGAGTGAGGCCGAAATTCGGGGCGAGGCGAAAGGTTTTCTCCATGGCGCGCAATTACTTGCTTTACGATGTGTTTACCACCGAAAGGCTGGCCGGAAATCCGCTCGCGGTGGTGCTGAACAGCGACGGGCTCGACACTGCCGGCATGCAGGCGGTCGCGCGCGAATTCAACCTGTCCGAGACGGTGTTCGTGTTGCCTCCCGACAATCCAAAGCACCGCAACCGTATCCGCATCTTCACGCCCGACTATGAGATGCCTTTTGCGGGGCATCCGACGGTCGGCTCGGCGATCGCGCTGGCCGAACTCGCCGGGGAGGCCGCCGGCATTTTCGTGCTGGAGGAGAATATCGGACCGGTGCGCTGCGCGGTGAGCAAGCATGGCGGCTCGACCTTCGCCGAGTTCGACCTGGCGAAACTGCCGGAACCCTTGGAACTCAAGGCTGACCCGGAAGCGATCGGCGCGGCGCTCGGCCTTGCCCCGCACGAGATCGGCTTCGAGAATCACCGTGTCGCCTTCTGGTCGGCCGGCGTGCCTTATGTGACGATTCCGGTTGCCGGGTTGGAGGAGGCGGCCAAGATCAGGCTCGACAACCAGGCATGGTCGGAATTGGCACCCCGCAAGAGCGAATGGGCGTTCGCCAGCCCCTATGTCTATTGCCGCGAGACGGTGCATCACGACAGCGCCTTCCATGTGCGCATGATCGTGCCCGGCACCCCTTCCTATGAGGACCCGGCAACGGGTTCGGCCGCGGCGGCCTTTGCCGGTGCGATCATGCATTTCGACGCCCCGACCGACGGCATTTCGCAACTCTGGATCGAGCAGGGGCTGGAAATGGGCCGGCCTTCGCGCATCCGGCTCGAGCTCAATGTCGAAGCCGGAAAACTGGCATCCGCGCGCATTGGCGGCCATGCGATCAAGGTGGCTGAAGGCAAGCTATTCGTGTGACACCTGCGGCAATTCAGCGATTTGTCGGGAAATGATCCGGCGGGGCCTAGACATAGCCGAAAGCGGCGGCTATATGCGCCGCCGACGCTGGTTTTCCCGGCGGTGTGGGTGTGTAGCTCAGTTGGTAGAGCAGCTGACTCTTAATCAGCGGGTCCACAGTTCGATCCTGTGCACACCCACCAATTTTCCTTTGATTAGATGGAAGCCCCGCTGCCCAGTCGACCGGCTGCTTGGGCTATTGGATACTGTCTTAGCTTGGCTGGCATAGCAAGCCCGGTCTGTCCGTATATGCCGATTTTCTATGATGAGATCGCCGATAGCCACAGCAACAGCGCCGCCGCCACGGTTGATCAAGGAATATCCGAATTTGTGGCAGAAAGGTTACATGGTTTGTCAAAGAACTGAGCTAAAAATAGACGCACCGATTTTCTCACAGGAATGCCCGATGCGCGCGCTCAAGTTTGCCCCTGCTTTCTTCGCTTGCGATTGCTACTCCCGTATTGGCGGCGGACCTGTCCCCCCAACCGATCCAGCCCGTGGCTTATGATTGGTCTGGCATCTATGTAGGTGCGCAGGCCGGGTACGTTTGGGGAAATTCAACTTACGACGGCGCGGGGTCCCCTGCAGGCCCGCCCTTCATTAGCACGTCCGTCGATCCCAACGGCGGTTTTGGCGGTGCATACGTCGGCTATAACTACCAGTTCGGTGGTAATTATGTCGTTGGCGTTGAAGCGGACGTGAATTTCGCCGACGCAAAGTCGGACAACAATGCGTTTCCTGGGTTCCCAGGTGTCTCCGGAAGCAGTGATTTGAAATGGTTCGGATCGACACGCCTGCGCGCCGGCTACGCGTTCGATCGTTTCTTGCCATTTGTAACTGGCGGTGTCGCATTCGCCAGATATTCCGGCGCATCCAATTTTCCGGGCGGTTCAAGCGAGATCAGCGGCACCAGGGCGGGCTGGACGATAGGCGCTGGACTTGAATACGCCATGACCGACAATTTGATCGGGCGCGTCGAATACCGCTATTCCGACTATGGCCGTGAATCGGTATCTTCGCCGTTCTCTTTCCCGACACAGGCTGCCAGGCTTGATCTGAACACCAACGATGTCCGCGTTGGGCTTAGCTACAAATTCTGATTTCCGATTACCTCTTTCAAACCCCGCCTACGCGGGGTTTTTTATTGTGCGACGGCTCTGGGGAATTGTGGCCGCCTTAATGGCGGCCATATTCAACTCAGCGGCCCCTTGAAGACATTTGTGAGCATTCATTTTTCCGAAACGCCGGCCTCGGCAAAGCTCGCCATCTTCGCGTGGCATTCCAGTGCCGAACGCACGATGTTGACGGCAAGGCAGGCGCCGGAGCCTTCGCCGAGCCGCATGCCGAGATCGAGCAGCGGGGGCAGGCCGAGGGCCTCGAGCAGGCGGCGGTGGCCGGCTTCGGCCGAGACATGGGCGGCGATGGTGTGCGCCAGCCCGGTCGGATGCAGCCTCGCCAGAGGTGCTGCGGCTGCGGTGCAGACGAAGCCGTCAAGCAGCACCGGCACGTTATTCTTGCGCGCGGCGAGTGTGGCGCCGAGGATTGCCGCCAGCTCGCGCCCGCCCAGGGCGGCAGCGATCTTCAGCGGGTCGGAGAGCGCATCGGCATGGCGCTTGAGGCCGGCCTCGATGGCCACGACCTTGCGCAGCAGCCCGGCATCGTCGACGCCGGTGCCGCGGCCGGTCCATTTTTCCGCGCCGCCGCCGAAAAGCGCCGTCGAGATCGCCGCCGCCGGCGTGGTGTTGCCGATGCCCATCTCGCCGAAGCAGACGAGGTCGAGATCCTTAGTTACCGTGTCGTAGCCGGTCGAGACGGCGGCGAGGAACGCCTTTTCGTCCATCGCCGGCACTTGCGTGAAATCGCCGGTCGGATGGTCGAGGTCAAGCGGGATGACGTTCAGCTTGGCGCCAGCGATGCGGGCCAGCTGGTTGATGGCCGCGCCGCCGCCGGCGAAGTTCGCCACCATCTGTACGGTGACCTCGGATGGATAGGCCGAGACGCCTTGCGCGGTGACGCCGTGATTGCCGGCGAAGACCAAGACCTTCACATGGTCGAGTTTCGGCACGTCGCGGCCCTGCCAGCGGCCGAGCCAGGCGGCGATCGTTTCCAGCCGGCCGAGGCTGCCTTGAGGCTTGGTCAGAGTGTCCTGGCGGCGGGCGACGGCGCTGGCGGCGGCGTCGCTGCCGGCCGGAAGATCGAGGCATGCGGCGCGAAGGTCTTCGAGGGATTTGAAGCTCATGGGGGCAAGGTCTCCGAAAGAGAATCAGGAAAGGCAAACGGATGCGACGAGCAGCACCGCGATCTCGCCAAGCTGCTGCAGCGCGCCGATCGTGTCGCCGGTCTGGCCGCCGATCTGGCTGAGGCAAAGCGCACGGAACGCCATGAAGACCAGGCCGAGCAGGATCAGCGCCGCGATCGCGCCGCCAAGACCGAGCGCCAGCAGTGCCACGGCACCAAGCGCAGCACCTATGATGGCGGTCTCGGTGGTGACGGTGCCTGCGCCCGCCGATAGGCCGTCGCTGCGGGCCGGCGGCAGAAGATGCATGAAGGCGCCGAACAGGCCGCGCGAGCCGGCATGCGCGGCAAGCAGCGCCAGGAATACGTGGCCCGGACCGGCGAGTTCTGAAAGAGCGCTCCAGCGGATGAGCAGCGACAGCCCAAGCGCTGCGGCGCCATAGGCGCCGATGCGGCTGTCGCGCATGATCTCCAATTTCTTGTCGCGCGTCCTGCCGCCCCAAAAGCCATCGGCGATATCGGAAAGCCCGTCCTCGTGCAGGCAGCCTGTAACGAGCATCGTCGCGGCGAGCGTGAGCGCCGCGGCCGGTGCTGTGGCGAGGCCGAAAACGGCGGCGATGGCATAGACGAGCGCGCCGATGATCGCCACCGCGAGACCGGCGAAGGGCGCCGCCCAGATCGCATCCGCCAGGCTGCGGCCGCCGAAATCGCTCGAAGGCAATCTCAGCCGGGTGAAAAAGACGAGGCTGAGGCCGATATCGTCAAGCACTTGCCGGGGTGCGGAGGGACCGCTCATGCGCCTCTCGCAATGGCATGGAAGAAGGTGCCGCTGACATGGCCGCGCCGGTAGCCTGAGGCGCCGAGCGGATTGCCCCGGCCATCGGCAAGATCGGCCAAGGGCTCGTCATTGCCGGCAGCAAGCATCTGCGCATAATGGAACTCGTGACCGCGGATCAGCGTCCCCTCCGGCCCCAATGGGCAGGCGGCACGCAGCCGCGCCTCGCGGTAGCCGAGATTCATCTTGCGTTTGGCGAAGCTGGTCGAATGGCCGAGCAGGCCAAGCATGTTGTGGCTCTCGCCGTCTGCGTCTTCCAGCATTTCGCCCAGCACCATGAAGCCCCCGCACTCGCCGTGAACCGGCTTCGTCGCCGCAAACCGCGCCATTCCGGCCTGGAAGTTCGTCGCGGCCGCGAGCCTGCCGGCATGCAGTTCGGGATAGCCGCCAGGCAGCCAGCAAACATCGCAGTCCTGCGAGGGCGCCTCGTCGGCCAGTGGCGAGAAAGGCACGATCTCGGCGCCGGCCTTGCGCCAATGCGTGGCGACATGCGGATAGAGGAAGGTGAAGGCGGCGTCCTCCGCCAGCGCGATGCGCTGCCCGGGCGACTGCAAGGCATCGCCGAAGTCGCCAGCCGCTGGTTGCAGCGGGGATGCCAGCGCCAGGATGGCGTCGATGTCGAGCGACTTCTCGACCATGTCGGCCAGCCGGTCGAGATGCGCCATCAGGTTTTCGTATTCGCCGGCCTGGACGAGGCCGAGATGCCGTTCCGGCAGGTTGAGCGTCGGATCGCGCAGGATGGCGCCGACCACGGGCAAGCCGATCGCCTCGATGGCGTCGCCGGACAGGCGGCGATGGCGTTCGCTGCCTAGCCGATTGAGCACGACGCCGGCCATGCGCACAGCCGGGTCGTAGGTGGCGAAACCCTTGGCCACCGCCGCCGCCGTGGTCGACTGGCCGGAAACGTCGAGCACCAGAAGCACCGGGAGGCCATAGAGCCGCGCCAGATCGGCGGCCGAGCCTGAGCGGCCTTGCGGGGCGGGGATGCCGTCGAACAGGCCCATCGCGCTTTCAAGGATAATGTATTCGGCGTCGTCCGCAGCCTCCGCGGCCAGCGCGTTGAGCAGGGAAGGCGACATCGCCCAGCTGTCGAGGTTGACGCCCGAGAGTCCGGTCGCGGCGGCGTGGAAGCCCGGGTCGATATAGTCCGGTCCGGACTTTGCGCCGCGCACTTTCAGGCCGCGCCTGGCAAGCGCGCGCAACAGGCCTATGGTGACGCTGGTCTTGCCCGATCCGGAGCGCGGCGCGCCGATGATGATCGCGCGCGCCGTCATGCGCCGCCAGCCAATGCCGCGCGCATGGCGACGATGCCGCCGACCACGATCAGCGCCGGCGAAGCGAGCCCGGCGGCCGCGGCCTCGTCAGCGATGGTGGCGAGCGTGGCGACGACGATGCGCTCCTGCGGCGTGGTTGCCGCGACGATCACGGCGGCCGGGGTCGATGGCGCGAGGCCGCCCTCGAGCAGCTTTGCCGCGATCACCGGCAGGTTGGCCATGCCCATATAGACGACGACCGGCTGTCCGGTGCGGGCGATCGCGGTCCAGTCGATGTCGTCATCGGTGCCGGCGGCGTGGCCGGTGGCGAGGATGACCGCCTTGTTGATGCCGCGCATGGTGGCGGGAATGCCGGTGGCAGCCAGCGCGCTGAGGCCGGAGGTGAGGCCGGAGAGCACCCGGAACGGAATTTCTTCGCCTGCGAGCGCCAGAGCCTCCTCGCCGCCGCGGCCGAAAATATAAGGGTCGCCGCCCTTCAGGCGCACGACGCGGCGGCCTTCGCGCGCCAACCGCACAAGGAGGGCGTTGATGTCGTCCTGCTTCATCGAGGGCTGGCCGCCGCGTTTTCCGGCGTAGAAAAGTTCTGCGCCTTGAGCGACAGCCACGACATCGGGCGAGACCAGCGCGTCATAGACCAGCGCGTCGCATTGCCCGAGCGCCGCCAGCACTTCCAGCGTCAGGCAGCCGGGGTCGCCGGGACCGGCGCCGGCCAGCCAGACATGGCCGGGCTCGAGCTCGCGCGGCTTGAAGTTCAGCCGCGCCAGCGCCTGCTCCACATTAGCCCGTCCGTTCGTATTGGCGCTGCCGTTCACAATCCATCCCGTCCGCGAAAACGCCGCTGGTAGTGGGCGTCGTACAATGAGCTTTCGCCGAAATCCTGCGCGGCGAGAGCGCTGCCGACGAAGATGATCGCGGTGCGTTCCATCGGGCTCTCCGCCAGTTGCGCTTCGATGGTGCCCAGCGTGCCGGTCAGGATGCGCTCGTCCGGCCAGGAGGCGCGGAAGACGACCGCGACCGGACATTCGGCGCCGTAAAGCGGCGTCAGATCCGCGACGATGCGGTCGATGGCATGGATGGCGAGATGAATGGCAAGCGTAGCGCCGGTGCGGCCGAAGCCGGCCAGCGTCTCGCCCGGCGGCATTTTCGAGGCGCGGCCGGAGACGCGGGTCAGCACCAGGCTTTGCGCGAGTTCGGGAATGGTGAGCTCGCGGCGAAGTGCTGCCGCCGCTGCCGCGAACGAGGGCACGCCTGGGGTCAGCGAGTAGGGGATGCCGTGCTTTTCCAGGCGCCTGATCTGTTCGGCCACCGCGCTCCACACCGAAAGATCGCCGGAATGCAGGCGCGAGACGTCGTGGCCGGCCTTGTGCGCGGCGACATATTCGGCCTCGATCTCGTCAAGCGACATCGGCGCGGTGTCGATCAGCTTGGTGCCTGGCACGCAATGCTCTAGCAGCTCCGGCGCGACGATCGAGCCGGCATAGAGGCAGACCGGGCAACTGGCCAGGAGCCGCGCGCCGCGCAGCGTGATGAGATCGGCCGCACCTGGACCGGCGCCGATGAAATGGATGGTCATGGCGCATCTCCGCTGATGGCGATGGCGCAGGTGACCGGACCGAGCACGATGCGCGGTCCAAACAGTTTCGCACCTTTTCCGGCCGCGGCCAGGGCCGAGGCTTCCGAAACCGAAGGCGTGCCGGCCTCGGCCTGCGACGCGTCGGAGCGACTGACTGTGCCGGACGAGACGGATTGCAGTGCGGCGTCGGAGATGACGAGCACGGGGAGGTCGAGGTCTCGGGCGGCAAGGAAGATCGCCGGCTCATCGCGCTTGATTTCACCCGTCGCCAATGCAGAAAGCGCCGTCATCGTAAGCCCATGCGCCTCAAGCGCGGTCTCGATCGCGGCGCGAACGTCGCCCGCCGTCACACCTTTGCGGCTGCCGATACCTGCGACCATCATGGCTTGACCCAGCTCCACTGCGTGACCGGCATGGCCGGTCGCCACGCCTGCATCGAGCCGACAGGCGCCGCGCGTGACAGGGCGATGCGGGTCAGGTCGCCGCCGCGTCTGTTGTGCTGGTCGAGCAGCAGCGCCTCCATCTCCAGCGTCACCGCATTGGCGACGAGCCGGCCGCCGGGACGGAGCGCCTTGATTGCCTTCTCCAGCACGCCGGCATCGCTGCCGCCGCCGCCGATGAAGATGGCATCGGGCGTCTCCAATTTTGCCAGCGCCTTAGGCGCGGCGCCCTCGATCACGACGAGGCCGGGCACGCCGCAATGCGCGGCGTTGCGGGCGATGCGGGCGGCGCGTTCTGCGTTAGCCTCGATGGCGATGGCGCGCAGCGAGGAATGCGCCAGCATCCATTCAATACCGATCGAGCCCGAGCCGGCGCCGATATCCCAGAGCAATTCGCCGCGCCGCGGCGCCAGTGCCGACAGCGTGATAGCGCGGATCTCGCGCTTGGTGATCTGGCCGTCATGCTCGAACAGATGATCGGCAAGGCCGACGGTCAGAGGCAGGACGCGGGCATCCGGTGTTGATTCAATTTCAATCGCCAGCACGTTGAGCGGATTGACGTTTTCGAGATCGAAGGCTTCGGCGCGAGCGGTGCGGCGTGCCTCATCCTGCCCACCGAGTGCTTCGAGGACCGTCAGTCGCGAAGGGCCGAAACCGAGCTCGTCGAGCAGTGCGGCGATGGCCGCCGGCGCGTCGGCGTCGGAGGTGAGCGCCAGGATACGCGCGCCGGAATGGAGCAGAGGCCGGATCAGGTCGATCGAATGGCCGTGCAGCGAGATTGTCTCCACGTCATGCAATGCCCAGCCGAGACGGGACGCGGCCAGCGACAGAGACGAGGGCGCCGGCAGGACGAGCATTTGCTCCGGCTTGACCTTGCGGGCCAGCGTGGCGCCGACACCATGGAAAAACGGGTCGCCGGACGCCAGCACGCAGACCTTTTTGCCCGCGATCGCCAGCACGTCGCGCATTTCGGCATCGAAGGGCGTCGGCCACGGGCGCGCTTCGCCCTTGGCCAGCGACGCGACAAGGCTGAGATGCCGCTTGCCGCCGAAGACGATCTCGGCCTCGGCAATCCGCTGCTTGGCCTCGTCGCCGAGACCCGCTACACCGTCCTCGCCGATGCCGACGATGGTGAGCCATTTTGAGGCTGGCTTGGCGGCGCGCGGACCCTTAGCAGGCATGATGACCCACCATATTCTGATCCTCGGCGGAACGACGGAAGCCCGGCAATTGGCCGGGAAGCTCGCCCGTCGCGACGATTTTTCGGTCAGGCTGTCGCTGGCCGGCCGCACTGAAAGCCCGGTCGCGCAAGGCGTGCCGGTGCGTGTCGGCGGCTTTGGCGGCGCAGATGGGCTGGCTGCCCATCTTCGCGAGGAACATATCGATCTGCTGATCGACGCCACGCATCCATACGCCGCGCGTATTTCGACCAATGCCGCCGAAGCGGCCAGGCAGACGGACGTGCCGATCCTGGCGCTGCGCCGTCCCGGCTGGGAACCCGTGACGGGTGATCGCTGGACGCTGGTTGACAATGTCACCGAGGCGGCACGTGCGCTCGGCACGGCGCCGCGTCGCGTCTTCCTGGCGATCGGCCGGCAGGAGGCGGGCGCGTTCGAGGCCGCTCCGCAGCACCGCTACCTGATCCGCAGCGTCGATCCGGTCGAGCCGGAGCTTGGCGTGCCCGATGCGCTCTACTTGCTGGCGCGCGGACCGTTTCCGGAAGCGGACGAAAGGGCATTGCTCGAGAGATACGGCATCGATGCCGTCGTTTCGAAGAACAGCGGCGGCGAGGCGACCTATGGCAAGGTCGCCGCTGCGCGGGCGCTTGGTATCGAGGTGATCATGATCCGCCGACCGTCTTTGCCGGACGTTCCTTCGACTGAGACCGTCGATGCGCTGGCGGCAAAGGTCGATCATCATTTCGACCCCGTTGCAGAACGCGGGGTGTAGACCAGCGCTGGTTTTTCGCCGCGCTTGATGATGCGGGTTTCCGGCGAGCCGATGATGATGCAGGTCGCCATGTCGGCTTTTGCCGCATCGGCATCCGCCAGCAGAGAGACTTCGATACGCTCGTCGGGCCGGCCGGCGGCGCGGCCGAAGATCACCGGCGTGGTGCCGGGCAGCACCGCCTTCAGGCATTGGAAGGCGCGGCCAAGCTGCCAGGGGCGAGCCTTGCTGATGGGATTGTAGAGCGCGATGACGAAGCCGGCCCCGGCCGCCGCCAACAAGCGCAGCTCGATCAGCTCCCACGGCTTCAGATTGTCGGAGAGCGAGATGGCGCAGAAATCATGGCCGAGCGGCGCGCCGATGCGGGCGGCTACGGCCAGCATCGCAGTCACGCCCGGGACAACCGAGATGTCGATGGCACGCCATTCTTCAGGGCCGGCTTCGATCGCCTCGCATACGGCGGCGGCCATGGCAAAAACGCCCGGATCCCCGCCGGAGACGACGGCGACGTTGTGTCCCTCGGCAGCCTTGGCCAGCGCCTCGTTCGAGCGGGCGAGTTCCTCACGGTTGTCGGAGGCGATGCGGGTCTGGTCCGGCCGCAGCTCCAGCCGGTCGAGATAGGGCTTGTAGCCATAGAAGAAGGAAGCCTCGGCGACGGCAGTGGCAGCCTGCGGCGTGACCTGATCGGCATTGCCGGGTCCGAGACCGATGACGGTAAGGCGGCCGCTCATGGCTTTGCCCCAGGGGCCCCTGGGCGGGCCGACCAGCCGGCAACCAGCACGATGGCGAAATAGGGCGCCCTGTCGTCCGATTTTTCGGCGAGCCGCATCGAGACGCTGCCCGGCATGGTGCCGCGCTCGACATAGACGGCCTTGGCCAGCTTGCCGGTGGCTTCCAGCGCGCGGCGGATCTTTGGCAGGTTGCGGCCGACCTTCATGATAACGGCGGCGTCGGTGTCGGCGAGGCGACGGGTCAGCTCGAACTCGCTCATCGTGCCGGGCAGCACACTCAGCACGTCGTCGCCCTGGACGATCGGCAGGCCGGTGGCCGACCAGCAGCCGGACATGGCGGTTATGCCGGGGATGACCTCGGTCGGAAAACGATGCGCCAGGCGCACATGCAGATGCATGTAGGAGCCGTAGAAGAGCGGATCGCCCTCCGACAGCACCGCCACCATCCTGCCGGCGCCGAGATGGTCGGCCACCTGCTCGGCCGACTGCTCGTAGAAATCGGTGATCTGCGAGCGGTAGTCGTCGTCATCCTTGTCGATTTCCGTCGTCACCGGATAGAGCAGCGGCAGCTCGATCATGTCCGGCCGGAAGCGCGCCTCGACGATGGCGCGCGCATTGCTGTTGTTGCCGCGCTTGGCGAAATAGGCGACGACGTCGGCCTCGGCCAGCGCGCGCGCTGCCTTCAGCGTCAGAAGCTCCGGATCGCCGGGGCCGGTGCCGACGCCGACCAGACGGCCTTTCATGATCGCGTTCACAGGCCGGGCCTCGCCAGAGAATTGAGCGCGGCGGCGGTCATGGCGCTGCCGCCCAGCCTGCCGCGCACGATGGCGTAGGGCACGCCATAGGAGTTCTCGGCCAGCGCATCCTTGGATTCGGCGGCGCCGACGAAGCCGACCGGCATGCCGATGATCGCGGCCGGCTTCGGCGCGCCGTCGCGCAGCTTCTCAAGCAGATAGAAGAGCGCGGTCGGCGCGTTGCCGATGGCAACGACAGAGCCGGCCATGAGCTCGCCCCAGAGGTCGATCGCGGCGGCCGAGCGCGTGTTGCCGATTTGCTTGGCGATGTCGTGCGTGCGCGGATCGCGCAGCGTGCAGATCACCTCGTTGCCGGCGGGCAGCCGGGCGCGGGTGATGCCGTGCGCCACCATCTCGGCATCGCAGAAGATCGGCGCGCCGGCGGCGAGCGCGGTGCGGGCGGCGTCGACGAAACCATCGGAGAAAACGAAATGGCTGGCGGCTTCGACCTGGCCGCAGGCATGGATCATGCGGATCGCGACATCGGCCTCCGCTTCCGAGAAGCGAGACAGATCCGCCTCGGCGCGGATGATGGCGAAAGAGCGCTCGTAGATCGCCGTCCCGTCATGGATATAGTCGTAGGCGGCCATTCACTGGTTCCGTCGATAGAGTTCGGCGATGCTGGCCGCGCCAAGTCTTTTCAGGCAGGCGGCGGTTTCGCCCTGATGTCGTCCGTCGCGGATCGCGGCAAGAATGCCGGCGACCCCGCGCGCGGCGTCATAGCCCGGCCTGTACGCGGCAGGAAGAGCCTTTGCCGTCCCGTCCACGACAAGTCCGGCTCCGTTTTCGTCGCCGACCAGGGTGAGCGCGGCGGTGCCGGGATGCGCGCAGCCCTTGGCGCAGCCGGAGATGTGTAGGGTCAACGAGGCATCGAGAAGGTCCGCGCTTTCCTTTGCGATGGTTTCGGCGATGGCGCGGGTGGCGATGCGGCCGGACGCGCAGGCCGGCGCGCCTGGGCAGGCGGCGATGCGGGTGCGCGGGTCGGCCGGGTCGGTGACGAAGCCGAGCGCGGCGGCGGAGGCTTTGAGCAAGGAGGAGGCGGAGAGGCCGAGGAAGAGCAAGGCGCGACCTGGGGCAAGGCGGATTTCGGTGGCGCCGAGGTTTGCGGATTGCGCGGCGAGGTCAATGAGGTTTTGCGCCGGCATGCTGCCGTAGGGCAGGGCGATGCCGAGGGCGTCGCCGCCCGTGAGAGCGAAGGTGTCAATGGGATGGATCTTAGGCTGGCGTTTCTTCACACCCCCCTCTGTCCTTGCGGGGGAGATGTCCGGCAGGACAGAGGGGGGTGTGACGGAATGCCATCGTGCGAGTGAATTGAGTTGTCTCTCAGACAAATCTCTTGTGTGGGCCTCACGACCTCGCTCAGCCACCATCCTCAACGCCGCCACAGCAATGTCGCGGGAAGCATCAGCATCGACCGTCGCGAGCGGCCTTGCACTGCGCTCGTCGCCGGCAACCGACAGGCTCCAAAGAACATCATCGCCAGCCCATACAGCCTTCAGCCTTACATCGGCCGTCACGGCATCCATCGTAAGCTGTCCGCCGCCATCGACAACCACGGACACCTTCGGCCCCAGCCTTGCCGTCAGCCCGGCTTCCCCGATCGCCGCCCTGATCTGCTCAGCCAGCGGGCGCGGATCGGCGTTCTCTTCCGGATCGATCCCAGCCAGCGGCCCCGTCTCGACCGGCACTCCGGTGCGCACCGCGATGCCCAGCGCATCCACTTCGTCCGCCAGCAACCGGGCGCTTTCGGCCGTCAAACCACGAATCTGCAGGCTGCCGCGCGCCGTCACCTCCATGATGCCGTTGCCGTGGCGCAAGGCGGATTCGCCGAGACCGATCATCGACTTGGGCGAAATTCCTCCAGCGACTGGGTTGAGCCGCACCAGCAGCCCGTCGCCGGTCTGCATCGGCGCGCTTAGAGCAGGGCAAGCGCCACGGCGCGAAAACGCGTTCATGCCGCCACTCCACCTGCCTGGGCCTCGGCAATCAAGGCCGCGAGGTCGTCGTCGATGGAGTTGCGCAGCGGGTGCCACAGGCCGCGCCGACGGGCGGCGAGGAACCGTTCGGCGATGACCTTGGCAGCCGCCGGATTCTCGCGCAGCAGGAAGGCACGGACGTCCGGATCGCCAACATAGGCGTCGTGAACGGCCTCGATCAGCGCGCCCGAAATGGCATGGGTAGTCTCCGCGAAGCCGACCAGACGGTCGACCGTCTCGGCGAATTCGGAGGCGCCGCGCGGGCCGTGGCGCATCTGGCCGGCGATGAAGCGCGGGTTGACCGCGCGGGCGCGAACCACGCGCGATACCGCTTCGCCGACCGAACGCGGCTTCGGCTTTTTCGGGTCGGTCGTGTCGAGCACGATGACGTCGGCATTCCTGCCAAGTGCTGCAAGGGCGGCCGAAAAGCCGCCGATGAAGGCGACGTCGGCCGAACCTTCAAGGATGTCGCGGCCAGGGTCATCGCCGGTGTGGACGAGGAGATCGGCTTCGGCGATGCGGCCTTCGAAAGCGCCGGGCGCCGAGATCGCTTCGCCATCGGCGCCGGCATAGGCGTGCGAGGTGGCGTCGAGATAGGCGCGGCCGATCTCTTCGCGCGCGCCCCATTCGCCGCGCGACAGCAGGTCCTCGACGCCGGCGCCATAGGTGCCGGGCGAGGTGCCGAAAATGCGCGGGCTGATCTTCCCCTGAGCGCGCGTCGCTGCGGCGAGCGGGTTCTCGGTATCGTCCTCGTCGCGGCTGGCGACCGCGTTGGCAGCGGCGTCGATCAACGCGATCTGGGTCGGGAACATGTCGCGGAACAGGCCGGAGATGCGCCAGGTGACGTCGACGCGCGGGCGGCCGAGCGTGGCCGGCGGCAGCACCTCGATGCCGGTGACGCGGCCGGTGGCGGCATCCCATTGCGGCCGGCAGCCCATCAGCGCCAGACCTTGCGCGATCTCCTCGCCGCCGGTGCGCAACGAGGCGGAACCCCAGAGGTCGATGACCAGCGAGCGCGGCCAGTCGCCATGGCTTTGCATATAGCTGCGCACCACTTCCTCCGCCGCCGCCTGGCCGAGGTCATAGGCGGTTGGCGTCGGCATTGTGCGCGGATCGGAGGTGAAGAGGTTGCGGCCGGTGGGGAGCACATCGGAGCGACCGCGCGCCGGGGCGCCGGCAGGGCCGGCCTTGATATGGCGGCCATCGAGCGCGGCGAGCAGGTTGGATTTTTCGGCCGCCGCGCTTTGCCGGCGCAGCGGGTCGGCTTCGTCTTCCGGCGCGCGGCCATAGACATGCAGCCCGTCCTTGACGGCGAAATCCTTGAGGTCGCAGAGCCAGGCGTCGATGCGGCGCAGCGCTTCGTCAGGAGCGTCTGTGCCGGCAACGCCGGCTTCGGACGCAAGGCCAGTCTTTTGCGCCGTCTCGACAATCAATTTGGCCAGACGGTCGCGACGGCGGCGGTCGAGGCCGTCGGCCTGCGCATATTCGTCGACCAACCGCTCGAGTTTCTGTTGCGCCTCGTCGAGGCCGGCGCCGGTCAGCGGCGGCGGCAGATGGCCGAGGGTGACGGCCGAAATGCGGCGCTTGGCCTGCGCCGCCTCGCCCGGATTGGAGACGATGAATGGATAGATGACGGGCAGCGATCCGGTGACGATCTCCGGGAAGCAGGTTCCGGAGAGGGCCACCGTCTTGCCCGGCAGCCATTCCAGCGTGCCATGCGCGCCGACATGGATGATGGCATGCACGCCGAGCGATTTCTGCAGCCAGAGGCCGAAAGCGATCAGCTCGTGGCGCGGCGGCAGCGTCGGGTCGTGATAGTCGGCGCGGCGGTCGGCCGAGCGGCCGCGGTCGGGGGCCAGCGCCACGGTGACGTTGCCGAATGTCGCGGCGCGGAAGGGGAAGGTTACCGAGGTCGGCGCTTGAACACCCCCCTCTGGCCCAGAGGGGGGTGCCTCGCGCGAACCGATCCCGTCTGCCTTGCCCCACGCGGCCTCAACAGAAGCTCGCGCTGCTTCCGGCAGTTCGGCTGAAAAGGCGGAGTAGTCCCCTCCCGAGAGGCAGTGCCCACCCACCTGCAGCGCATCCAGCAACGTGCGCGGCGATTGCGGAATCCCCTTAACCGCATAGCCCTGTTCCTTCAGGTCATGCAGCATCGCAAGCACGCTGGAGGGCACATCCAGCCCGACGGCATAACCTGTACGTCCGGGCGCGCTCGGATAATCAGGGATCAGGATCGCGAGCTTGCGCTCCGCCCGCTTCGTCCGCTGCAGGCGGATAAACGCGGCGATCCGCTTGGCCACCTGCGCCACGCGGTCCGCCTCGGGCCGGTTGGCGAAGGCGCGGAAGGCCAGCGCCGGATCGGTCTCGACCTCGCCCTTAAAGGAGATCGCGCCGGCGAGGATGCGGCCGTCGAGCTCGGGCAGCACGACATGCATGGCGAGGTCGGCGGGCGCCAGGCCGCGCTGGTTCTTTTCCCAGACCTCGCGCCTGGTGGTGGCGACGATGACCTGGAAGACGGGCACGCCGGCGCGGTCGAACAGGGTCTCGGCGCCGGGTTCCGCGCCGGAGGCGAAAGCGGTGGCGGTGACGATGGCGGCGGGGTTCAATGTTGCGACGGCATTCTCGACGAAGGCCAGCGATGCCGGATCTTTGAGGCTGGAGACGAAGATCGGTATGGGGGCCAGGCCTTGCGAACACAGGGCGTCAACGAGTGCGTCGATGGGCCCTACGTCGGCGGCAAGCAGCATCGAGCGGTAGAAGAGGATGGGGATGACCGGGGTGCTGAGGTTGTCAGCGTCGAGTTCTGTCGCCCCCCCCTCTGTCCTGCCGGACATCTCCCCCGCAAGGGGGGAGATTGAGCTGCCGTCGATGGTTTCGCCAATCGCGGATGCTGCAATGTGTTCTATTGTTGAGTTAGCAGAAGAGGCGCCACGGTCGATGACGGCTGATCTTCCCCCTTGCGGGGGCCGGCAGGACAGAGGGGGGTGCGAAGGATCGCCGACCTTTGAAAGTGTAGGCTTTTCGACAACTCCCAATCCCGGCTCATAATGCCCCGCCTTCGGCACGCTGACCGGTTCGGCCACGGCCGCATCCGACCCCGCCAACCTTGCCAGCCTTTGCACCAGCGCGCGCATATTGGGCAGGCCGCCTTCGCGGAAATAGCCGAGCAGGGCGTCGAGCTCGGCGCGCGGTAGGGTTGAGCCTTCGATCAGCCGCAGGTCCTCGTCATGGCTTTCGCCGGGCAGCAATGCCAGCTTGATGCCGCGTTCGCGCGCCACCGCGGCGAGTTGGTCGCAGCCATAGCGCCACCAGTCATAGCCGCCGAGGATGCGGACGAGGATGACCCGGGCGTGGCGGGCGACGCTGTCGATCCACAGGTCCACCGACATCGGGTGGCGAAGGTCGCGCAGCGCCGCCAACCGCATCGAAGGCAGCCGCGCCGCATCCGCCTTCCAGGCCGTGGCAAGGCCGGCGAGATCGCTGTCGGTGAAAGACAATGCCACGACATCCGCAGGCGTCTGCCTGAGGTCGATCGGCTCGGCGAGATCGTCGAGCGAAGCGGATGTGGTGGCGAGGATGTGCATCGGAGTCCGGATTTGCCTCAGCCGGCGAGGATACGCTCGATCGCCGGGCGGTTCAGCCCCTTGAGGCCGATGACGACGAGCCGCGAGCGGCGGTCGTCATCGGCTGTCCAGGCGCGGTCGTAATAGTGGTTCACGCGTGGGCCGACGGCCTGCAGCAGAAGCCGCATCGGCTTGCCGCCGACCTCGACGAAGCCTTTAACGCGCAGCACGTTTTCCTGCTCGGCGGCAATGGCGACGCGCTTGGCCAGCTCGTCGGGATTGGCGATCGACGGAATGTCGAGGACGAAGGAATCGAAATCATCATGCTCATGGTCGAGCTCGTCGTCGTGATGGGTCTTGCGGTTCTCGATGTCGTCCTCCACCGCAAGGCCGAGGCCGAGCAGCACGGACGGGTCAACCTTGCCCTGCGCTGTCGGCACGACCTTGACGGCGCGCGCGACATGCTCGCCGATGACGGCGTTGGCGCGGGCGGAGCCCGCCGCATCCATCAGGTCGCTCTTCGACAGGATGATCAGGTCGGCGCAGGCGATCTGGTCCTCGAACACCTCCTCGACCGGATCGTCATGGTCGAGGGAATCGTCCGCTGCACGCTGCGCCTGCAACGCATCCATATCGGAGGCGACGCGGCCGTCGGCGAGCGCCGGGCCGTCGACCACGGCGATGACGCCGTCGACCGTCACGCGGCTCTTCACCGTCGGCCACTGGAATGCCTGCACCAGCGGCTTCGGCAGAGCGAGGCCCGAGGTCTCGATCAGGATATGGTCTACCTTGGGGTTGAGCGACAGGATCTGGTCGAGCGCCGGCACGAAATCGTCGGCAACCGTGCAGCAGATGCAGCCATTGGCGAGCTCGACGATGTTTTCTTCCGGACAAGAGTCGACGCCGCAGCCTTTCAGGATCTCGCCGTCGATGCCGACATCGCCGAACTCGTTGACGATGATCGCCAGCCGCTTGCCCTTGGCGTTCTCGAGCAGATTGCGGATCAGCGTCGTCTTGCCGGCGCCGAGGAAGCCGGTGACGACGGTGCAGGGAACACGGGAAACGGATGCGGTCATGGTCAGTCCTTCAGCATGTCGAGAGGGGGGATGCGGGCAACCAGGCCGCGCTTGAGGGAATCGGGCCGGCCGCGCCAGGGGATGAGGCCATCGGTCGAGGTGGCGAAGAGCTTTGCGCCGGCGACGAGATCAGCGCCGCTGGTCGTGTTCAGATCGCCGAAGACGTAGCTCCAGCAGCCGTCGCGCAGCAGCACGGCGCTCAGCCGGCGTTTGCAGTTGCCGAGGCATTCGACGGTACGGATGCTGATCTTTTCGCCGGAGGCAGCCCGACGCGTGTCTTCGGCAAGCAGTGCACCGGCGCGCGGATGCGCATCCGAACCCGTCTCGTCGCGGCAGGATGAGCAGACGATGACGGTCACACCGGCCAAAGCGTCGGGCTCGGACGGATTATCCGCACTGTTTGCCGGGAAACTGCCGTTGCGATCCAAAACCATGCTCCTTGCCCGGAAAACCCGCCGGGTATTCGGATACTTAAAGTCTCAGACGGCAGGTCTCCTGGCTCACGGGTCGTCGCCCTGAATGCCGCCTTCCCGGGAACATCCCAGTGGTTTTCGGCAGAGGCTCGTCGCTTACAGTTGCGGGGACAGCCGCGGATTTGGGTGTTGGCCCGCACCGCATTCCCTCTTGGCTCCTCCCTTTGCCGGGAGAAGACCGTCTGGGTCAGGATTTAGGCTTACGGTTAGGTCCCTGTCAACGCGCAGCTACGACACCTTGATGTCGGCCAGCGCCGGTCCGAGGTCGCCGGCCGGCGTCACTTCGATCGACTCCAGGCCGAGCCAGCCCTGCATCTGCTTCAGCTCATCGAAAAGCTGGGCGGCCGTTTCGGGCGGGGCGCCGGCCTCGGCATAGGCGGCGTGGACGCGCAAGATGCTGGCCGGGCGGTCAGCTCTCAGATCGACGCGGGCGACGATCCGATCGCCGAGCAGGAAGGGCAGAACGTAGTAGCCATATTGGCGTTTTTCGGCCGGCGTGTAGATCTCGATGCGGTAGCGGAAATTGAAGAGTTTCTCCGTCCTGGTGCGTTCGAAGACGACGGGATCGAAGGGGGCGAGCAGGGCGCGCGCCTCTATCCGGCGCGGGGAACGGGCGTCCTTGTGGAGATAGGCGGTCTTGTCCCAGCCTTCGACCTTCACCGGCAGCAATTCGCCGGCATCGACCAAATCCTCGATGCGGTCCTTCGTGTCGCCCGGCGCGAGTCGAAAATAGTCGCGCAGGTCGCCATAGGTGGCGATACCGTGGGCGCGGGCTGAGATGCGCAGCAATTCGCGATGCGCGTCCTCGACCGAGGGTACGGGAAGGTCGAGCACCGCCTGCGGCAAAACGCGCTCGGGCAGGTCGTAATAGCGTTCGAAGCCGCGGCGGTAGGCGGTCGTAATGCGTCCGGCCCAGAACAGCCATTCGAACGCGTGTTTGGCCTCGCTCCAGCCCCACCAGCCGCCATTGCCCTTGTGGCCATCGATATCGGAGGCGGCGATCGGACCGCGATCAGCGACCTCTCTATATATCTCGTCGATCATTTCCTTGCGTTCACGGCCCCATTTCGCCAGGCCGAGATACATCTCGTCGCCCTGCTCGGCGCGCTGCATGCGCCAGCGCATCAGAGGATAGGTCTCGACGGGCAGGAACGACGCCTCATGCGCCCAGTATTCGAACACGGCGCGCTTGCGGGTGACCGCGGCATTGTCGAGCAGCGTAAGCGGGTAGGGGCCGAGACGCGAATAGAGCGGCATATAATGCGCGCGCACCACCGCGCTCACGGAATCGATCTGCAGAAGGCCGGTTCGCGAAAGCACCCGGGCAAGGTGCCGGCGATCCGGAACTCCTGCGGGGCGAGGGTCGTTGAACCCTTGCGCGCCGAGCGCAATGCGCCTCGCCATGGCCAGCGAAATCTTGTCCTTCATCAGGTGTCCTTGCCCCGATCGTCCGTTAGATCTTCAGCCGTGATTCCGGCCATGCTAGCAGGCAAATGGCGGGAGATATGTCAGGAGAGAAAAGTGGAGTAAAAAGCGAAGGAAATCAAACAGGAGCGGATCGGACCAGTTTCTTCCGATAAGCCGTCCAGGGCCGCGATTTGAACAAGGTTTGACTTGCGTCACCGAAACCGCTGCGCTAACCCTCGCCGCGTTGCAGCATGGGCCCGTTAAAACGGTTCAGCGGTTAATCTGTCACGCTTCCGCATTAGAGTTCGTTGCTGTAATCAAAATGAACTGCCCCCACCGAAGGAAAGTCGCCGCATGAGCGCACTCCTAAGTTCGTACCTGCCTATCGTGCTGTTCATCGCCGTGGCGATGATCGTCGGTCTGGCACTCATCGTTGCTCCGTTCCTGGTGGCCTACCGCAATCCCGACCCGGAAAAGCTTTCCGCCTATGAATGCGGGTTCAACTCGTTCGACGACGCCCGCATGAAGTTCGACATCCGCTTCTACTTGGTGTCGATCCTGTTCATCATCTTCGATCTCGAGGTCGCCTTCCTGTTCCCGTGGGCGGTGTCCTTCTCGAAGCTCGGCATGCTCGGCTTCTGGTCGATGATGGTCTTCTTGGCGGTGCTGACCATCGGTTTTGCCTATGAATGGAAAAAAGGAGCGCTGGAATGGGATTGAACGACAGTTCAGGCACCCTCGTCGCGCCGAAGCCCAAGGGCATCATCGACCCCAACACCGGCAGGCCGGTAGGGGAAGACGATCCCTTCTTCCTCGAAATCAACAATGAGCTGGCCGACAAGGGTTTTCTTGTCACCTCGACCGAAGCGCTGATCACCTGGGCGCGCAGCGGCTCGCTGATGTTCATGACCTTCGGCCTCGCCTGCTGCGCGGTCGAAATGATCCACACCTCGATGCCGCGCTATGACTCGGAGCGTTTCGGCGTCGCGCCGCGCGCGTCGCCGCGCCAGTCCGACATCATGATCGTCGCCGGCACGCTGACCAACAAGATGGCGCCGGCGCTGCGCAAGGTTTATGACCAGATGCCGGAGCCACGCTACGTCATCTCGATGGGCTCCTGCGCCAATGGCGGCGGCTACTACCACTATTCGTATTCGGTGGTGCGCGGCTGCGACCGCGTCGTGCCGGTCGACATCTATGTGCCCGGCTGCCCGCCGAGCGCGGAAGCGCTGCTCTACGGCATTCTCCTTCTGCAGAAGAAGATCCGCCGCACCGGCACGATCGAGCGGTGAGCCGATGACCCTGGCGTTGAACGAACTCTCCACCTATCTCGGCGAGAAGCTCTCCGGCCGCATCGGCGAAGCCGTGCTTGCCTATGGCGAGCTGACGGTGCCGGTCGAGCCGGGCAATCTTATCGAGGTGGCCACCTTCCTGCGCGACGATCCGCGCTGCCAGTTCATCTCGATCGTCGACATTTGCGGCGCCGACTATCCCTCGCGCGCCAAGCGCTTCGATGTCGTCTATCACCTTCTGTCGCCGAAGCAGAATGTGCGCATCCGGCTCAAGGTCCAGGCCGACGAGGAGACGCTGGTGCCGTCGCTGACCGGCGTCTATCCCGGTGCCGACTGGTTCGAGCGCGAGACTTACGACCTTTACGGCGTGTTGTTTTCGGGCCATCCGGACCTGCGCCGCATTCTCACCGACTATGGTTTCGAAGGCCATCCGCTGCGCAAGGATTTCCCGCTGACCGGTTTCGTCGAGGTTCGCTACGACGACGAGGCCAAGCGGGTCATCTATGAGCCGGTGGAATTGAAGCAGGAATTCAGAAACTTCGACTTCTTGAGCCCGTGGGAAGGAACGGATTACGTCCTTCCCGGGGATGAGAAGGCGAAGTAGTAGGGCGACCCATGGCTGAAACCTCCGTCCGCAACTTCAACATCAACTTCGGTCCGCAGCATCCTGCGGCGCATGGCGTTTTGCGCCTGGTGCTGGAGCTGGATGGCGAGGTGGTCGACCGCGTCGACCCGCATATCGGCCTGCTGCATCGCGGCACCGAGAAGCTGATGGAGGCCAAGACCTATCTGCAGGCCGTGCCTTATCTCGACCGGCTCGATTATTGCGCGCCGATGAACCAGGAGCATGCCTTCGCGCTTGCGGCCGAGCGCCTGCTCGGCGTCGAGGTGCCGAAGCGGGGCCAACTGATCCGCGTGCTCTATTCCGAGATGGGCCGCATCATGTCGCACATCTTGAATGTGACGACGCAGGCGATGGATGTCGGCGCGCTGACGCCGCCGCTTTGGGGCTTCGTCGAGCGCGAAAAGCTGATGGTGTTCTACGAGCGCGCCTCGGGCTCGCGCATGCATGCGGCCTATTTCCGGCCGGGCGGAGTGCACCAGGACCTGCCGCAGAAGCTGGTCGAGGACATCGGCAAGTGGATCGACCCGTTCCTGAAGTCGATCGACGATCTCGACGCGCTCTTGACCGGCAACCGCATTTTCAAGCAGCGCAATGTCGATATCGGCACGGTGTCGCTGGCCGACGCCTGGGCCTGGGGCTTTTCGGGCGTGATGGTGCGCGGCTCGGGCGCCGCCTGGGACCTGCGCAAATCGCAGCCCTATGAATGCTATTCCGAGATGGATTTCGACATTCCGATCGGCAAGAACGGCGACTGCTTCGACCGTTACCTTGTGCGCATGGAAGAGATGCGCCAGTCGGCCAAGATCATGCGCCAGTGCGTCGATCTCTTGCTCGGCAAGGAAAGCGCCGGCCCGGTGTCGAATCTCGACGGCAAGGTGGTGCCACCGAAGCGCGCCGCGATGAAGCGCTCGATGGAAGCGCTGATCCATCACTTCAAGCTCTATACCGAGGGCTATCGCGTGCCGGCCGGCGAGGTCTATGCGGCCGTCGAGGCGCCGAAAGGCGAGTTCGGCGTCTACCTGGTCTCCGACGGCACCAATAAGCCCTACCGCTGCAAGCTGCGCGCGCCTGGTTTCGCGCATCTGCAAGCCATGGATTTCCTGTGCCGCGGCCACATGCTGGCCGACGTCACCGCCGTGCTTGGCTCCCTCGACATCGTGTTTGGTGAGGTCGATCGCTAAATGTCAGTCCGCCGTCTTGCAGAAGCCAGCCTCCAGCCAGCCTCGTTCGCCTTCAGCGAGGCGAACGCGGCAGCCGCCCAGCAGTGGATCGCTAAATACCCGAAGGGGCGCGAGCAGTCGGCCATCATCCCGCTGCTGATGATCGCGCAGGAGCAGGAAGGCTGGGTCACCAAAGCGGCGATCGAGACGATTTCGGACATGCTTGGCATGCCGCGCATCCGTGGCCTCGAAGTCGCGACCTTCTACACGCAGTACCAGCTCAATCCGGTCGGCACGCGCGCCCATATCCAGGTCTGCGGCACCACACCCTGCATGCTGCGCGGCTCCGAAGCGCTGATGGATGTGTGCCGTTCGAAAATCCATCACGACCAGTTCCATACCAACGACAAGGGCACGCTGTCGTGGGAGGAGGTCGAATGCCTCGGCGCCTGCGTCAACGCGCCGATGGTCATGATCTTCAAGGACACTTTCGAGGACCTGACGCCTGAGCGGCTGGCCGAGATCATCGATCTCTACGATGCCGGCAAGGGCGCCGAGGTGAAGCCTGGCCCGCAGAACGGCCGCCACGGGTCCGAGCCGGCTACCGGGCTGACGACGCTGACCAGCGAAAAGGCGATCCTGAAGTCGACGCGCGACAAGGAAGCCAAGGCGGCGGCGAAAGCGGCCAAGGAAGCTCTCGCGTCGGCGCCGGCTGCTGCTCCCGCGGTAGCCCCGGCACCCGCTGCGCCTGCAAGTTCGGCGCCGGCTCCGGCCGCCTCAGGCCCGGTCGGACCGTCAAAATCCAGCAAGCCGAAGACCCATGCGGCTGAAACCAGCCCGGCGCTCAACACGCCGTCGCCGGTCAAGGTCGCCTCGGCCACCGAGAACGGCGCCAGCGTCAGGGCGCCGCGCCATTCGGCTGCCAACGCCAATCAGGCTTCTCCGGAAGTCGAGGCCGTTTCCAAGCCGCGCAGCGGGCCGAAGACGAAGGCCGAACCGGCCACGGCTTTCAAGGTGCCGGAAACCAAGCAGCCCGTCGCCAAGACGGCGAAGCCTTCGCTGGACGACAAGAACCGGCCGGCCGGCATCGAGCGACCTGCCACCGTCGACGATCTCAAGCTGATCTCCGGCGTCGGCCCGAAGATCGAAGGAACCCTGCATTCGCTGGGCATCTACACCTTCGCGCAGGTCGCCTCCTGGAAGAAGGCCGAGCGCGAATGGGTCGACGGCTATCTCAATTTCCGCGGCGGCATCGAGCGCGACGACTGGGTGAAGCAGGCCAAGGCGCTCGCCAAGGGCGGCGTCGCCGAATACATCCGTGTCTTCGGTAAGAAGCCGGTCTGAGGGACGATAAATGCTTCAGGACAAAGACCGCATCTTCACCAACATCTACGGCCTCTTCGACAAGTCGTTGGCCGGCGCGCAGTCGCGCGGCATTTGGGACGATACGCCGGGCCTCATCGCCAAGGGCCGCGACTGGATCGTCAACGAGATGAAGGCGTCGGGCCTGCGCGGGCGCGGCGGCGCCGGCTTCCCGACCGGATTGAAATGGTCGTTCATGCCGAAGCAGAGCGACGGGCGCCCGAGCTATCTGGTCATCAATGCCGACGAATCCGAGCCCGGCACCTGCAAGGACCGCGATATCCTGCGCAACGATCCGCACACGCTGGTCGAAGGCGCGCTGGTCGCCGGCTTCGCCATGGGCGCGATCGCCGCCTACATCTATGTGCGCGGCGAGTTCATCCGCGAGCGCGAGGCGCTGCAGCGCGCCATCGACGAGGCTTATGCAGCCAAGCTGATCGGCAAGAACAACACGTCCGGCTACGATTTCGACATCTACATGCATCATGGCGCCGGCGCCTATATCTGCGGCGAGGAGACTGCGCTGCTCGAAAGCCTCGAAGGCAAGAAGGGCCAGCCGCGGCTGAAGCCGCCATTCCCGGCCAATGTCGGCCTCTATGGCTGCCCGACCACCGTCAACAACGTCGAATCGATCGCGGTGGCGCCGACCATCCTGCGCCGGGGCGCCGCCTGGTTCTCGTCCTTCGGCCGCCCGAACAATGCCGGCACCAAGCTGTTCTGCGTGTCCGGCCACGTCAACAATCCGTGCACTTTCGAAGAAGCGATGTCGATCCCGTTCCGCGAGCTGATCGAGACGCATTGCGGCGGCATTCGCGGCGGCTGGGACAATCTGCTCGCGGTCATTCCGGGCGGCGCTTCGGTGCCGCTGGTGCCGGCCGAGCAGATCATCGATGCGCCGATGGATTTCGACGCGCTGCGCGACTTGAAATCCGGCCTCGGCACGGCGGCTGTCATCGTCATGGACAAGTCGACGGATATCGTGAAGGCGATCGCCAGGCTTTCCTACTTCTACAAGCATGAGAGCTGCGGCCAGTGCACGCCGTGCCGCGAAGGCACCGGCTGGATGTGGCGGGTGATGGAGCGGCTGGTGCGCGGCGAGGCGCAGAAGCGCGAGATCGACATGCTGCTCGACGTCACCAAGCAGGTCGAGGGTCACACGATCTGCGCTCTGGGCGACGCGGCGGCCTGGCCGATCCAAGGCCTGATGCGGCATTTCCGCGGCGAGGTGGAACGTCGCATCGACGAGTTTTCGCGCAACGCGCACCGGGTCGAGCCGGTGATGGTGGCGGCGGAATAAGAATTTCGAAATACGGGCTTGGCCCGAAGACTAAAAAGCAGGGGCGGGGCATACGAAGAAACGACCAGGAGATCTCTATGGCGCTGTATTCGATACCTTACCCGTTCATGCCTGATTTGGACCAACTCGAGAAAATGAACCAGGACCTGACCAAGATGATGCCGAAGGAGATGGCCAGCGCCGTCAACCTTCTGGCGCATCCGGTCGCGGGTGCCGCCGCGATGTCGGCGCTCGGCATCGGTCTGGCCAACCACGCCGTCGGCATGTGGATGGGCGCGTTCACCGGCGCGCTGGAGGCTTCGCAGCGCATGTTCCAGCCTTTCCTCGGCGATCTCGAGGCGCAGCACGAAGCGGCCGCCAACGCCTCCAAGGCGCGCAAGGCGACCGAGACGTTGATCGCCAGAGCTCAGACCTTCGCCCAGGATGTGACCGATATAGCGGCGAACGCGACCGAGAAGGCGCTCGACGCGACCGGGGCCGATATTGTCGCCCAACCGGCCGCAACGGGGCTGATGCCCGAGGATTTCAGGCAGCCGAAGGCAATCGACAAGCCGGCGAAGCCGTCGGACCTGAAGGCGATTTCGGGTATCGGACCGAAGCTGGAAAAGGTGCTCAACGGTCTCGGCATCTGGACCTATGGCCAGATCGCCGCCTGGACGTCGGAAGAGATCGCCTGGGTGGAAGATTACCTGTCGCTCGCCGGCCGCATCGGCCGCGACAACTGGACTGCCCAGGCCGCGGCACTCGCCGCGAAGATGTGAATTGAAATGCCGGGCGCGGCTTCAGTCGCGCCCGGAAGGATAGATTGCGGGACATCCGCAGAGGTTTGAGGCGAATGGCAAAGCTGAAGGTCGACGGGAAAGAGATCACGGTACCCGACCATTACACGCTGCTGCAGGCGGCCGAGGACGCCGGCGCGGAAGTGCCGCGCTTCTGCTTCCACGAGCGGCTGTCGATCGCCGGCAATTGCCGCATGTGCCTGATCGAGGTGAAGGGCGGTCCGCCCAAGCCACAGGCCTCCTGCGCCATGGGCGTGCGCGACCTGCGCCCGGGCCCGAATGGCGAGCCGCCGGAAATCTTCACCAACACGCCGATGGTCAAGAAGGCCCGCGAAGGCGTGATGGAGTTCCTGCTGATCAACCATCCGCTCGATTGCCCGATCTGCGACCAGGGCGGCGAATGCGACCTGCAGGACCAGGCGATGGCCTTCGGCGTCGATTCCTCGCGCTATCACGAGAACAAGCGCGCGGTCGAGGACAAGTATATCGGCCCGCTGGTCAAGACGGTGATGAACCGCTGCATCCATTGCACGCGCTGCGTCCGCTTCACCACCGAGGTCGCCGGCATTTCCGAGCTCGGCCTGATCGGCCGCGGCGAGGATGCCGAGATCACCACCTATCTCGAACAGGCGATGACGTCGGAGCTGCAGGGCAACGTCATCGATTTGTGCCCGGTCGGCGCGCTGACCTCCAAGCCGTTCGCCTTCCAGGCGCGGCCGTGGGAGCTGACTAAGACGGAATCGATCGACGTCATGGATGCCGTCGGCTCGGCGATCCGCGTCGACTCCAGAGGCCGGGAGGTGATGCGCATCCTGCCGCGCGTCAACGAGGCGGTGAACGAGGAGTGGATTTCCGACAAGACCCGCTTCATCTGGGATGGCCTGCGCACGCAGCGCCTCGACCGCCCCTATGTGCGCAAGAACGGCAGGTTTGTTTCGGCGAGCTGGGGGGAAGCCTTCACCGCGATCAGGGACGAGGTTGCAAAGACCGCGCCCGAGCGGATTGGCGCGATCGCCGGCGACCTCGCCGCAGTCGAGGAAATCTACGCGCTCAAGCAGCTGATGGCCGCGCTCGGCTCGAAGAACATCGACTGCCGCCAGGATGGCGCAGCGCTCGATCCCTCGCTCGGCCGCGCCAGCTACATCTTCAACCCGACGATCGAAGGCATCGAGCAGGCCGATGCGGTGCTGATCATCGGCGCCAATCCGCGCTTCGAGGCTTCGGTGCTCAACGCTCGCATCCGCAAGCGCTGGCGCGTCGGCAATCTGCCGGTCGGCGTCATCGGCGAGATCGGCGACACACGCTACGACTATGAGCTGATCGGCGCCGGCCCGGAATCGCTGAAGGACATTGCCGACGGCAACGGCAAGTTCTTCGAGGTGCTGAGCAAGGCCACGCATCCGCTGATCATCGTCGGCCAGGGCGCGCTGGCGCGCTCCGATGGCGCGGCCGTGCTCGGTCTGGCGGCGAAGCTCGCGGCTGCCGTCAACGCGGTCACGGCCGAATGGAACGGCTTTGCGGTGCTGCACAACGCCGCGGCAAGAGTTGGCGGCCTCGATGTCGGCTTCGTGCCGGGTGAGGGCGGCAAGGACGTCGCCGGCATGCTGGGTGACACCGATGTGCTCTTTCTGCTCGGCGCCGACGAGATCGACATGGCCAAGACCGGCGGCGCCTTCGTCGTCTATATCGGCACGCATGGCGATGCCGGCGCGCACCGCGCCAATGTCATCCTGCCGGCCGCGGCCTACACCGAGAAGTCGGGCACCTATGTCAACACGGAAGGCCGCGTGCAGCAGACCAATCGCGCCGGCTTCGCCCCTGGCGAGGCGCGCGAGGACTGGGCGATCCTGCGGGCACTTTCGGATGTGCTCGGCAAGAAGCTGCCCTTCGATTCGCTGGCGCAGCTGCGCGCCAAGCTCTATGGCGAATTCCCGCATCTCGCCCGCATCGACCAGGTGCAGGCCGGCAGTGGCGACGATATCGCCAAGGTGGCGAAGCTCGGCGGCCGGCTGAACAAGGGCACCTTCACCTCGCCGGTGAAGGACTTCTATCTCACCAACCCGATCGCGCGGGCGTCGGCCGTGATGGCCGAATGCTCGGCGCTGGCCAAGAGCGGCTTCAAGCAGGCGGCGGAATAAGCATGGACACCTTCCTCTCAATCTATGTGCTGCCGGCGCTGCTGATCCTTCTGAAGTCGGTCGTGCTGATCGTCGTGCTGCTGATCGGCGTCGCCTACCTGCTCTATGCCGACCGCAAGATCTGGGCAGCAGTGCAGCTGCGTCGCGGCCCGAACGTCGTCGGTCCGTGGGGTACGCTGCAAGCCTTTGCCGACCTTCTGAAATTCGTCTTCAAGGAGCCGGTGATCCCGTCGGGCGCCAACAAGGGCGTGTTCCTTCTGGCGCCGCTGGTGTCCGCGGTGCTGGCGATCTCGGCTTGGGCGGTGGTTCCGGTCAATGAGGGCTGGGCGATCGCCAACATCAATGTCGGCATCCTCTATGTCTTCGCCATCTCCTCGCTCGAGGTCTACGGCGTGATCATGGGTGGCTGGGCGTCGAACTCGAAATACCCGTTCCTCGGCGCCCTGCGCTCGGCCGCGCAGATGGTGTCCTACGAAGTCTCGATCGGCTTTGTCATCGTCACCGTGCTGCTCACCGTCGGCTCGCTCAACCTCTCCGACATCGTCATGTCGCAGCAGGACGGTCTCGGCACCAGGCTCGGCCTGCCCAATACCTTCCTCGACTGGCACTGGCTGTCGCTGTTGCCGATGTTCGTGGTGTTCTTCATCTCCTCGCTTGCCGAGACGAACCGCCCGCCTTTCGACCTGGTGGAAGCAGAATCGGAACTCGTCGCCGGCCATATGGTTGAATATTCGTCGACGCCGTTCCTGCTCTTCTTCCTCGGCGAATATGTCGCCGTCGTGCTGATGTGCGCGCTGGCGACAATCCTGTTTCTCGGCGGCTGGCTGCCGCCGTTCAACTTCGCGCCCTTCACCTGGGTACCGGGGGTGATCTGGTTCGTGCTGAAGATCTGCTTGATGTTCTTCATGTTCTCAATGGTGAAGGCTTTTGTGCCGCGCTACCGCTACGACCAGCTGATGCGGCTGGGCTGGAAAGTCTTCCTGCCGATTTCGCTGTTCATGGTCGTCGCCACCGCGGCCTTCCTCAAGATCACGGGGTTTGCGTGATGTCCGCTCTGGCCCAGGCCGCAAAATCGCTGCTGCTGAAGGATTTCGTCAGCGCCTTCTTCCTGTCGATGCGCCAGTTTTTCGCGCCGAAGGAAACGATCAACTATCCGCATGAGAAGGGGCCGACCAGCCCGCGTTTCCGCGGTGAGCATGCGCTGCGCCGCTATCCGAACGGCGAGGAACGCTGCATCGCCTGCAAGCTTTGCGAGGCGATCTGCCCGGCGCAGGCGATCACCATCGAGGCTGGCCCGCGCCGCAATGACGGCACCCGCCGCACCGTGCGCTACGACATCGACATGGTGAAGTGCATCTATTGCGGCTTCTGCCAGGAAGCCTGCCCGGTCGATGCCATCGTCGAGGGGCCGAATTTCGAATTCGCGACCGAGACGCGCGAGGAGCTTTACTACAACAAGGAAAAGCTGCTCGCGAACGGCGATCGCTGGGAGCGTGAGCTGGTGCGCAACATCGCGCTGGATGCGCCCTATCGCTGACATTTGACGCATGGACGGGGCGAGGGGCTTCGTCCAGAGGACGATCCCGAAAAGTTGCAGACTTTTCGGACAAGATCATCCTCCGGAATGAAAAAGTGGCGCATGTTTCTTTCGATCGGGTCTTTCAACCCGATCGGAACATGCGCTAGGAACACGCAACTTTGCCAGCCGGAGGCGGCGGCGAATATCGGACAAGGGCTCAGGGCCCAATGTCCGGACAGGAACCCCGGGGGAACCCATGCTGAGTGGACTAGAGGCGGCCTTTTTCTACCTCTTCGCCTTTATCGCCGTGGCGTCGGCCTTCATGGTCATTTCGTCGCGCAACCCCGTGCATTCGGTGCTCTTCCTGATCCTCACCTTCTTCAACGCCGCGGGCCTCTTCATGCTGACCGGCGCCGAGTTCCTGGCGATGATCCTGCTCGTGGTCTATGTCGGCGCGGTGATGGTGCTGTTCCTGTTCGTCGTCATGATGCTCGACGTCGACTTCGCCGAGATGAAAGAGGGTGCGCTGCAATACGCGCCGATCGGCGCGCTGGTCGGGCTGATCCTGGCGGCCGAGCTGATCGTCGTGCTCGGCGGCTACACATTCGCGCCGCAGCTTGCCTCGACGGTGGCCAAGGCAACGCCGGATCTCGCCACCCGCTCCAACACGGCGGCGCTCGGCGACATCCTCTATACTGACTACCTCTATTATTTCCAGATTTCCGGCCTTGTGCTGCTGGTCGCCATGATCGGCGCCATCGTGCTGACGCTGCGCCACAAGGAAGGCGTCAAGAGGCAGTCGATCGCCGCGCAGGTCGCCCGCACGCCGGCGACGGGCATGGAAATCCGCAAAGTCAAATCGGGCGAGGGCATCTGAGATGGTCGTCGGCATTGCACATTACCTGACCGTATCGGCGATCCTGTTCACGCTCGGCGTGTTCGGCATCTTCCTGAACCGCCGCAACATCATCGTCATCCTGATGTCGGTCGAGCTCATCCTGCTTGCGGTCAACATCAATTTCGTCGCGTTCTCGGCGGCGCTGCATGACCTCGTCGGACAGGTCTTCGCCCTGTTCGTGCTGACGGTCGCGGCCGCTGAAGCCGCGATCGGTCTTGCCATTCTTGTCGTCTTCTTCCGCAACCGCGGCTCGATCGCGGTCGAAGACGTGAGCGCGATGAAGGGTTGACGGGAACCATCATGTATCAGGCTATCGTCTTCCTTCCGCTGCTTGGCTTCCTGATCGTCGGTCTGTTCGGCAATTCGCTCGGCGCCAAGGCTTCCGAATACATCACCTCCGGCTTCCTAGTGATCGCGGCGGTGCTGTCGTGGGTTGCCTTCTTCACCGTCGGCTTCGGCCATGGCGAGGTGTTCACCGTGCCGGTGCTGCGCTGGATTCAATCGGGCGGCATCGACGCGTCCTGGGCGCTCAGGATCGACACGCTGACGGTGGTGATGCTGATCGTCGTCAACACCGTATCGGCGCTGGTCCACATCTATTCGATCGGCTACATGCACCACGATCCGAACCGGCCGCGCTTCTTCGCCTATCTGTCGCTTTTCACCTTCGCCATGCTGATGCTAGTGACGGCCGACAACCTCATCCAGATGTTCTTCGGCTGGGAAGGCGTCGGTCTTGCTTCCTATCTGCTGATCGGCTTCTGGTACAAGAAGCCGTCGGCCAATGCCGCGGCGATCAAGGCTTTCGTCGTCAACCGCGTCGGCGACTTCGGCTTCGCGCTCGGCATCTTCGGCGTGTTCGTGCTGTTCGGCTCGGTCAATCTGAGCACCGTCTTCGCCAATGCGGCCTCGTTCGTGCCCGCAGAAGGCGCGCCGGCGGGTGTTGCCGTGCTTACCTTCCTTGGCCATGCGCTCGACAAGCAGACGGCGTTGACGGTGGTCTGCCTGCTGCTCTTCATGGGCGCCATGGGCAAGTCGGCGCAGGTGCCGCTGCACACCTGGCTGCCCGACGCCATGGAAGGCCCGACACCGGTCTCCGCGCTCATCCACGCGGCGACTATGGTGACCGCCGGCGTCTTCATGCTGGCGAGGCTGTCGCCGCTGTTCGAGCTTTCGCATACGGCGCTGACCGTCGTCACCTTCATCGGCGCCTTCACCGCCTTCTTCGCGGCGACCGTCGGCCTCGTCCAGAACGACATCAAGCGCGTCATCGCCTATTCGACCTGCTCGCAGCTCGGCTACATGTTCGTGGCGCTCGGCGTCGGCGCTTATGGCGCGGCGATCTTCCATTTGTTCACGCATGCCTTCTTCAAGGCGCTGCTGTTCCTCGGCTCCGGCTCGGTCATCCACGCCGTGTCCGACGAGCAGGACATGCGCAAGATGGGCGGCCTGCGCAGGCTCATCCCGGCGACCTACTGGATGATGATCGTCGGCACGCTGGCGCTGACCGGCGTCGGCATTCCGGCAACGGTGATCGGCACCGCCGGCTTCTTCTCCAAGGATGCCATCATCGCGACCTCCTTTGCCAGCCACAATGCGGTCGCCGGCTTCGCCTTCATCCTGCTGGTGGTCGCCGCCTGCTTCACCAGCTTCTATTCCTGGCGGCTGATCTTCATGACCTTCCACGGCGAGCCGCGCGCCAGCCACGAGGTCATGCACCATGTCCATGAATCGCCGCCGGTGATGCTGGTGCCGCTCTATGTGCTGGCCGCCGGCGCGCTATTCGCGGGCGTTCTCTTCCACGGTGCCTTCATCGGCGAGGGCTATGCTGAATTCTGGAAGGCGTCGCTGTTCACGCTGCCTGACAATCACATCCTGCACGAGATCCACGAGCTGCCGCTCTGGGTGGAACTGGCGCCCTTCGTCGCCATGGTGATCGGCCTCGCGGTGGCCTGGAAATTCTACATCCGCTCGCCAGAACTTCCCCGAAGCGTCGCCGCCAATCATCGGCTGCTTTATGCTTTCCTGCTCAACAAGTGGTATTTCGACGAGCTGTACGACTTCCTGTTCGTGCGGCCGGCGAAGCGCCTCGGCAGGTTCCTGTGGAAGACCGGAGACGGCGCCGTCATCGACGGCCTCGGCCCCGACGGCATCTCGGCGCGCGTCGTCGACGTCACCAACCGCGTCGTCAAGCTGCAGACCGGTTATCTCTATCACTATGCCTTCGCCATGCTGATCGGCGTTGCCGCTCTCGTCACCTGGATGATGCTCTGATGACCGACTGGCCAATTCTCTCGCTGGTCACCTTCCTGCCGCTGGTTGGTGTTCTGCTCATCCTGTTCATCAGCGACGACAGCGAAAACGCGCGCCGCAACATCCGCGCCATCGCCTTCATCACGACAGCGTTCACCTTCGTCGTCTCGCTGTTCATCTGGACGGGCTTCGACAATTCGCAGGCCGGCTTCCAGTTCGTCGAGAAGCACGCCTGGCTGGATTCGGGCATTTCCTACCATATGGGCGTCGACGGCATATCGATGCTGTTCGTCATCCTGACCACCTTCCTGATGCCGCTCTGCATCCTGGCCTCGTGGGATGCGATCGAGAAGCGGGTCAAGGCCTATATGATCGCCTTCCTGATCCTCGAGACGCTGATGATCGGCGTGTTCTGCGCGCTCGACATCGTCCTGTTCTACGTCTTCTTCGAGGCCGGCCTGATCCCGATGTTCATCATCATCGGCGTCTGGGGCGGCAAGCGGCGCGTCTATGCCTCGTTCAAGTTCTTCCTCTATACGCTCGCCGGCTCGGTGCTGATGCTGCTCGCCATCATGGCGATGTTCTTCCAGTCGGGTACGACCGATATACCGACGCTGTTGACGCATCACTTCCCGGCCAACATGCAGACCTGGTTATGGCTCGCCTTCTTCGCCTCCTTCGCGGTGAAGATGCCGATGTGGCCGGTGCATACCTGGCTGCCCGACGCGCATGTCGAGGCGCCGACCGCGGGCTCCGTCATCCTGGCCGGCATCCTCCTGAAGATGGGCGGGTACGGTTTCCTACGGTTCTCGCTGCCGATGTTCCCGGAAGCGTCGGCGATGTTTGCGCCGCTCGTGTTCACGCTCTCGGTCGTTGCCATCATCTACACCTCGCTGGTGGCGCTGATGCAGGAGGACATGAAGAAGCTGATCGCGTATTCGTCGGTCGCCCATATGGGCTTCGTCACCATGGGCATCTTCGCGATGAACCAGGAAGGCGTGCAGGGCGCGATCTTCCAGATGCTCAGCCACGGCCTCGTCTCGGGCGCGCTGTTCCTGTGCGTCGGCGTCATCTATGACCGCATGCATACGCGCGAGATCGACGCCTATGGCGGCCTCGTCAACAACATGCCGAAATACGCCACGGTGTTCATGATCTTCACCATGGCCAATGTCGGTCTTCCCGGCACCAGCGGGTTCGTGGGCGAGTTCCTGACTATGCTCGGCGTGTTCAAGGTCAACACCTGGGTGGCGTTCTTCGCCGCCACCGGCGTCATCCTGTCGGCGGCCTACGCGCTGTGGCTTTACCGCCGGGTGATCTTCGGCGCGCTGACCAAGGACAGCTTGAAGAACCTGCTGGATCTCTCGCCGCGCGAGAAGGCGATCGTCTATCCGCTGGTGGTGCTGGTCATCTTCTTCGGCGTCTATCCGGCGCCGGTGTTCGACGCGACGGCCCAATCGGTCAAGACGCTCGTCACCAACGTCACCGCATCCATCAATTCCGCGCAGACCGCGGCGGCGAACTGACTGGGGAATAGACATGACGCCGGACCTTCTCTCCAGCCTTTCGCTCTCGACGCCGGAACTGATCCTCGCCGTCGGTGCGCTGGTGCTCCTGATGATCGGGGCCTATTCGCGCTCCAACAGCACCATGACCGTGACCGGCCTGGCCGTCATCGTGCTGGTGGTGACCGGCCTGTGGCTCGCCTTCTCCGGCACGCAGGGCGCTGCTTATGGCGGCGCCTTCGTGCAGGATTCCTTCAGCGCCTTCATGAAGATGCTGGCGCTGATCGGCTCGGCGGTGACGCTGGTCATGTCGATGCGCTTTGCGCGCCAAGAACATTTCGACAAGTTCGAATTCCCGGTTCTGGTGCTCTTGTGCACGCTCGGCATGATGCTGATGATCTCGGCCAACGGCATGATCGGGCTCTATCTCGGGCTTGAGCTGCAGTCGCTGGCGATCTATGTGCTGGCGGCGATCAACCGCGACAATCTGCGTTCGACCGAGGCGGGTCTGAAATATTTCGTCCTCGGCGCGCTGTCGTCGGGCATGCTGCTTTACGGCATCAGCCTCGTCTACGGCTACACCGGCAACACCGGCTTCCAGGAGATCGCAACGGCGCTTGGCAGCGGCGAGCGTCAGCTCGGCCTGGTCTTCGGCCTGGTGTTCGTGCTTGCCGGCCTCGCCTTCAAGATTTCGGCCGTGCCGTTCCATATGTGGACGCCGGACGTGTATGAGGGCGCGCCGACGCCGATCACCGCCTTCTTAGCCGCCGCGCCGAAGATGGCGGCGATGGCGCTGATCGTGCGCGTCACCATGGGCGCCTTCAAGCCGATCGCCTCGGACTGGCAGCAGATCGTCGTCTTCATCTCGATCGCCTCGATGGCGCTTGGCGCTTTCGCGGCCATTGGCCAGACCAACATCAAGCGCCTGATGGCCTATTCCTCGATCGGCCATATGGGCTACGCGCTGGTCGGCCTTGCCGCCAACAGCCAGGCCGGCGTGCGCGGCGTCGCCATCTACATGCTGATCTATCTGGTGATGACGCTCGGCACCTTCGCCTTCATCCTCGCCATGCGGCGCAAGGAAGGCAATGTCGAGCAGATCAGCGATCTCTCCGGTCTCGCCTCGACCAACCCGATCATGGCCACCATCCTCACCATCCTGATGTTCTCGCTGGCCGGCATCCCGCCGCTCGCCGGCTTCTGGGGGAAGTGGTACGTGTTCCTGGCCGCCATCAACGCGCATCTCTACGCGTTGGCGATCATCGGCGTGCTGGCCTCGGTGGTGGGCGCCTATTATTACCTGCGCATCATCAAGATCATGTGGTTTGACGAGCCCGTCGGCGGCTTCGTGCCGATGGCGAGCGAGCTGCGCCTGGTGCTCGGCGTCAGCGGCGCCTTCGTGCTGTTCTATGTGCTGATCGGCGGGCCGATCGGCAATTATGCCGAAGCCGCCGCGAAGACCTTCTTCTGACGGGATGGCGTTTCGACTGGCTCCAACGGCGGCGTCGGAGGGGTTCCGGCTCGAGGCGCATGACAGCGTCGGCTCCACCAATGCGCTGGCGCTGGAACACGCGCGCGCCGGCGATCCCGGCAAGCTCTGGGTCGTTTCGAAGAAGCAGGAGAGCGGTCGCGGCCGGCGTGGCCGTGCCTGGGCGACGCCGGAAGGCAATCTCGCGGCGACGCTGCTCCTGGTTCCCGGCGGCGAGCTTCGGCTGGCCGCGACGCTCGGCTTCGTCGCGGGGCTTGCGCTGGCCGACACGCTCGACGCCGTCGTGCCGAAAGGCCGGATCGCCGTCGCCCTGGATGGCGCAGGCCAGGGCCGCAACCGCTTCGAATTGAAATGGCCGAACGACGTGCTGGCCTCTGGCGCCAAGCTTGCCGGCATCCTGTTGGAGTCGGCGATGCTCGATGGCGGGCGCTTTGCCGTCGCTATCGGCATCGGCGTCAATGTCGTGGCTTATCCTGAGGATTTGCCTTATCCGGCGACGTCGCTGCAGGCGCTCGGCGCCACTTGCGATGCCGAAACGCTGTTCCTGGCGCTTTCGGATGCCTGGAGCGAGAATGCCAGGCTGTGGGATGATGGGCGCGGGCTCGATGCCATCAGAAAGCGCTGGCTTGCCCGCGCGGCAGGGCTCGGCGGCGAGGTTGCTGTCAGAATTGACGGCAATGTGGTGCGCGGCGTCTTCGAAACCATTGACGAGGACTGCCGTTTTGTGATCCGCGACGATGATGGATCGGTTTTGACGATCGCGGCCGGCGACGTGCATTTCGGCGCGGTTGCCTCGGCCCGGGTATAATTTTGTTTTTGTGCAATTCCGGACGGAAAGCCGTGACGCGCTTTTCCCGGAATTGCGCCAACGGCTTGGCCAAAGCGGCCAGGAAGGAAAGAATTGATGGCGAATAGAGAAAACGCCGAGCTCGTCTTCGCGCCGCTGGGCGGCGTCGGCGAGATCGGCATGAACTTCGCCCTTTATGGCTATGGGCCTGCCGACGCACGCGAATGGATCATCGTCGATGTAGGCGTGACCTTCCCCGACAGCGCGCATCCCGGCGTCGACCTGATCCTGCCCGATACGCGCTTCATCGAGGAGAATATCGACGGGCTGCGCGGCATCGTCATCACCCACGCGCATGAAGACCATTACGGCGCGCTGCTCGATATCTGGCCGAAGCTCAAGGCGCCGGTCTGGATGACGCCGTTCACCGCCGGCCTGCTCGAGGCCAAGCGGCAGGGCGAACAGGGCGCGCCGAAGATCCCGGCGTCGATCTATCGGGCCGGCGAGAAATTCACCATCGGGCCTTTCGAGATCGAGGCCATTCCGGTGGCGCACTCGATCCCCGAGCCGATGTCGCTGGCGATCACCACGCCCGCCGGCACCGTCATCCACACCGGCGACTGGAAGATCGACCCGGCGCCGACGATCGGCCCGAAGACCGACGAGGCACGCTTCCGCGCCTATGGCGACAAGGGCGTGCTGGCGCTGATCTGCGATTCCACCAACGCGCTGAGGGAAGGGGAGTCGCCGTCGGAAGTCGCTGTCGGCGAGGGTCTCAAGGGCGTCATCGAGAGTGCGAAGGGACGCGTCGCGGTCACCACCTTCTCCTCCAATGTCGGGCGCATCGTCTCGATCGCCAGGGCGGCACGCGATGCCGGCCGGCAGTGCCTGGTGCTCGGCCGTTCGCTGAAGCGCGTTATCGATGTGGCGGGCGAGCTCGGCTACATGGACGGGCTGCCGGAGTTCATCGCCGAGGAGGACTATGGCTATATCCCGCGCGAGAACCTGGTGATCATCTGCACCGGCAGCCAGGGCGAGCCGCTGGCTGCCCTTGCCAAGCTTTCGCGTGACGAGATGAAGTCGGTGGCGCTGACGGCCGGCGACACGGTGGTGTTTTCCTCGCGCACCATTCCCGGCAACGAAAAAGGAATTCTCGAGATCAAGAACCGGCTGATCGATCTCGGCATGAAGATCATCGAGGACGGCGACGCGCTGGTGCATGTCTCCGGCCACCCGCGCCGCAGCGAATTGCGCAAGATGTATGAATGGGTCCGGCCGCAGATCGGCGTTCCCGTGCATGGCGAGGCGGCGCATCTGGTGGCGCAGGGCTCGCTTATGTCGATGTCGGGCATCGGCCAGGTGGCGCAGGTGCGCGACGGCGACATGCTGAGGCTATGGCCTGGTCCTGCGACGATCATCGACCAGGTGCCGTTCGGCCGGCTCTACAAGGACGGCCTGTTGATCGGCACCGACCAGGCGATGGGGATACGCGACCGCCGCAAGCTTTCCTTCGCCGGGCATGTCGCGGTCAACGTCGTGCTCGACGACAAATATGAGCTTGCCGGTGACCCTGATCTGGTGGCGATCGGCGTCGCGGAGGCGGATGCCCGCGGCGAGACGCTGGAGGACCTGATGCTCGATGCGGCAATCGGCGCGGTGGACTCCATTCCGCGCCAGCGCCGAAAAGACCTCGACCTGGTGCAGGAGGCGGTGCGTCGCGCCGTGCGCGGCGCCGCCAACGAAGCCTGGGGCAAGAAGCCGCTGGTGACGGTATTCGTCACGCGGTGACGAATGAGGAGTAGGGCAGTAGGGCAGTAGCGAAGGACGAGCAATTGCCTATTTTTCCCCTATTCCCCTACTGCCCTACTCCCCTATTCCCCTAAAGCGGAGCGCTTGATGCTTGGACGCCTGAACCATGTCGCGCTTGCCGTGCCGGATCTGGCCGCGGCGGTGGCTGCCTATCGCGATGTGCTGGGCGCGCGGCTGAGCGAGCCGCAGGCGCTGCCGGAGCATGGCGTGACCGTGGTGTTCGTCGATGTCGGCAACACCAAGATCGAGTTGCTGGAGCCGCTGGGCGAGACGTCGCCCATCGCGGCTTTCCTCGAGAAGAACCCTTCGGGCGGCATGCATCACGTCTGCTATGAGGTCGACGATATCATGGCTGCCCGGGATCATTTGAAAGCAAGCGGCGCGCGCGTGCTGGGCGACGGCAATCCGAAGATCGGCGCGCATGGCAAGCCGGTGCTGTTCCTGCATCCCAAGGATTTCTTCGGCACGCTGGTCGAACTGGAGCAGGCATGAACTGGATCCTGTTCGCCGCGCTGTTCTTCGTCACCTGGTGGCTGGTTCTGTTCGTTGTTCTGCCGTTCAGCCTGCGCACGCAGGACGACGATCAGGATGTCACGCTGGGCACCGTTTCCAGCGCTCCGCGCGGACCGCACATGTTGCGCGCTTTCACCCGCGCGACGATCGTGACGGTGGTCGTCATGGGCATTCTCTACGGTCTTACGATAGGGCTGGGATTCAGCTTCGACGACATCATGCGGATCATGCCGGACTTTAGTCCGAATGCCCATCACTGACGCCGAGAATACAGTCTCCCGAAGTATTAAGCAGCATACGCGCGCCAAAGTTGAATTCGGAAGCCGGCTTCCGAATTCGGTGGCTAACGAATGGCGATGCTGTTTGGCAGATGGTCGTGCTAAGCAGATGATTGCACAAAAAAAATGCAAGGCACGAGGCCTTGCAATTTAAACGCGTCCGATCCGTTTCCGGTGTCCGGCGGCAGCGAGTTACCGCGCCTAGATCGCATCCTCCCAAGACTTTGACCGCGTAGGAGAGCAGATTTTTCTCCGCCCTCTCGGTTATCGGCGCACACTAGACCAGGGCAGGTGAAAATGTCACGAAGAATTTTGCCCCGAAACGGGCAATATCGTGCTGCACTGCACAATAGTGCGGCAGGGCTTGCTTGTGAATCGATCAAATAGCGATTTGCGGCACTTCGCGGCCAAAATCGCCTTTTTGGTAAGGTGCAGAAGGCCCGATACTTTGGGGCACTCGGGTTTCCATTCGGCCTTGAAATGGCTATGAAGCCCGGGCAAGCAGCCTGAGGCGCGCCGATTCCCCGCGCCGCCATTTCACTCACGGACCAGTTCATGCGTTTGTCGCGCTACTTCCTGCCCATTCTCAAAGAAAATCCCCGCGAGGCCGAGATCGTCTCGCACCGGCTGATGCTGCGCGCCGGCATGATCCGCCAGCAGGGGCAGGGCAGCTTTTCGTGGCTGCCGTTGGGCAAGCGCGTGCTGGACAAGGTCTGCCAGATCATCCGCGAGGAACAGAACCGCGCCGGCGCGCTGGAAATCCTGATGCCGACCATCCAGTCGGCGGATCTGTGGCGCGAAAGCGGCCGCTACAACGACTACGGCAAGGAGATGCTGCGCATCAAGGACCGCCAGGACCGCGACATGCTCTACGGGCCGACCAACGAAGAGATGGTCACCGAGATTTTTCGCGCTTACGTGAAGTCCTATAAGGACCTGCCGCTCAATCTTTACCACATCCAGTGGAAGTTCCGCGACGAGGTGCGTCCGCGTTTCGGCGTCATGCGCAGCAGAGAATTCCTGATGAAGGACGCCTATTCGTTCGACCTCGATTTCGAGGGCGCCAAGGCCGCCTACAACCGTATGTTCGTCTCCTACCTCAGGACGTTCACACGCATGGGCCTGCAGGCCATTCCAATGCGGGCCGATACCGGTCCGATCGGCGGCGACCTCAGCCATGAGTTCATCATCCTGGCCGAAACCGGCGAGAGCCAGGTGTTCTGCGACCGCGCCTATCTCACGCTCGACGTGCCGGGCGCCGGAACGAACTTCTCAAACGACGCCGAGATCGGCGATATCGTGAAGAAGTGGACGACGCCTTATGCCGCCACCGACGAGATGCATGACGAGGCGGCCTGGGCGAACGTTCCGCCAAGCGAGCAGGTCTCGGCGCGCGGCATCGAGGTCGGCCACATCTTCCATTTCGGCGAGAAATACTCCAAGCCGATGAACGCCAAGGTGACCGGACCCGACGGCAAGGATCACTTCGCCTCTGGCGGCTCCTACGGCATCGGTCCGTCGCGGCTGGTCGCGGCGATCATCGAGGCGAGCCATGACGAGAACGGCATCATCTGGCCGGAAGCGGTGGCGCCCTTCGATATCGGCTTGATCAACATGAAGGTCGGCGACGGCGAATGCGACCGCGTCTGCGCCGAGCTCTATACGGCTCTGACTTCGGCGGGCAAGGACGTGCTTTATGACGACACCGACCAGCGTCCCGGCGGCAAATTCGCCACCGCCGACCTGATCGGCCTGCCGTGGCAGGTGATCGTCGGCCCGCGCGGCGTGGCCGCCGGCGAGGTCGAGATCAAGAACCGCAAATCGGGCGAGCGCGAGACGCTGCCGATCGCCGAGGCCAAGAAGCGTCTGGGTATCGCCGCATGAGTAAGCCGGCGGCAGCGGCCAGATCAGCGGCAGGCGCTTTCTCCGGCTTCGAGCGCATGGTGGCGTGGCGTTACCTGCGCTCGCGCCGCAAGGAGACGGTGATCTCGGTCATCGCCTCGATCTCTTTCCTCGGCATCATGCTCGGCGTCGCGACGCTGATCGTCGTCATGGCCGTAATGAACGGGTTCCGCGCCGAATTGCTGACCCGCATCCTCGGCGTCAACGGCCATCTCATCGTGCAGCCGCTCGATTCGCCCCTGGAGGATTACGCCCAGGTGGCGAACCGCATCAACGGCGTCGCGGGCGTCAAATACGCCATCCCGCTGATCGACGGCCAGGTCCTGGCGCAAGGCAATGTCGGCGGCGGCACGGGCGCCTTGGTGCGGGGCATCCGCGGCGAGGACCTCGGCAAGATTTCGATCGTCGCCAGCAACATCAAGCAGGGCACGCTTGACGGTTTCGACACCGGCGACGGCGTGGCGATCGGCAAGCGCATGGCCGAAAGCCTCGGGCTGGTGCTCGGCGACACCATCACGCTGATCTCGCCGGACGGCGACGTGACGCCGCTCGGCACCACGCCGCGCATGAAGGGCTATAAGGTGGCGGCGATCTTCGAGGTCGGCATGTCGGAATATGACAGCTCGATCGTCTACATGCCGTTTTCGGAAGCGCAGCTCTATTTAAACATGGACGGGCGCGCGCAGACCATCGAGATCTATGTCGACAATCCCGACAATGTCGATGCGCTGAAGCCGCTGGTCGAGCAGGCGGCGCAGCGGCCGGTCGAGCTCGTCGACTGGCGCCAGCGCAACGAGACCTTCTTCTCGGCGCTGCAGGTCGAGCGCAACGTCATGTTCATGATTCTCACGCTGATCGTGCTGGTGGCGGCGCTCAACATCATTTCCGGCCTCATCATGCTGGTGAAGGACAAGGGCCACGACATCGCCATCCTGCGCACGATGGGCGCCTCGCGCGGCGCGATCCTGCGCATCTTCCTGATGACGGGCGCTGCGATCGGCGTCACCGGCACGATCGCCGGCGTTCTGCTCGGCGTCGTCATCTGCCTAAACATCGAATCGATCCGCCAGTTCTTCTCCTGGATGACCGGCAGGATCCTGTTCAATCCCGAGCTCTATTTCCTCAGCCAGTTGCCGGCGAAGATGGATCCGCGCGAGACGACGTATGTCGTCATCATGGCGCTTGGCCTGTCGTTCCTCGCGACGGTGTTCCCGGCTTGGCGTGCCGCCCGGCTCGATCCCGTCGAAGCCTTGAGGTACGAATGATGGCCGAGGCCATTATCGAGTTGAAGGGCGTCGAGCGGCACTATGTCCAGGGGCCGCGCAAGCTTACCATTCTGAACGGCGCCGATTTTTCGCTCAGGCGCGGCGAGATGGTGGCGCTGGTGGCGCCGTCGGGCACCGGCAAGTCGACCCTTTTGCACACGGCCGGCCTGCTGGAGCGCCCCGACGCGGGTGACGTGATCCTTGCCGGCCGTGCCTGCGGACGGCTGTCGGACGAGGAGCGCACCGCGATCCGCCTCAACGATGTCGGCTTCGTCTATCAGTTCCATCATTTGCTGCCGGAGTTCTCCGCGCTCGAAAACATCATGATGCCGCAGCTGATTAAGGGGCTCGGCCGCAAGGAAGCATCCGAGCGGGCGGTGCAGCTTCTCGACTATATGCAGATCGGCAAGCGCGCGCAGCACCGGCCGGCCGAGCTTTCCGGCGGCGAGCAGCAGCGCGTCGCCATTGCCCGCGCCGTCGCCAACGCGCCGCTGGTGCTCCTGGCCGACGAGCCGACCGGCAATCTCGATCCGGTCACCGCTTCCTATGTCTTCGATGCGCTGGAGGCGCTGGTCAGGCAGTCGGGCCTCGCGGCGCTGATCGCCACCCACAACCACGAGCTCGCCGGACGCATGGACCGGCGGGTGACGTTGGCCGAGGGCAAGGTCGTGCCGCTCTAAGGCCAAACCGATATTCGGATAAGGCTGGCCTGCGGACGGCAGGTTCCTGCGCTTCCGGTACTCACGTACTTTAAGTACGCTCCGTTCCGGCCTTCGCCGGCCGAAGCCCTCATAAGTGTCTTTGCTTTATGAAGGCTACGGCCGGCGTAGGCCGGTTCTCGGAAACTACCGTCCTCGGCTCAGCCTGATCCGAATCTTGGCTTGCCCTGGCTCTGCGCAAAGAGCCTAATCCGCCGGCCACAGCGCCTGCCAGAGGCGTTGGCGATCGGCCTTGATCACGCGGCTGACGGTGACCGTGCGCAATCCGAGCGGCACGGTCATCAAAAGGAAGATCAGTCCGAGATTGCCGGCCACGAGGGTGACCGACACTTGCCTTGGCTCTCTGTCTTGAAGGAGCAGCCTGGCGTCAGCCCGGCCAAGAAAGACTTAACAATAATGGACGGGCTCTTGCCCGTCCCAGGCGGGCTTTGCCTGTCCTACGAGCGGTCTTGTTACCGGCCCGAACAACGGGCGGGCCGTTGCCCGTCCCGGTAGCGGCGAAGCCGCCCGATCACATGGCGCCGATCCAAATCGCCATGGAAACGAGAAAGGTGCTCATGCAAACCAGCGAGACGACATCCTGAACCAGATCAGACATAACAGCCTCCGTTGTTGGAATGTTCGTAATTTGTTCTAATTTTGTTCGAATGTCAACGACCGCCTGGGTGCGCCAGATTGATTTCGGGCGATCCGTTTGGGCAGGGTTAAGGAAAGGTTGACGCCATTCGGCGGCAATGCGGGATGGTCCGGCGAAATCCTCTCCGCCGAGCCCTTGGACGGCGAAGGGACGGCGCTGGTCAGATTGTCCTGGCGAGAGGGTTGCCTCAGCCGACCTTGCGAGCAGGCTCCGCAGCCGGAACAGCGGCAGGCCCGAACAGATCCTCGAAAGCGGATTTCAGCGCCAGGTCGAGATCGGCCATGGTGACGGGAATGCCAAGATCGACGAGGCTGGTCACGCCATGGTCCGAGACGCCGCAGGGCACGATGCCGCTGAAATGGCCGAGATCCGGCTCGACATTGATGGCGATGCCGTGAAAGCTCACCCAGCGCCGCAGCCGGATACCGATGGCCGCGATCTTGTCTTCGGCGGGTGAGCCGTCGGGCAGGGCCGGCCGGTCCGGCCGTACCACCCAGACGCCGACACGATCCTCGCGCCGCTCGCCGCGCACGTTGAAGGCGGCGAGCGTGGCGATGATCCATTGCTCCAGCGCCGCGACGAAGGCGCGCACATCCTCGCGCCGGCGCTTCAGGTCGAGCATCACATAGGCCACGCGCTGGCCGGGACCGTGATAGGTGTATTCGCCGCCGCGGCCCGCGGCAAAGACGGGAAAGCGGTCGGGATCGATCAGGTCTTCAATTCGCGCGCTGGTTCCGGCGGTGTAGAGCGGCGGATGCTCGACCAACCAGACCATCTCGCCGGCGGCACCGCTGCGGATCGCCTCCGCGCGTGCCTCCATGAAGGCGAGCGCATCCGGATAGGACGTAAGGCCGGGTTCGATCACCCATTCCACCGGCGCCGAACCAGGCAGGGGAAGGAACGACGTGGCGATCTGGCTGCGTTCTGTCATGGAACTTTCTCGATGCTGCTCTCATATGGCGGCAATCGGCCAAAACGTCCAGTTCCGCCAACGTGAAGCCGGGCCACGGTGGCTTGTGCCAGCCGCTGTGTCCGATGCACGTCGGCCTCCCAAAACCGCTGTGCAGTTGTGGGTGATACGCATTCGCGAATATTCCGCTCAGCGCACTTGTTTCGCCGGAAACGATTTGCTACAGGCCCCGGGCCGGACGGTTCCGGCTCCTACCACGTGCGGTCGTGGCGGAATTGGTAGACGCGCAGCGTTGAGGTCGCTGTGGGGCAACCCGTGGAAGTTCGAGTCTTCTCGACCGCACCATTCTCCCTGACCCTGTAGAATTGGCATCGGCGCGACCGTTCTCGTTGCTGCCTGCGGTTCATTGGATCAAAGTCAAGCGGCGGCGGGCGATGAGACCACACCGCCGAAGGCTTTGACGCGAGGCGATCCCGGCAACTCGGCAAACGGTGCCTACCCCGTCCACCCCAGTCCAGCCGAGATGCAGTTGATCGACACCAGCAGGGCGTCGGTCGCCCGCTTCTGATCTGCGCCCGTGCTTGTCCGGACCTCACGCAGCAGCTCGATCTGCAGCCGGTGAATATCGTCCATCTGCCGGCGCAGATTGTCGAAACGCCGCTTGAACATCGGGAAGCGGGCGGAAAGATCGCCTCCCGTGAGGTCGCCGATCAGGCGCCGTGTCAGCTCGTATTCGGCGGCGATGCGGGCGTGGATTCGTCGCGCGGCATCGCCGTCGGATACCAGGCCGGCATAGAGCCGCGCGATTTCCATGTCGGATTGGTAGAGCGTCTTCTCGGCCTCGTCGACGATCAGGCGGAAGAAGCGCGAGTGCTCGAACATGCGGGCCAGAAGCTCGCGCCCGGCCTCGCCGCGCACCGTGACGAAGGCGTTCAACGCGCTGCCGATGCCATACCAGCCGGTCAGCAGATGTCGGTTCTGGCTCCAGGCGAACACCCATGGAATGGCGCGTAGGTCGGCAATGCCGCTGGCGCCGAAGCGACGATCCGGGCGTGAGCCCATTTTCAAGAGCGCCAGTTCCGCGACCGGGCTCGCCTGGTTGAAATAGTCGAGGAAGCCCGGCTCGGCCATCAATCCGGCGTAGGACGCCTGCGACATGCCCGCCAGCGCTTCCAGCGCTTCGTCGAACTCCGGCGTCTCCTTAGGCCTAGCATTGCCGGTGGATCGGACACCATGCGCCAGCACGGCGGCGGCGAGAACCTCGAGCTGGTTGAGGCCGGTGCCGCGATTGGCGAATTTCGACGACACGACCTCGCCCTGCTCGGTCACCCGCATGGATCCGGCGACGGTGCCCTGCGGCTGCGCCGCGATCGCCCGGCCGGTCGGCGCGCCGCCGCGGCTGACGGAGCCGCCGCGGCCGTGAAAGAAGCTGATCCTGGTGTTGTGCTTGCGGCCGATGGCGGCGAGGCGCTTTTGCGCTTTGGCCAACTCCCAATTCGAAGCGAGGAAGCCGCCATCCTTGTTGGAATCCGAATAGCCAAGCATGATTTCCTGGCGCGCGCCGAAATCGCGCACCGTCCGCCGCACCAGCGAGACGCCGAGCAACCCGTTCAGGATGGCAGGGGCTGCCTGCAGATCGGCGATGGTCTCGAACAACGGCACGATCCGCAGCCTGATCGTGCCGCCGCCACCGGGCGCGGTCGACAGTCCGCAATATTGCGCCAGCAGGTAGACCGCGAGCAGATCGTCGGCCGAGCGGGTCATGCTGAGCACGAAAGAGCCGACCGCATCGGCATCGGGGCCCGAGATCTGCTTGGCGATAACCGAGAATGTCGAAAGCAGCTCGGCTGCTTCGGGCGAGAGCCGTCTTTCGTCGATCTCCAGCCGCTCACCCTGGCTCAGCGCCGCGCGAATACGCGCCGACCATTGCGGCGTGCCGGGGGCGACGGGATCGGCCGGATCGGTCAGCGCGAACAGTTCGGCCAGCACTCGGTTGACGACCGTGGAGTTCTGCCGGATGTCGAGCGCGACCGTGCGGAAACCGAAGCTTCCGACCTGCCAAAGCAGCGGCTGGACGAAACGCCTGGCCACCGCGCGCCCTCCGATCGCTTCCAGAACCGAAGACAGCGCGTTGAGATCGGCCCGAAACGCCTCCGCCGAGAGGTACGCCGCCTTGCCGCCGTCGCGCGTGGCGACCAGTCGGGCAAGCAGGGCCGAAGCGAACTGGCGGAGCGGTTCGTCAGGGTTGCGCGCGGCGATCGCTTGCGACTCTCCGCTCCTCTCAAGCGCTGATTGCAGCACCTGCTTAAAACTGGCCGGCAGCTCGATGACGTTCGTGCTGGCGCTGAGCACCGACACCAGCCGCTGCAGCTGCGCCAGATACCAGCCTATGGCGGTGTTGCGGTATTCGGCCATGGCGTAGGCGGTGACTTCGGCCGTCACATTCGGATTGCCGTCGCGGTCGCCGCCGATCCACGAGGCATAGCGCATGAAGGAGGGAATTTTGATTGGCTCGCCGGGATAGTGACGCTCGAAAGCGTCCTGAAGCTTGCCATAGAGCTGCGGCGTTGCCTCGAAGATGACTTCGCGGAAGAAATGCAGTCCCCAGGCGATCTCGCGCTCGACCGTCGGGCGCTCCAGCCGCAGCTCGCCCGTCATCCACAAAAGCTCGATCTCGCTCTCCAGGTCGGCGACCAGGAGATCGCGTTCGCGCGGCGCCCAGCGCGGCTGGTCGAGCTCGGTCAGCTTGCGATAGATTCGGCGGTGGATCTCCAGCACGGTGACGCGTTTTGCCTCCGTCGGATGCGCGGTCATGGTCGGGCCGACGCAAAGTTCGTCGAGCGCCGCCTGAGCTTCGGCCGCCGAGTGGCCGTTCGCTGCCATCTCGGCAATCACGCTGGCGAACGACCCAGGCACTTCGTCGGCGCCCGCGCCTTGCTCGAGCTCGCGCCGCGCCCGCATGGCAAGCAACTCGTCGGCAATCGCCAGCAACTGAAACCAGACGCCGCTCGCCTGAAGCGCCGGGATGCGCTGCTCGAGGGCCAGCGAGACGAGCGACCTGCGGCCGCTCAGGACTGCGGCGATCTCGGGCTCGCGTGCGCTCGCGACCTGAAGCAGCAGGCGCAACAGCAGGCTGCGCTCGTCCTCACGAAACTTGATGGGTTTGCTCTGTTCCAAAGCCGCTGGTCCGAACGTTCGTCGATCGCCGCTGTAGCCGCGCTAAGTGTTCGCAATTCCCGACAAAAATTGCTGCGCAGTTTCTTCGAATTGCTTTTTTGCCAAGGCGGCGTCGACCGCAAGGCGAGCCGATCGGGGGCCGGCGATCGCGAAGATCGCCGGCACGAGACTGGCTTCACTTTCTGCTTCCCCGACTTTCGCCTGGTCGGCCGTCAAGCCGCCTTCTTCGTCCGTGCCAGCGTATCGGCCACCACTTCGCCGAAGGACGCAGGGGTCGGCACGATGACGACGCCGGCTTCCTTGAGGATCTCGACCTTTTCCTGCGCCGACTCGCCGAACGCGGAGATGATGGCGCCGGCATGGCCCATGCGGCGGCCTTTCGGGGCGGAGAGGCCGGCGATGTAGGCGATCAGCGGCTTCCTCATATTGTCGCGCGCCCAGATCGCGGCTTCGGCTTCCTGCGGGCCGCCGATCTCGCCGAT